>CAZKHE010000116.1:0-14229 GCA_964552535.1 uncultured Enterobacteriaceae bacterium | reverse complement strand
ACGGCGCGGTGCTGGTCGATGCTTCCGGCAACGTGATCGCCACCGCCGGCAACACGCAGCACACCACCGGCGACTGCACCGGACACGCGGAGACCAACCTGCTGCGCGAGGCCACGCAGCAGTTCGACCCGCAGACGCTCGCCGGCAGCACCCTCTACGCGAGCGGCGAGCCGTGTGCGATGTGCGCCGGCGCGATCTACTGGTCCGGCGTGTCCCGGGTGGTGTTCGCGCTGCCGGCGGCGCGCATGAACGCCATCGCCGGCCCGGCGACCGACGTGCTCGATCTCGATGCGCGCGCCGTGCTGGGCAAGGGCGCGCATCGGGTGACGGTGCTCGGCCCGGCGCTGGAGGACGAAGCGGCGGCGGTGCTGGAAGCGCACTACGCCGCGCGGTGACCGCAGCGGGGCAGCGCTAGCGGTGCACGATGATGTCGAAGCCCTCGGACGGCGCCGGGGCTTCGAACAGCCGCGTGATCGCGGCGAAGTCCTCCGCCGACACCGCATACTCGTGCGTGCCGGCGGCGTTGCGCGCCGCCAGGCGGGCGAGGCACACGTCGTCGGGCACGTCGAGCCAATGGAGCCGGTGCGCCGCCCCGGCCGCCGTGATGACGCCGCGCATCCAGGTGCGGCTTGCAACCGTGTTGGCCGGCCAGTCGAGCACGACGGAGAGCCCCGCGCGCAGCAGGTCGGCGAGGTGCGGCCCCATTGCGGCGCGCAGTCGCGGCACCAGCCGGATGTAGTCGTCCACGGTGCGCAGTTCCTCCGGGTAGAGCCGCGACATCCAGAAGTCCTGGCTCACCAGCACCGTCCCGGGCGTCCCGGCGAGACGCGCGCACAACGTGGACTTGCCCGCAGCGATCTTGCCGCACACCAGGTGCAGCGTGGGCGTGCCGGCGGTCACGGGCGATCCCGCAGGGCTCGCCACACGCGCTCCGGCGTGCACGGCATCTCGATGTCGTCGGCGCCGAGCGCATCGAGCACGGCGCTGACCAGCGCCGCGGGCGCGCCGATCGCGCCGGTCTCGCCGCAGCCCTTCACGCCGAGCGGGTTGTGGGTGCAAGGCTGCGACTCGTCGTTCTCGGTCTCGAAGTCGGGCAGGTCGCCGGCGCGCGGCAGCGCGTAATCCATGAACGATCCGGAGAGCACCTGCGCGGAGCCGGCATCGAACGCCATGCGCTCCATGAGTGCCTGGCCGAGCCCTTGCGCGAGGCCGCCGTGCACCTGCGCGTGCACGATCATCGGGTTGATCACCGTGCCCACGTCGTCCACCGTCACGTAGCGCACGATGCGCACGACACCGGTCTCCGGATCGATTTCGACCTCGCACACGTGGGCGCCGTTGGAGTAGGCGAAGTTCGTCGGGTCGAAGAACGCGGTCTCGTGCAGTCCCGGCTCGATCTCCGCGGGCAGGGTGTGCGCGAGGTTCGCCGCGCGCGCGACCGCCTCGAACGCGACCCCGCGGTCGGTGCCGGCGACGCGGAAGCGGCCGCGCTCGAACGTGACGTCGGCGGCGTCGGCCTCCAGCAGATGCGCGGCGATGCGCCGGCCCTTCGCGACGATTTTCGCGCAGGCGCGGTCGATCGCCGACCCGCCGACGACCATGGAGCGCGACCCGAACGTGCCCGTGCCCTGCGGCACGGCGGCGGTGTCGCCCTCGATCACGCGGATGCGTTCGAACGGCACGCCGAGCCGTTCGGCGAGGACCTGCGCGAACGTCGTCGCGTGCCCCTGGCCGTGGTTGTGGGTGCCCAGCGCGACGGTCACGCCGCCGGTCGCATCGACGCGGATCTCCGCCGCCTCGAAGAAGCCCGCGCGCACGCCGAGCGCGCCGACGAGCTTCGACGGCGCGACGCCCGACGACTCGACGAAGACGGCGACGCCGATGCCGCGAAGCAGGCCGCGTCGTGCGGCCTCGGCGCGCCGGGAGGCGAAGCCCGCGTAGTCGGCGACCGCGAGGGCGCGCTCGAAGACGCGCGGAAAGTCGCCCGAGTCGTACGTCGGCCCGATGGGTGTGGTGTACGGCATCGCCGCGGGCGGGATCAGGTTGCGGCGTCGGATCTCCGCGCGATCGAGCCCGAGCTCGCGCGCCGCGCGGTCGGCGAGCCGCTCGAGCACGTAGCAGGCCTCGGGCCGTCCGGCGCCGCGGTAGGCGTCGGTGGGCTGCGTGTTGGTGAACACGCCGGTGATCTCGATGTCCAGCGCCGGCGTGCGATACACACCGGCGAGCAGCGACGCGTGGATCGCGGTCGGTATGCCGGCGCCGACCGTCGAGACGTACGCGCCGAGGTTGGCGAGCGTGCGCACACGCAGCGCGAGAAAGGTGCCGTCGGCGTCGAGGGCCAGCTCCGCATCGGTGACGTGATCTCGTGCGCCGAGATCGGCCAAGAAGCTCTCGCTGCGCGTCGCGGTCCAGCGGACCGCGCGGCGGAGGCGCCGGGCCGCCCACGCGCACGCCAGTTCCTCGGGGTAGTGCTTGCCCTTGTAGCCGAACCCGCCGCCGACGTCCGGCGCGACCACGCGGATCGCGGGCTCCGGCAACCCGAGCTCCTCGGCGAGGAGCTGACGCACGTGATGCGGCACCTGCGTGGCCGTGTGGACCAGCAGGCCGTCGCCGTCGGGTTGCGCGAGCACCGCGCGCGGCTCGATCGCGCAGCCGGCGAGCCGCTGGTTGACGAGCGCGATGCGCGTGACGTGCGCGGCGCGGGCGAACGCTTCGCGCACCGCTTTCGCATCGCCGCGGCGCCACGTCAGGCAGACATTGCCGGCCGCCGCGTCGTGGAGCTGCGATGCGCCGTCCGCGACCGCCTCGCGCGCGGCGGCGACGGCAGGCAGCGGCTCGTAGTCCACCTGCACCGCGTCGGCCCCGTCCAGCGCGGCCAGCCGGGAGTCGGCCAGCACGATGGCGACCGCTTCGCCGACGAAGCGCACGCGGTCGTGCGCGAGCGCGGGTCGCGGTGGCTCGCGCATCGGGCCGTCCGGCGTCTGCACCTGCCAGAGCGCGCGCATCGAACCGATGCCGTCGCGCGCGAGGTCGGCACCGGTCAGCACGGCGGCCACGCCGGGCAGCGCCAGCGCCGGTGCGACGTCGACGTGCGCGATGAGCGCATGCGCATGCGGCGAGCGCACGAAGGCGGCGTGCAGCGCGTCCGGTGCGGCGAGGTCGGCCACGAAGCGCCCGCCTCCCGCGAGCAGGGGGCCGTCCTCGCGCCGCCGTGGCGATGTCCCGATCAGGCCGCCGCCCGAGCTCACTGCCGCTCTTCGCGCACCAGGCCCATCGCCTCGAAGACGGCGTAGTCGGACACGATGAAGAAATCGGCCTCGCCGCCACGCGCGGTGTGCGTCGCCCACGTCCAGTGCGGAATGGTGAAGACATCGTGCTGCGACCACTCGAAGGTGCGGTCGCCGATGGTGGAGCGGCCTTCGCCCTCGACCACGAGGCAGATGCGGTTCCAGGTCGTGCGCTGCGGCTGGCTCGCACCGCCCGCGGGCAGCCGCATGCGGTAGCAGTCGAGCATCGGCATCACCGGGCCGCCGGTGAGCGGGTTCACGTAGCGCATGAGCTTCGAGCCGTCTGCGGCACGCGGCATGGCGTCGAGCAGGCGCTTCGCCTCGGCGCCGGGATAGCGGTACTTCGGGTACTGGCCGTCGATGTGCGCGGCGGCCGCCGGCTTCATGCCGGAGGCCGACCACAGGCGCTCGTCGCCCTCGTCCACCTTCCAGAAGTCGGCGTCGTCGCGGCGGCCGGGCTCGAAGAAGCTCGCGTCCAGTCCGCACACCAGCGGCATGTTGGCGGCGTCGAACCACACCGTTCGCCGCTCGCCGGCGTTGATGTGGCCGTGCCAGCACATCGGCGGGGTGAGCACGAGATCGCCTTCCAGCATGTCGCAGCGGCGGCCGTTCACGATGGTCACCGCGCCCTCCGCGCGCGTGGCGAAGCGGATCGCCGAGGCGGTGTGTCGGTGCGGCACCGCGTGGTCGCCGGGCTCGAGGATGGTGAACGCCGCGATCATGTTCGACGTGGTGACGGTGTCGCCGCCGAACGCCGGATTCGCCATGATGATGGCGCGGCGCTCCACGTCCTCGATCGGCACTTCCTTCGCGGCGCGTGCGACGAACGGCTCGAAGCCGCGCCACGGCCAGTGCATGGGGGCGTCCTTCGGGGCCGGCTGGATCGGGGTGATGCGCTTGTAGCGGTCCCAGAGCGGGTGGTAGTGCGCGGCCTCGAGGCTGGCGATGAGGGCCGCGTCGGGGCGGACGGTCTGCTGCATGGCGGCTCCGGTTACGGGCGGATCTCGGCGACGGCCTCGACCTCCACCGCGACGCCGAAGGGCAGCGAGCCCATGCCGACGGCCGAGCGCGCGTGGCGGCCGGCCTCGCCGAACACTTCGACGAAGAAATCGGAGGCGCCGTTGATCACCTTCGGGTGATCGCCGAAATCCGGCGTCGCGTTGACGAAGCCCACCACCTTCACGATGCGCGCGATGCGGTCGAGATCGCCGCCGCAGGCCGCCTTCAGCCGTACGAGCACGTTCAGCGCGCAGAGGCGCGCCGCCTGCTGGCCCTGCTCGACCGTCATGTCGCCGCCGAGCTTGCCGATGAACTTGCGCTCGCCGTTCTCCACCGGGATCTGACCGGCGGTGAAGACGAGGTTCCCGGTGACGACGTCACCGACGTAATTGCCGGCCGGGTTCACCGGCGCGGGCAGCACGATGCCGAGCGCGGCGAGGCGCGCTTCGATCCTTCCGCTCATGGATTGGTCCTCGATGACGAGGACGCTATCTTGCCCGAAGCCGCGCGGTGCGCGCTACGCGTGCCGCGCCATGAAGGCCAGCGCCGCGGGCACCATCGGCCCGTCCGCCTCGCCGCAGGCGTAGTGCGCGGAGAAGTGATTGCGCCCGGGCAGCACCACGCGCTGCACGTCGGCGCCGACCGCACGCACCGCGGCCTCGAACGCTTCCGCCTGCTTCGCGAGGTGCGGAAAATCCTCCGCGCCGTGGAAGAGCAGCAGCGGCGGCAGCGGCGGCGCCAGTCGGCGCAGCGGGCTCGCGTCGTCCTCGTTGCGGTTGTCCGGGCCTTCCGGACCGAGAAACCGCGGCCGCATCGACAACCCGCTGTCCGCGCCGAACCAGTAGGTGCCCGACACCGGCAGCGTGCCCTTCACGACGTCGGCGGGCAGGTCCACGCGCGCGGGCCAGTCGCGGCGCGCGGCGAGCAGTGCGGCGTAGTGCCCGCCGGCCGAGTGTCCGCCGACGAAGAGCTTCGCGGGGTCCCCGCCGTAGCCCGCGATGTTGCGATGGACCCAGGCCAGCGCCCGCATGCAATCCTCCCAGCCGGTGGGGAAGAGATGCTTCGGGGCGAGCCGATAGCCCGGCGCGACGAACGTGACGCCCGCGGCGGTGAACGCCGGGGCGTTGAAGTGCATCCACTCCTTGTAGCCGCTGGTCCACCCGCCGCCGTGCCAGAAGACCAGCACCCGGCCGTCGGGGCGCGGCGCCCGGAAGATGGAGAGGCGCTGGTACGGATCGGCGCCGTAGGCCGCTTCCTCGAACGCGATGCCTTCCCCGCGGCGCAGGCACTCGGCGGCGTACTGCTGCCCCGCTTCGGAGAGCGGCTCCTGCGGCGGGTACTTCGCCGCGATGTCGGCGGCCGGCATTCCGCTAGCGCGCCACGCGCGCGACGCGCATGCGCGGATCGGTGAACTTGCCCTGGTCGATCACGACCTGTCCGTCGAGGGCCACGGTACAGTCGCGCATCGGCACGTCGTAGTGCCCACGCGTGGCGCGCTTGCCGCCGCCCTGCGTGTTGGGGCCGGTCGAGAACAGGAAGTTGCCGGGGAAGGTGCGCGCCGCGGCGCGGCTGCGTTCCGGGTTGTCGCCGTTCAGCGCGAGGCCGTACCAGAGCGCCTGCGGGTTCATCCCCCAGCCGAGGTGCGAGATGGCGTAGGGATCGCGGTCGGCGTCGCTTGCCTTCCCGTCGGCGAGCCAGTCGCGCATCAGCTTGGCGTCGAGCCCGCCCTCGATCTTCACGATGTGGCCTTCCCGGATCTCGAGCTTCACCGGGTCGACCACGTAGCGGCAGTAGGGGAGGATCACGATGTCGCCCGGCTGGAAGACGACGGTGCCGTGCGCGCTGCCTTCGTTGGGGAAGGTGTGGATGTGGCCGCCGCCCCAGTGGTCGAAGTGGCCCTTCTCGTCGGCGTAGCCCCACTGCGTCATCACCGGGTACTCGCCGCACGAGTAGGTGAGGTCGGTGCCGCCGTCGCGCGTGACGCGCACCGTCTTGGCCTTGCGGTAGATGCCCTCGGCGTGCTTCATGGCCTCCTTGAGCCCGGGCGGCGACATGAGCTGCTCCAGGTCGTCGGGCGCGTCGATGATCATCAGCACGCGCGTGCCGCCGTCCATCACCTGCTTCAGCCACCGGGTGAACAGCGGCACGTGGAAGATCACGATCAGGTCGGCCGCGCACACCGCCTCCAGCGTGCCCTTGCACTGGCCGATGGTCGGCACGCCGACCTTGGTCCAGGAGGGAATGGAGTTGACGCACATCTCGTAGATGTCGGCGCCGAGTTCCTCCGCGGCCGCGAACGCGGCCTGGATGTACTCGCGCCGCGTGCCGAGGTCGCTGACGATGGCGATGGTCTCGCCCTGCTTGACCTGGCACAGCTCGAATTCGCGCCGATAGAGCCCGGTCAGCTTTGCCGGGTTCACTTCCTGGACGCGGATGGCGGCGTGGCCGGTGGTCATGTCGTTCTCCCCGGCCTCAGACCCACACCTGAAGGACGTAGTCGAAGGCCGCCTGCCCGTTCACCATGTCGGTGCGCTGCAGCCGGATCTTCAATCCGTTGGGCGTGCGCACGAGGTGATGGAGATACGTGCCGGCGAAGTGGCGCGTGCTGTCCCGGCGCAGCTCCATCATGTGGAAGCGCGAGCGCACCACGATGTCGCCGGTCTTGGGATCGCGCGGCAGGATCACCACGTTGCCGATCACGTGGCTCGTGCCCCACATCGGCTTCTGCGACCACGCGTCCGGATGGAGCACGCGGCGCATGCGCACGTTCATCAGGTTCCGGTCCTCGGCGAAGATCGACGGCACGCCGTCCCAGGTTTCGTCGGCGGGGTCCGCGGGCATCCAGTAGATGCCGTCGTCGGTGAAGAGGTCGATCCAGTCCTGCCAGCGCTTGTCGTCGAGGAGCTCGGCCT
This sequence comes from uncultured Enterobacteriaceae bacterium, assembly GCA_964552535.1. Lineage (GTDB taxonomy): Bacteria > Pseudomonadota > Gammaproteobacteria > Burkholderiales > SG8-39 > CAZKHE01. The sequence goes on along the minus strand of CAZKHE010000116.1, from coordinate 7,031 downwards.
GGCGGTAGAGGAACTGCGACACCTCGTGGTGCAGATCGTGGTGCGGGTCGTGGTGATGCGCGTGCGGGGCGGCCATCAGCATCGGCGCAGCGGCGCGCTTGACGCTCTTCGCCGGCCGCAGCGGGGTGTTTGCCTTCTTTGCGGCCTTCATCGGCGCCTTCTTGCGGCCCGGCTCGCGCACGGGCGCCTTCTTCGCCGGGCTCTTCGGCGGCTGCTTCACGGGGGCTTTCTTCTTGGTGGCCATGATCTCGTCTCCTTATGCCTTCGCCATGAACTCGGCCCAGGCCTTCATCTGGTTGCGCATCGGCGCCTCGGAGGTGCCCATGCCCGGGGCGGTCTCGATCATGTCGCCGCGGGCGAGGTCGCGCCCGTAGTGGCGGTGGAAGCTCACCCAGTCGCCGCCGTCGGAGGAAAGTCCCTGCTGGCACTTCCAGAAGTTCTCCAGGTCGTCGGCGTTGATCATGGTCGCCGGCGAGTTGACCAGGTTGTAGTACGCGAGCGCGCGGCGGTAGATCGGCTCGGGCGCGCCCTTGAGGCGGAAGTGCCAGATCTCGGTGAGCGTCTTGTCCACGCCGAGCGGCCGCACCGCACGCAGCTGCTGCAGCGGCGACTGCACCGAGAGGCCCGGGTAGAGCAGCACGTGGTGGATGTTGGTGGTGAGGATCTCCTCCTTGCGCTGCTCGCCGTAGGCCTTCGCCAGCACGCGCTCGTACTCCAGCGTGTCCGGGTCCTGCGGGCGCAGGCCCATGTAGCCGGTGAGGATGCAGTGGCCGTTCGGGTAGTTCAGCGTCTGGAAGTTGTCCCACTTGTCGATGGTGACGGTCGCGAACGCCGAGAGCATGTGATACGACAGCGGCGCCTTGCCGGTGCGCTTCTCGATCTCGAGCTCCACCTCCCGTGCGGCGCGGCCGGTGGACTGGTGGGTCACCGAGGGATGCAGCGCGTCGAGCTGGTTCTCCAGGAAGATCTTCCAGTTCGAGTTCTGGATCATGCGGAAGCAGTTCGGCACCACCTCCACCTCGCCCTCCGGCGAGCGGTCGCAGATGTCGTCGAACGCGATCTTCCCGGGTCCGAGGAACTCCTCGAGCGTCGGGCCGTCGGCGGCGAGGCTCGCGAACACGAAGCCGCGGTAGCTCGCGACGCGCGCGGCCCGCTTCATGTTGCAGTCAGGGTTGTCGCGGCCCCAGCGCGTGCCCTCGTAGCCCGACTGCATCATCGGGATGTTCTTGAGCGAACCGTCGTGGTTGAACGTCCACGCGTGGTACGAGCAGCGGAAGAACTCGCCGGTGTTGCCGTGCCGGTCGCCGCAGAGCATCGCCCCGCGATGGGGGCAGCGGTTGTAGAGCACGTTCACCTTGCCGTCCTGCCCGCGCACCATGACCATCGGCTGGCGGCCGATCTGCACGGTGTAGTAGTCGCCCGGCTTCTTCACCTGGCTCTCGTGGCCGCAGTAGATCCACACGCGCTCGTGGATGCGCTCCATCTCGAGCTGGAAGATGTCCGGGTCGGCGTAGACCTCCTTGCGGACGCGGTCGGGCTCGACGTACTTCGCGAGGTTCGGGATCTTCTCGTGCAGCATGTTTCCTCCTGGTGAGGCGCTGGAATCAGGCCGCGCGCTTCGGCGCGGCGGCGGTGGTGAGGGCGCGGTCGAGATTGCCGCACATCTCGCGCAGCGCCCAGCGCACCATCTCCACGCTGCCGGGCGGCAGGCCTTCGATGGCGCCGCGGTTGAGCGCGTCCACCTGCGGCAGCACGCGCGCGAACAGGGCGCGTCCGGACGCGGTGAGCGCGAGGCGCGTCACGCGCATGTCGTCCGAGTCGGAGAGGCGCATGACCCAGCCGGCCTTCGCCATCCGATCGACGGTGCGCGAGAGCGTGGTGCGATCGATGGTGGCGAGCTCCGCCAGTTCGTTCATGGACGAGCGCTGGCGGCCGGCCAGCGAGGCGAGCACCCGCCACTCGGGCACGCGCAGCCGGTGGCCCTTCAAGGCGGCGACGAGCTGCCGGTCGCGCCGGCCGAGGACCTGGGTGAGCCAGAAGAAGAGATGCGCGTCGAGATCGAACGCCGGCGTGGCGGCGGCCGCGACGGGTGCGGCGGCGGAATCGGCGGCGGATCGGCGGCGGGCCAAGGGGCGTGCTCGGGCGGGATCGACCGACGCACTCTAGTCGCCGATAGGTGCGAATGCAAGCTTCCCGGCGCGACTTTCCGTGGTGCACCGCACCCGGGAACCGGGTGCGAGTGCACGCTTCGGCGTCGGGACGGGGGCGGTCGCCCCCGTCCTTCCGTCCGTCTTCAGCCGCGCTGGCGGGGCAGGATGCGCAGCGCGTTCTCGCGGTCGATCAGGCGCAGGTCGGCGGGACCGAAGACCTCCGACAGGCCCTGCACGTGTTCGGCTGCGTTGCGGTACGGATAATCCGTGCCGAAGACGATCTGCGTCGTGGCCACGAGCTTCGTGAGCGAGGCCATCGCGATCGGATTCGAGGCCTGCGCGGTGTCGTAATAGAAGCGGCGCAGCTCCGCACCGACGTTCTCGCTGGTGAAGCCGCGCTGCTTGAACTGCGGATACGACACCACCTGCACGAGGAAGCGCTCGGTGAGCGAGCCCAGCGTGCCGCCGCCGTGCGAGAAGATCCAGTTGATGTCGCGGCAGCGCATCGACGTGCCGGAAAAGATCAGGCTCGCGATGGTGCGCGTGGTGTCGGTGCCGAACTCGACCACCACCGGCGGAACGGACGTCGCCTGCGTGAGGTTGCGGCAGCACGCCGGATCGTTGGGATGGGTGTAGGCCGTCGCCTTCCGCCGGTGCAGCTCGTCCATGACCGGCGCGAAGGACGGGTCGCCGAGGTACTTGTCGCCGTAGCTCGTCATGAAGGCCACGCCATCGGCCTTGAGCACGTCGAAGGCGTACTCGATCTCCCGCAGGGTCGCGTCCACGTGCGGCATGGGCAGCAGCGCGAAGACGCCGAAGCGGCCGGGGTGCTGCTCGGCAAGCTTGCGCGCGTACTCGTTGGACGCCCGCGCCACGTCCGCGGCTTCCTGCGCGCTCGCGAAGCTGAGCGCCGGCTGCGTGGGCGAGGTGATCGACGTGGCCACCCCCGCCTTGTCCATGTCGTCCAGCGAGCGCTGCGGCGTCCAGTTGTTCACCGGCGGGGAGTCGAGCTTCGACTTCTTCAGCAGCGCCACCCAGGGCGGCGGGGAGATGTGGTGATGCACGTCGATGCGCTTCGGCGCAGCGGTCCCGGTGGTGGCGCAGCCGCTGGCCGCGAGCGCGCCGAGCGCGGCGGTCGCGCCGAGGAAGCCGCGCCGCGTGATGCCGCCGGCGGCGGCGCCGGCGTGGCAGCCGCAGTGATGCATGGATCGGTGATTCAAGATCTCGTCCTCCCTTGTCGTGTCGTTCCTTGTACCGAGGGCAGCACGGCGCCGCCCGCGGGGGAGTCGAGCTTACTCCTTCTCCTTCAGCGAACGGCGCTCTCCGGAGGGGTCAGCGGCGCTTTATCGTCCGGTGCAGGGCGCGCGAGTTGCGCGATCACGCGTTGAGCTTCGCCGGCCATCGCGCGGACGATGTCCCCGGCGGAGAGCACCTTTCCGATCCGGCCTGCGCTCTCGCCTGCCGTGAGTCCCATCTCGTCGAAGTCGCCCTCGGTGTGCGGGGTCGGCAGCAATGCCGAGAACTTGGGCAGGGGAATGCGTTCGCCGCCCATCAGCGTCGTGCCGATCGCACCGAATCGCCCTGCCGCGAGGCTCGCCTCGCGCTCGCGACCCGCCCATTCGGTCACCACACGGTTGCGGATCACGCGCATCGGCTGCTCGGGCCACTCGGGGCCGAACAGCGTCGTCACCACGGTGTCGCCGATGTTCGCAGCCAGTACGCGCGCCTTGTACTCCGCATGCGCGTGCGCCTCCTCCGAAGCGAGGAACCGCGACCCGCACCATGCGCCGTCCGCGCCCAGCGCGAGCGCGGCGGCTAGCCCGCGGCCGTCGGCGATGCCGCCTGCGGCGAGCACCGGCAGCGGCGCGACCGCATCGCATACGGCCGGAAGCAGCGTGAAGGTCGCCGCCTCGCTGCGGTTGTGGCCGCCGCCTTCGGAGCCCTGCGCGACGACGAGGTCCACCTCGGCCCCGGCAGCGTTGCGTGCTTCCTCGACCGAACCGACCTGCATCCACACGCGAATGCCCGCGCGCTGCAGGCGGCGGATGACGCCCACCTCGGGCAGGCTCCAGAAGAAGACGACTGCGGCCGGGCGTTCCTCGAGCAGGACGTCGATGTGCGCGGGCGCGACGAACTCGGTGATGAGGTCGACGCCGAACGGGCGCCGGGTGAGCCCGCGGGTCGCGCGCACGAGCTCGCGCAGCGCGTCGGGTGGCGCCATCGCGCCACCCAGGGTGCCGAAGCCGCCGGCGTTGCTCACTGCGGCGGCGAGCGCGGGCATGGCGATCATCGCCATCCCGGCCGAGGCGATCGGCGCGGCGAGGCCGTAGGCGTCGGTGAAGCGGGTGCGGAGCATCAGCGCACTTCCCACAGGGCAAGGGCCGGGCCGCCGGGGCGAGCGCGCGCAAGGCCAACGTCGGCGAGGTCGCGATCGCTTGCATGCGCGAGCCAGCGCTCGGCTTCGAGCTCGCGGCGGTTCGCCTCGCGCCACGCGCGCCAGCGTGCGACGAGCGCGGACAGGGCATCGAGCGCCGCGCCGAGCATTTCGCCGTCGCGGGGGTGGTGCAGGCGGATCGCCCGGAGGGCGATCGCGGATGAGGGGATGTGCATGTCGGTCTGCCTCGTTTGGGACGAGCGCAGTCTCGCTGCACGGCGCTTGCGGATGACTGACGGATGGCCGGGGTCGCCGCGGTTACGTCAGGGTTACGTTCGCGCGGCCCATTCCAGCGCTTTGACGAGTCGATCGTCAAACGGCGCGAATGGCCCGTGCGGCAGGCCCTGCTCGATGAGCAGCGGCATCAGCAGGAAGGGCGGCGAGCGCACCTCGATCCCCTCGGCCTCGGCGGGCGCCCCGATCCGCGACCGAGAGGTAGCCGTAGGTGCTGCCGTATTCCGACCAGAAGTCGACCGTGCGCATGGAGACCGCCCTGCCGCTCGGCATCGGATTGTCACACAAAGTGAAATCTGCAAATCACTGTCACAGCGGCGTAAAGGATTGTCAATCGAGCGCTCCCGCCGTTGATCGGCTCGCGATACCCCTCTATCGTCGCCCGGTCACTCCTGAAAGGTCGATGAACATGCGCTCCATGACTTCCAAGCTCCGTCATCTCGTCGTCGCCCTCGGTGCGGCGGCGCTTCTGCCGACTGCCGCGAATGCCGCGAGCGTCATGACCGCTCAGTGGTTCACCCTGCTGCCGGGGCATCCGGACACGCAGCTCACGATCGATCAGCTCCAGACCGGGCTGGTGAACACGACGCTCGGCCCGAACGGCCTGCCGGTTCGCTCCGCCACCTCCGCCGCGGCGCCGGCCGCCTCGTCGCGTAACTTCAAGGACGTCGATGCACTGACGAACGAACTGCTGTGGTGGACGCCCCGCACGGGGGTGGTCGCCGTCGATGCGGTGCGGCAGGCGCTGAACCCCACCATCGCTGAGCCTTTTCCGGGCAGCTTCGCGTCGGGTCTCTTCCCCGGCAACAGCACCTTGAATGGCGGCAACGCCGGTTTCACGGCAGCCATCTTCTCCGGCGTATTCAACCTGTCTACGGCGGGAACGGTCAGCGGCTTCCTGGCCGCGGACGATGACGCCTGGATGTTCATCAACGGCCAGCTCGTCGCCGACAACGGCGGCGTGAAGGCGATTGGAAGTCAGACTGCGTTCAACACCTTCCTGGACGAGGGCAATTACCGCGTCGACATCTTCTTTGCCGACCGCCACACGGTTCAATCGGGTATCCGCTTCGACATCAACCAGGAACTCGCCCCGATTCCCGAGCCCTCCACCTACGCGCTGATGCTCGCCGGGCTGTTCGCGCTGGGCTGGATCGCGCGCCGTCGCGCCTCGATGTAGCAACGCGCGCGGCGCGAAGAAGGGCCGGCGCTGCCGGCCCTTTTTCCTTGCAGGTCAGACGCCGAGATAGCGGTGCCAGAGGTCGCGATCGGCCCCGAGCGCCGCCGAGTCGCCCCGCCAGGCCACGCGGCCGCGCTCGATGATGGTGTGGCGGTCGGCGAGCGCCACGAGCCGCTCGACGTACTTGTCGATGACGAGGATCGTCTGGCCGGTGCGCTTCAGCGCCGAGAGGCAGCGCCAGATCTCCTCGCGAATGAGCGGCGCGAGGCCCTCGGTTGCCTCGTCGAGGATCAGCAGGTACGGATTGGTCATCAGCGCGCGGCCGATGGCGAGCATCTGCTGCTCGCCGCCGGAGAGCTGGTTGCCCATGTTGTCCGCGCGCTCGGCGAGCCGGGGGAACAGGCCGAACACGCGGTCCAGCGTCCACGGATCGTTGGTGCCGCTCCGGTTGTCCGCGAACGCGACGAGATTCTCCCGGACGGTGAGGTTCGGGAAGATCTGCCGGCCCTCCGGCACGAGGGCGATGCCCGCGCGCGCGATGCGGTCGGGCGAGAGGCGCTCGGTGCGCCGTCCGCGGAAGGTGATGCTGCCGCCGCGCGCCGGGGTGAGGCCCATGATGGAGCGGATGGTGGTGGTCTTGCCCATGCCGTTGCGGCCGAGCAGCGTCGCCATTTCCCCGGAGCGGATCTCGAACGAGATCCCGAAGAGCACCTGGCTGGATCCGTAGGCGGTCTCGATGCCGTCGACCTGCAGCAGTGTTTCGCTCATGCCCGCTATTCCCCGAGATACGCGCGCTTCACGTCGGCGTTCTCACGGATCTCCGCCGGCAGCCCGGTGGCAATGACCCGCCCGTTCACCAGCACCGAGATGCGGTCGGCGAGCCGGAACACCGCGTCCATGTCGTGCTCGATCAGCAGCACGGTGATCGAGCCCTTGAGCCCCTGGATGAGGGTGATCATGCGCTCGGACTCGTCCGGCCCCATGCCGGCCATCGGCTCGTCGAGCAGGAGCAGCTTGGGGCGCGTCGCGAGCG
>CAZKHE010000115.1:0-14252 GCA_964552535.1 uncultured Enterobacteriaceae bacterium | reverse complement strand
TCTCGACGCTCGCGCCGAGCCCGACGCCGAAGAGCTCGCCGCGCCCGAAGGCGATCAGCGAATGGGAGAGCTGGTAGCCCTTGCCGAAGGCGTCGGCCCAGGGGTCCATGAAGCCGAAGATGCGCTGCACGCGGTACGGCGAGGTGACGACCAGGATCGCGAAGCCCACCGCGGCGAGCACCGCGAGCGCGGCGAACCAGCGTGCGTTCATGCCGCCCAGGAAGAGGATCCCCATCGCGATCGCGCAGATCACGACGAATGCGCCGAAGTCCGGCTCGCGCAGCAGCAGCCCGCCGACCAGGAGCATCACGCCGAGCATCGGCATCAGGCCCTGCTTCAGGCTCCCCATCACCGCACTCTTGCGGACGGTGTAGTCGGCGGCGTAGAGCACCACCGCGAGCTTCATGAACTCCGAGGGCTGCACGTTCACGAAGCCGAGCGGGATCCAGCGGCGCGCGCCGTTCACCTCGCGGCCGATGCCGGGAATGAGCACGAGCACCAGCGCCGCCACCCCGGCCAGGAAGAGCCACGGCGCAAGCTGCTGCCAGGTGCGCATCGGCACCTGGAACGCGACCATCGCGGCGACCACGCCGAAGGACAGGAACAGCCCGTGGCGCACCAGGTAGTAGGTGGACTGGTGCGCGGTGAAGCGCGAGGCCTCGGCGGTGGCGATCGACGCGGAGTAGACCATCACGAGGCCGGTGACCAGGAGGAGGAGCGAGGTCCACAGCACGCTGCGGTCGTACTCGGCGGCGGGGCTGCGCGGCGGGTCAATGCGGCGCATGCTCGGCCAGCCCTTCCACCGCCGCGCGGAACATCTCGCCGCGGTGCTTGTAGTTGCGGAACATGTCGAAACTCGCGCACGCCGGCGACAGCAGCACCGCGTCGCCCGGCCGCGCCAGCGCGGCGGCACGCGCGACCGCGTCCTGCATCGACGTCGCATGGGCCACGGGCACTGCGCTGCCCACCGCGGCTTCGATCTGGGGCGCGTCGCGGCCGATCAGCACCACCGCGCGGGCCGCGGCGGCGCAGGCCGGCGCGAGCGGCGCGAAGTCCTGCTGCTTGCCGTCGCCGCCGGCGATGAGCACGACGCGTGCGTCGCCCCCGGCGTGCTGCTTCGCGAAGCCGCCGAGCGCCGCCACGGTGGAGCCCACGTTGGTGCCCTTGGAGTCGTCGTAGTACGCGACGCCGTCGCGCGTGGCGACGCGCTCGACGCGATGCGGCAGGCCGCGGAACGTGCGCAGCGTGTCCAGCATCGCGGCGCACGGCACGCCCGCCGCCCGCGCGAGCGCCATGGCGGCGAGCGCGTTGGCGGCGTTGTGCAGGCCCTCCAGGCGCATCTCGCCTACGGCGAGCAGCGGGGTCGTGCCGCGCGCGAGCCACCAGTCGCCGCGTACCTTCACCAGCCCGAAGTCGTCGTTGCCCGGCGCGGTGTCGAGGCCGAACGTCACGACGCGCCGTCCCGCGATCGCCATGGCGCGCGAATACGCGTCCTCGCGGTTGAGCACCTGCATCCCGTCGCCGGCGAAGATGCGCGCCTTCGCCGCCGCGTACGCCGCCATGTCGGGATACCGGTCGAGGTGGTCCTCGGTGAGATTGAGCATGGCACCGGCGAGCGGCCGCAGCGACGACGTGCTCTCGAGCTGGAAGCTCGACAGCTCGAGCACCCACGCGTCGGGCGTGCTGCGCTCGTCCTCGCGCGTCATCAGGGCATCGAGCGCCGCGGGGCTGATGTTGCCCGCCACTTCGGCGTCCAGCCCGCCCGCCCTGAGCATCGCGCCGGTGAGCGCGGTGACCGTGGTCTTGCCGTTCGTGCCCGTGATCGCGAGGACCTTCCCACCCGCGGGCAGCGCGCGCGCGAAGAGCTCGATGTCGCCCGCGATCTCGATGCCGCGCGCCGCGGCGGCCTGCGGCACCGGGTCGGCGAGCGGGATGCCGGGGCTGATCGCCACCATGTCGATGCCGTCGAGCAGCCGCGGCGCGAACGGCCCGAGCGCGACCTCGGCGTCCGGCATCGCGCGGCACAGCGCGTCGAGCGCGGGCGGGGCGTCGCGCGTGTCGGCGACGCGCAGCCACGCCCCGCGGCGCGCGAGGAAGCGCGCCATGGAGAGGCCGGTCTCGCCCAGGCCGAGCACCAGCACCTTTCGTCCGGAGAGGTCGGTCGCGCTCATCGCAGCTTCAACGTCGACAGCCCGAACAGCACGAGCATGATGGTGATGATCCAGAACCGCACGACCACCTGGGTTTCCTTCCACCCGCCCAGCTCGTAGTGGTGATGCAGCGGCGCCATGCGGAAGACCCGCTTGCCGCCGCTCGCCTTGAAGTACAGCACCTGGATCATCACCGACACCGTCTCGGCGACGAACACCCCGCCCATGATGAAGAGCACGATCTCCTGGCGCACGATCACCGCCACCGTGCCGAGCGCGGCGCCGAGGGCGAGCGCGCCGACGTCGCCCATGAACACTTCCGCGGGATAGGCGTTGAACCAGAGGAAGCCGAGTCCTGCACCGACGATCGCGCCGCAGAAGATCGCGAGCTCGCCGGCCCCCGGGATGTAGGGCAGCAGCAGGTACTTCGAGAACACCGCGTTGCCCTGCACATAGCAGAAGATGCCCAGCGCCCCGGCGATCATCACGGCCGGCATGATGGCCAGCCCGTCCAGGCCGTCGGTCAGGTTCACCGCGTTCGACGTGCCCACGATGACGAAGTACGTGAGCAGGATGAAGCCGAACACGCCCAGCGGATAGGCGATGTTCTTGAAGAACGGCACGATGAGGTCGGCCTTGGGGGGCAGGTCCATCGAGAACCCGGACTGCACCCAGGCGACGAAGAGGTCCCAGATCTGCGCGGTGGTCGGCGCGGGAATCGCGAACGCGAGATACACGGCGGCGACGATGCCGATCAGCGACTGCCAGAAGTACTTCTCCTTGGCCGACAGCCCCTTCGGATTGCGGTGCACGACCTTGCGGTAGTCGTCCACCCAGCCGACTGCGCCGAAGCCGAGGGTCACGAGCAGCACCACCCAGACGAAGCGGTTGGAGAGGTCGGCCCACAGCAGCGTCGTGATGCCGATCGCCACCAGGATCAGCGCGCCGCCCATGGTCGGCGTGCCGGCCTTGGTGAGGTGGGTCTGGGGGCCGTCGGTGCGCACCGACTGCCCGATCTTGTACGCGGTGAGCTTGCGGATCATCGCCGGTCCGGCGATGAAGGAGATCACCAGCGCGGTCATCGCGGCGAGCACCGCGCGCAGCGTGATGTAGCTGAAGACGTTCAGCGCGCGGATGTCGCGCGAGAAATATTCGGCGAGCTCGAGCAGCACTAGTTGTTCTCCGCCGCGACCACGTGCTCGACCACCCGCTCCATCCTCATGAAGCGCGACCCCTTGACCAGCACCGTCGGGCGCGACGGCAGCAGCCCCTGCAGGCGCGCGATCAGCGCCTCGACGCTGTCGAAATGCTCGCCGCCGGGCCCGAACGCCTTCGCCGCCTCCCGCGCGAGCGTACCGACGGCGAGGACGCGCTCGATGCCCTGTGCACGCGCGTGCCGGCCGATCTCCTCGTGGAACGCGGGACCGTGTTCGCCGACCTCGCCCATGTCGCCGAGCACCAGCGCGCGCGGCGTCGGCGCGGCGGCGAGGACGTCGATGGCGGCGATCACGCTGTCCGGATTCGCGTTGTAGGTGTCGTCGATGACGCGTGCGCCGTGCCGGCCGGGCTTCGGCTGCATCCGCCCCTTCACGGCGCGGAACCCCTCCAGTGCACGCGCGATGGCCGCGACCGGCACGCCCACTGCGCCGGCGGCGGCGGCGGCGGCCAGGGCATTGCGCACGTTGTGCAGGCCGGGCACGTGGAGCTTGAACGACGCGGCGCCCTCGGGCGTGCGCAGCTCGACCGTGCTGTCGAGGGCATCGACCCGGTACGTCGCGCTCACCGCGCCCGCTGCAAGACCGAAGCCGCGCACGCCGCGCGACCCGACGATCCCCTTCCAATAGCCCGCGTAGGCGTCGTCCTCGTTCACCACCGCGATGCCGTCCGCCGGAAGGGCCGCGAACACGGCCGCATGCTCCGCCGCCACGTCGGCCACCGACTTCATGAACTCCTGGTGCTCGCGCTGCGCGTTGTTCACCACTGCCACGGTGGGGCGCGCGAGGTCCGCGAGATACGCCGTCTCGCCCGGGTGGTTCATGCCGAGCTCGACCACCGCGCATGCGTGCCCGGGGCGCAGCCGCAGCAGCGTGAGCGGGAGGCCGATGTCGTTGTTCAGGTTGCCCGCCGTCGCGAGCACGCGCTCGGCCCCGAAGTGCTCGCGCAGGCACGCCGCGATCATCTCCTTCACCGTGGTCTTGCCGTTGGACCCGGTGACGGCGATGACCGGCAGCGTGTGCGCGAGGCGCCAGTGCTTGGCGAGCGCGCCGAGCGCGAGGCGCGTGTCGCCCACCACCATCAGCGGCAGCTGGCCCGCCTTGCCGTCGAAGCCGGTCACGCGATCGACCATCGCCGCCGTCGCCCCCCGCTCGCGCGCCGCGGCCAGGTAATCGTGGCCGTCGAACCGCTCGCCGCGCAGCGCGACGAACAGTGCGCCCGCCTCGATCGTGCGGGTGTCGGTGGAGACCGACGTGAACGTCGTGTCCCCGCCCACTACGCGCGCACCGAGCGCCTGCGCGGCCGCGGCGAGCGCCATCATGCCGCCCCCCTTGCGGCGCCATCGTGGAGCGCGGCGCGCACTTCGTCGAGATCGCTGTACGGGTGCTTCACGCCGGCGATCTCCTGGTACGGCTCGTGGCCCTTGCCCGCGACGAGCACGACGTCGCCGGTGCCGCACTCGCCGATCGCCTGGCGCACGGCTGCGCGGCGGTCGATCACGACCTCGTGCGCGACGCGCAGCGCCGGCACGATGTCGGCGATGATCGCTTCGGGGTCCTCGCCGCGCGGGTTGTCGCTGGTGACGATGGCACTGTCGGCGACCCGCGACACCGCCTCGGCCATCAGCGGACGCTTGCCGCGGTCGCGCTCGCCGCCGCAGCCGAAGACGACGACGAGACGCCCGCCGAGGCTGCGCGCGAGGTCGCGGGCGGCCACGCCCACTTTCTCGAGCGCGTCGGGCGTGTGGGCGTAATCCACCAGCACCAGCGGCTGAGCGCCGCCGCCGAGGCGCTGCATGCGCCCGGCCACCGGCGCGAGCGCCTGCACGCGGGCGACCGCGTCCTCGAGGCTGAGGCCGCAGACGAGCAGGGCGCCGAGCACCCCGAGCAGGTTGGCCGCGTTGAAGCGGCCCACCAGCGGCGAGACGACGTCGGCCTCGCCCCAGCTCGAAGCGAGCCGGAAGCGCATGCCCTCCCCGCCGATGGCGAGCTCGCGAGCCTCGAGCCAGCGCTCCACGCCGCCGCGTTGCGCAGCGCCGTTCACCAGGCTGTAGCCCACGCGCTCCACGGTGGAGCCGGTGAGCGACTGGGCGAGGCGCACGCCGAACGCGTCGTCGAGGTTGAGGACGCCGTGCGCGAGGCCGGGCATGCGGAAGAGCTTCGCCTTCGCCTCGCCGTAGGCCTCCATGTCGCGGTGGTAATCCAGGTGGTCGCGCGAGAGGTTGGTGAACAGCGCCACCCTGAAGCGCGTGCCGTTGACGCGGCCCTGGTCGAGGCCGATGGACGACACCTCCATCGCCACCGCCTGCGCGCCGGCATCGACGAACTGGCGCAGGCCCTTCTGCAGCACGATGGCGTCGGGCGTGGTATTCGGGTTCGGCGCGAGCGCATCGGGGAATCCCATGCCCAGCGTGCCGATCACCGCGCACTTGCGGCCGGCGGCGTTGAAGGCCTGCGCGATCCACTGGCTGCACGAGGTCTTGCCGTTGGTGCCCGTCACGCCGATGGCGGCGAGCTCGCGCGACGGGTGCCGGTACACCTCGGCGGCGAGCGGCCCGGCGACGTCGCGCAGGCGCGCGACGCCGAGGTTGGGCACGCGCCAGTCCGCGTCCCATTCGAAGTGCTCGTCGCGCTCCCAAAGCACCGCGCCCGCGCCGGCCACGATGGCCTGCGGGATGAATTTGCGGCCGTCCGCCTTCGCCCCCGGATACGCGAGGAACGTGTCGCCCCAGCCCACGCTGCGGCTGTCGGCGGTGAGGCGCTTCATCTCGACCCCCTGCGCCGCGAGGCGCCGCAAGATGTCGTCCACGTCGTCCACGTCATCGCACCTAAACGCTTTCCTTGACTTCGGTGCCGGCTGCCGGCAGCTCGATCGGCTTCATCGGCGCGTCGGGCGGCACGCCCAGCGCGCGCAGGCTCGCCTCCATCACCCGCGCGAAGATCGGCGCCGCCACCTGGCCGCCGTAGTACTGGCCCGCGCTGGGCTCGTCGACCATCACCGCGATCACCAGGCGCGGGTTCGATGCCGGCGCGAAGCCGACGAAGGAGCTCACGTACTTGTCCGGCGCGTAGGCGCCGCCTTCGAGCTTGTGCGCCGTGCCGGTCTTGCCGGCCACGCGATAGCCCATGACCTGTGCGCGCGGCGCGGTGCCGCCCGGCTGCACCGCCATTTCCAGCATCCGCCGCACGTCGCGGGCCGTGTCGGGCGCGAGCACCCGGCGTCCGGCCACCGGCATGTCGACGCGCAGGAGCGACAGCGGCACCAGCTCGCCGTCCCGCGCAAAGATCGTGTATGCGCGCGCGAGCTGCACGAGACTCACGGCGATGCCGTGGCCGTACGACATGGTGGCCTGCTCGACCGGCTTCCAGGTCTTGAACGGGCGCAGCTTGCCGTTGGCCTCGCCGGGGAAACCGAGCTTCGGCGGCGCGCCGAAGCCGACGTCGTCGAAGAGATCCCACAGCACCTCGGGCGCCATGCCGAGCGCGATCTTCGCGGAGCCGACGTTGGAGGACTTCTGGATCACCTGCTCCACCGTCATCGCGCCACCGGGATGCGCGTCGCGGATGGTCGCGTGGCCGATGGTGAGCGAGCCCGGTGCGGTCTGGATCACCGTGGACGGCTTGACCTTGCCCTGGTCGAGGGCGAGCGCGATGGTGAACGGCTTCAGCGTGGAGCCGGGCTCGAACTCGTCGGTGACCGCCCGGTTGCGGAGCTGCCCGCCGGCGAGCTTCGCACGGTTGTTGGGGTTGTACGTCGGCAGGTTCGCGAGGGCGAGGATCTCGCCGGTGGTCGCATCCAGCACGACGATGCCGCCGCCCTTCGCGCGATGCTGCTCCACTGCCGCCCTGAGCTGGCCGTAGGCGAGGGACTGGATGCGCGAGTCGAGCGCGAGGACCACGTCCTTGCCCTCCTGCGCCTCGCGGATCGACTCGAGGTCCTCGACGATGCGGCCCAGGCGGTCCTTGATCACGCGACGGCTCCCCGGCTTGCCCGCGAGGTGGCGCTGGAAAGCAAGCTCGATGCCTTCCTGCCCGACGTCCTCGGCGCCGGTGAAACCGAGCATGTGCGCCATCACCTCGCCGCCCGGGTAGTAGCGGCGGTACTCGCGGCTCTGGTACAGGCCGGGAATCTGGAGCGCCGCGATCTCCTCGGCGGCGGGCGGCGGGATCTGCCGCTTCACGTACGTGAAGTCGCGCTCCGCGCCGGCGAGGCGCTTCCTGATCTCTTCCTTGGGCATTTCCAGAAGCTCGGCCAGGCGGCCGAGCTGTTGCGCGTTCATGACCACGTCCTCGGGGATCGCCCACAGCGATCTGACCGGCGTGGAGACGGCAAGTGCCTCCCCATTGCGGTCCAGGATTCGCCCGCGGTTTGCCGGAATCTCGATCACGCGGCTGTAGCGCGACTCGCCCTTCGCCTGCAGGAAGTCGTCGTTCAGCGCCTGCAGGTACACGGCGCGGCCGACGAGCACCGCGAAGCCGACGCCGAGCAGCGCAATGACGAAACGCGAGCGCCACAGCGGAAAGCGCGGCGCGAGGACGGGGCTCTCGGCGAACTTCACGGCGCCGGCTGCTCCACGATCTGCGTGCGGCGCGCCTCCGGGGCGCGCATGCCGAGCCGCGCGGCCGCGAGACGCTCGACGCGCGAGTGCAGGCCCCACGTGGACAGCTCGAGCTGGAGCTGGCCCCACTCGACGTCCAGCGCGCGGGTGCGCGCCTGTTCGCGCTCCAGGTCCATCCAGAGCTTGCGCGCCTTGTGCTGGGAGGTGACGAGACCCACCGCGCACACGGCGAGGACGATCAGCAGGAGGAGATTGAGCCGGGTCATGCCGGGGTCACGCGTTGCGCTCGGCGACGCGCAGCACGGCGCTGCGCGCGCGCGGGTTGGCCGCCACCTCGGCGCCCGAGGGCTTCACCGCGCGGCCGACGAGGCGCAGGCGCGGCTTCGGCAGGTCCGCCGCGCGCACCGGCAGCCGCTCCGGCACCTGCGGCGTCGACTCCTCGCGCATGAAGCGCTTCACGATGCGGTCCTCGAGCGAGTGGAAGCTGATCACCGCCAGGCGGCCCCCCGGTGCGAGCAGGTCGACCGCCTGGGGCAGCGCTAGCGACAATTCCTCAAGCTCCTGATTGACGTGAATCCGTAGAGCCTGGAAGGTGCGCGTCGCCGGGTCCTGGCCGGCCTCGCGCGTGCGGACGGCCGCTGCCACGATGCGGGCAAGTTGGCCTGTGGTGCGTATGGGCTCTCGCTCCCGAGCAGCAGCAATCGCCTTTGCAATCTGGCCAGCAAACCGTTCTTCGCCATAGTCCCTGATCACTCCCCTCAAACGGCTTTCGGTCGCGCCTGCGATCCAGTCCGCCGCCGTCTCGCCGCGCGTGGTGTCCATGCGCATGTCGAGCGGCCCGTCTCCTCTGAAGCTGAACCCACGCTCGGCGCGGTCGATCTGGGGCGACGACACCCCCAGGTCCATCAGCACGCCGTCCACCGCCTGCACACCCGCACTCCGCACCACCCGGCCCAGCTCGCCGAAGCGCGCGTGATGCGCGCCGAAGCGGCGGTCGCCTACTCCCTTCGCCGCCGCGATCGCGTCAGGGTCGCGATCGAGCGCAATCAACCTGCCCTGCGGCCCGAGGCGATCGAGGATCGCCCGGGCGTGGCCGCCGCGCCCGAAGGTCGCGTCGACGTAGATCCCGTCCGGCTTCACCGCCAGCGCATCGACCGCCTCGGCGAGCAGTACGGTGCGATGGACGGCCGCCGCTCCCATCGCTACAGCGCGAAGCCCTCCGTGCCGGGGGGCGGCGAACCCGCCGCCATCTGCATCGCCTGGCCGAGCTTCTCCTCCCAGCGATCGAGGTCCCAGACCTCGAAGCGGCTGCCCTGGCCGACGAGCATCACCTGCTTCTGGAGGCCGGCGAGCTTGCGCAGCGCCGGCGAAATGAGGATGCGGCCCGAGCCGTCGAGCTCGAGCTCCTCGGCGAAGCCGAGCAGCAGGCGCTGCCACCACCGCGCCTGCTCATTGAAGTTGGAGAGGCCCTGCAGCTTCGCCCGGATGGGCTCCCAGGAGACGTGCGGATAGAGCAGCAGGCAGCCGTCCGGGTGGGCGGTCAGCACCACCTTCCCGTTGCCCGATGCGAGCGCATCCCGATGGCGCGTCGGGACCGCCAGCCGGCCCTTCGCGTCGAGACTGAGCTCGGTCGCCCCTTGAAACACTCGCCCCCCTCCCGGTGCGGTGCGGAAAACGGGCGGAATCGCCCGTTTCGGGCCGTTTCCGCCATTTTTTCCCACGAAATTGCACTTCTCGCCACTGTAGAGAACGTTCCGGGCAGGGTCAAGGGGAGGTGCGTGGATTTTTTGTGGTGCGACAACGACTTAAATGCACTGGCTCAAAATCCGAGCCAGGACCAGGGTCAAGGAAATCAACTACTTGCGGAACCGACCGCAAGTAAGTTGTGAAGAAATGACCGATCCTGGGTGCCCGGCCGGCATTCGAACAGTTGTTCCTATGGTGAACAGAACCGATAATGCGGCATGCCCCAACCCCCGCACCCCGCCGCCGCCGACGCCGCTGTGGACGCGCAGGACGCCGCGCCGCCGAAGCCCTCCAGCGAGTACGTGCAGTCCTTCGCGCGTGGCCTCGCGGTCATCCGCGCGTTCGGCCCGCGCGCGAAGACCATGACGCTCACCGAGGTTGCGCAGAAGACGGGGCTCACGCGCGCGGGCGCGCGCCGCATCCTGCTCACGCTGCAGACCCTCGGCTACGTGGCGCTCGACGGCCGCAGCTTCTCGCTCACGCCGCGGGTGCTGGATCTCGGCTACTCCTATCTCTCCTCCATGCCGCTGTGGGACGTCGCGCAGCCGATCATGGAAGACCTGGTGGAGCGCGTGCACGAATCGGTCTCGGTGTCGGTGCTCGATGGCGACGAGATCGTGTACGTGCTGCGCGTGCCGACCCATCGCATCATGACCATCGGGCTGTCCATCGGCAGCCGCCTGCCCGCCTATTGCTCCTCGATGGGCCGGGTGCTGCTCGGCGCGCTGCCCGAGCCCGAGCTCGATCGCGTGCTCGCGAGAGCGAAGCTCGTGTCGCAGACGCGGCACACGATCACCGACGCGAAGCAGCTCAAGAAGGTCATCCTCGCCGATGCGAAGCGCGGGTGGTCGCTCGTCGATCAGGAGCTCGAGGAAGGCCTGCGCTCGATCTCGGTACCGCTGCACGACTCCAACGGCGCGGTCATCGCCGCGATGAACGTGAGCGGCCAGGCCGCGCGGTGCACGGTGGCCGACATGCAGAAGAACTTCCTGCCCGAGTTGCAGAGCGCCGCGGCGCGGATCGAGCAGGCGTTGCGGCTGCGCGGGCGGTAGGGCGAAAGCCCTACACCCGCTCGATCACCAGCGCGATCCCCTGCCCCACGCCGATGCACATCGTGCACAGCGCGTAGCGGCCGCCGACCGTCTCGAGCTGGTTCAGTGCGGTCGTGACCAGGCGCGCGCCGCTCGCCCCGAGCGGATGGCCGAGCGCGATCGCCCCGCCGTTCGGGTTGACGTGTGCCGCGTCGTCGGGCAGGCCGAGGTCGCGCGTCACCGCGAGGCCCTGCGCCGCGAACGCCTCGTTGAGCTCGATCACGTCCATCTGCGCGAGCGTGAGGCCGGTCTGCGCGAGCACCTTGCGCGAGGCCGGCGCCGGGCCGAAACCCATGATGCGCGGCGCGAGGCCGGCCGTGGCCATGCCGAGCACGCGCGCGCGCGGCTTGAGCCCGTGCTTGCGCACCGCCGCGTCCGAGGCGAGCAGCACCGCGCACGCGCCGTCGTTCACGCCGGAGGCATTGCCCGCGGTCACCGTGCCGTCGGGCTTCACCACGCCCTTCAGCTTGGCGAGCATCTCCGGCGTGGTGTCCGGGCGCGGATGCTCGTCGGTGTCGAACAGCTTCGGGTCGCCCTTCTTCTGCGGAATCGCGACCGGCACGATCTCGCGCTTGAAGAAGCCGGCCTCCTGGGCACGGGCCCAGCGCTGCTGGCTGCGGAGCGCGAAGGCGTCCTGGTCGGCACGCGCGATCCGGAATTCGACCGCCACGTTCTCGGCCGTCTCCGGCATCGAGTCGATGCCGTACTTCGCCTTCATCAGCGGATTCACGAACCGCCACCCGATGGTGGTGTCGTGGATGGCGGCGCTGCGCGAGAACGCGCTGTCGGCCTTGCCCATCACGAACGGGGCGCGCGTCATGCTCTCCACCCCGCCGGCGATCATCAGGTCGGCCTCGCCCGAGCGGATCGCGCGCGCGGCGGTCCCGACGGCGTCGAGGCTCGAGCCGCACAGGCGGTTGATCGTCGCACCGGGGACCTCCTGCGGCAGACCGGCCAGCAGCAGCGCCATGCGCGCGACGTTCCGGTTGTCCTCGCCGGCCTGGTTGGCGCAGCCGTAGAGCACGTCGTCGAGCGCATTCCAGTCGATGCCGGCGTTGCGCTCCATCAGCGCCTTTATCGGCAGCGCGGCGAGGTCGTCGGCGCGGATGCCCGCGAGGGCGCCGCCATAGCGGCCGAAGGGCGTGCGGACCGCGTCGCAAATGTAGGCTTGGGTCATGGGAAGGGACCTCTCGAAGCCGCCGCGGGCGCGCGGCGTGCAGGGGAAATTGACAGGTATCCTAGGCTACCGGAGAATGTTCGCAAAGTGAATGGTTGTTCGATATTCGAACAGCCGCGGCCTTCCAGGCAGAATCTCGGCGCGCCGGCGAACCGCCTCCGCGCTCGGTCATCCAAGCAAGAATCCCAACCATCCAGGAGACGCTCGATGCTCGACGACCAGGCCCTCGACACCCTTTTCCGCAAGGCGCGCACCCAGAACGGCTGGCAGGACAAGCCGGTGTCCGACGACCAGCTCCGCCAGCTCTGGGAGCTGATGAAGTGGGGCCCGACCTCGGCCAACTGCTCGCCCGCGCGCATCCTCTTCCTGCGCACGCCGGAAGCGAAGGCCCGTCTCAAGCCGTATCTCAACCCGGGCAACGTCGACAAGACGATGGCCGCCCCGGTGGTCGCCATCATCGGCTACGACACCGCGTTCTACGAGAACCTGCCGCGCCTCTTCCCGCACAACCAGGAGGCGATCAACTGGTTCAAGGGGCCGGAGAAGAAAGCCTTCGCCGACACCACCGCATTCCGCAACAGCTCGCTGCAGGGCGCCTACCTCATCATCGCCGCGCGGGCCATCGGTCTGGACGTGGGGGCGATGTCCGGCTTCAACAACGAAGGCGTCGACAAGGAGTTCTGGTCCGGCACGCCCGTCAAGACGAACTTCATCGCCAACCTCGGACACGGCGACCCGGCGAAGGTGTTCGCGCGCAGCCCGCGCCTCGCCTTCGACGAAGCCTGCAAGCTGCTGTAAAGCGCACCGGGAGAGCCCGCCGTGCTGCCGTCCGAACGCCTGCCGTTCTCCCCGATCGACGCGCGCCCGCCGCTGGAACTGCCCAACGGCGGGCGGGTGATCCTGTGGCCGGTGCTCGCGCTCGAGCACTGGGACATCTCCCGCCCGATGGCGCGCACCGTCATCCCGCCCCCGCAGGGGCAGCCGATGCTGCCCGACATCCCCAACTGGAGCTGGCACGAGTACGGCATGCGCGTCGGCTTCTGGCGGCTGCGCAAGGTGTTCGAGCGGCTGGGCATCAAGCCGACCGTCACGCTCAATGCGAAGGTGTGCGAGAGCTACCCCGCGGTGGTGGACGCATGCCTCGAGAGCGGCTGGGAGCTGAACGCCCATAGCTACGAGCAGATCCCGATGCACAAGCTGGAGGATCAGCCCGCGGTGATCGAGAGGAGCCTCTCGATCATCGGGCAGCGCGCCGGCTACCGGCCCCGCGGCTGGTTCGGGCCGGGCCTCACGCAGACCTACGACACGCTCGACCACCTCGCCGCGGCGGGGGTCGAGTACATCGGCGACTGGGTGCTGGACGACGAGCCGGTGACGCTCACGACCAAGTCGAAGCCGGTGGTCGCCCTGCCGTACAACTTCGAGATCCACGACATCGTGATGATGGCGCTGCAGCACCATCCGTCCGAGGTGCTGCACACGCGCGCCATGGACCACTTCGAGTGCCTGTACGACGAAGGCGCCGAGCGGCCCAAGGTGATGGCCGTCGCCTTCCACCCGTATCTCTCCGGCGTGCCGCACCGCATCCGCCACGTGGAGCGGGTGCTGGAGAGCATCGTGCGCCGCCCCGGCGTGGTCGCGTGGGACGGCGCGACCATCCTCGACTGGTATCTCGCGCAGACGCGCTAGCCGCGCCATGCCGGGCAAGGGCAGCGCCTTCGTGCCGCACGACCTCGCGGCGCCCGTTCGCGGGCGTCGCGACGGTCCGCTGGCCGGCCTCACCTTCGCGGTGAAGGACATGTACGACATCGCCGGCTGCCGGACCGGCGGCGGCAGCCCGCAGTGGCTCGCGGCGCAGCCGGTCGCCACGCGCCACGCCAACGCCGTGCAGCGGCTCCTCGATGCCGGCGCGACCGCGATCGGCAAGACGATCTGCGACGAGTTCTTCTACAGCATCACCGGCGCGAACCATCACTACGGCACCCCGGTGAACCCGCGCGCACCGGGGCGCCTGCCGGGCGGTTCGTCGGCCGGCTCCGCCGTCGCAACGGCGTGCGGCGCGTGCGACTTCGCCCTCGGCAGCGACACCGGCGGCTCGGTGCGCGTGCCCGCCGCGTTCAACGGGGTCTACGGCATCCGCACCACCCACGACCGGCTCGACGGCACCGGCGCGATGCAGATGGCGCCGACCTTCGACTCCATCGGCTGGTTCGCGCCGGGCGCCGGGCTGTTGAGGCGCATCGGCCCCGTGATGTTTCCCGCCGCCATGCCGCAGGCGCCGGTCGAGTGCGTGCTGCTCGCGACCGATCTCTGCG
>CAZKHE010000114.1:0-14314 GCA_964552535.1 uncultured Enterobacteriaceae bacterium | reverse complement strand
CGCTGCCGCAGGCGCTGGTGCTGACCGCGATCGTGATCGGCTTCGCGACCACCGGTTTCGTGATCGAGCTCGCGCTGCGCGCGCGCGACGAGACCGGCACCGACGACGTCGACGGCAAGCGTCCCGAGGAGGAAGGCAAGTGACCCACCTGCCGGTCCTGCCGGTCCTGATCCCCGCGTTTGCCGGCGTGCTGATGCTGCTCGCCGGCTGGTACCGGCTGCGCACGCACCGGATGATCGGGCTCGCGTCGGTGGTCGCGCAGCTCGCCGTGGCCATCCTGCTGGTGCAGCGCGCCGCGACCGGCGAGATCAGCGTGTACGCGCTCGGCGAATGGCCCGCGCCGTTCGGCATCGTGCTGGTGATCGACCGCCTCGCCGCGCTCATGCTGCTGCTGGTCGCACTGATCGCACTGCCGGTGATCCGCTATGCATCGACCGGCTGGGATGCGCACGGCAAGCACTTTCACGCGCTGCTGCAGTTCCAGCTCATGGGTCTCGGCGGCGCCTTCGCCACCGGGGATCTCTTCAACCTGTTCGTGTTCTTCGAGATCCTGCTCATCGCCTCGTACTGCCTGCTGCTGCACGGCCTGGGCGCGGGCCGGCTGCGCGCGGGCATCCACTACGTGGTGCTGAACCTCGCGGCCTCGGCGCTGTTCCTGATCGGCGTGGCGCTGATCTACAACGCGACCGGCACGCTGAACATGGCGGACATCGCGTTGCGCGCGGCGCAGCTCGGCCCGACGGAAGCCACGCTGGCCCGCGCGGGCGCCCTGATCCTGCTGGTGGTCTTCGGCATGAAGGCGGCGATCGTGCCGCTGCACCTCTGGCTGCCCGCCACCTATGCCGCCGCCACCGCGCCGGTCGCGGCGCTGTTCGCCATCATGACCAAGGTGGGCGTGTACGCCATCGTGCGGGTGCACGGCGCGATCTTCGGCGCCGATGCCGGCCCCGCCGCGCTGGTGGCCGAGCCGTGGCTGCTGCCGATCGCGCTCGTCACCGCGCTGGCCGGCATGTTCGGGGCGCTGGCGGCGCACAGCCTGTCCCGCATGGTCGCGTGGCTCACGATCTCGTCGGTCGGCACCATCCTCGCCGGCGTCGGCCTCTTCTCCAGCGCGGCGCTCGGCGCGGCGCTCTACTACCTCGTCCACTCGACCCTCATCGTCGCGGCGCTGTTCATGCTCGCCGAGCTCGTCGCCGCGCAGCGCGGCGACGCGGCCGACCGCCTGCAGCCCGCGCCGCCGGTCGCGCAGCCCGCGTTCCTCGGCCTGCTGCTGCTGCTCGGGGCGGTGTCCGTCGCCGGTGCGCCCCCGCTCTCCGGCTTCATCGGCAAGCTGATGATCCTCGAAAGCGCGCGCGCCTCCGACTGGGCGGCGTGGGTGTGGGGCGTGCTGCTGTTCTCGAGCTTCCTCGGCGTGATCGGCATGGCGCGCGCCGGCAGCATCCTGTTCTGGCAGGTGCAGCCGGACGCGCCCGCGTGCGTCTCGAGCGGCATGAGCTGGAAGCTGTACGCGCCGCCGCTCTTCCTGTTCGGCGCCGGTCTCGCCATGGTCGTCTTCGCGCAGCCGATCAAGATCTACGCCGACGCCGCCGCGCGGCAGCTCGGCGACCGCGGTGCGTATGCCGCGAGCGTGCTCGGCACGCCGCAGGGGCGCACGGGCAGCGCGCGTGCGCTGCGGGAGGCGCGCCCGTGATGCCCTATCCGATCGCCTCGATCGCGGTGTTCGTCGCGTGGCTGCTGCTCAACAACACCGTCGCACCGGCCCACCTCGCGCTCGGCGCCGTGCTGGCCCTGGCCCTGCCGCTCGCCGCGCGGCCGCTGCTCGGCGAGCCGACGCGGGTGCGCGCCCCCGGCGCCGTGCTGCGCCTGCTCGGCACCGTGACGTGGGACATCGTCATGTCGAACGTGGTGGTCGCGAAGCTCGTGCTCGGGCCGATGGACCGCATCCGGCCGGGCTTCGTGCGCGTGCCGCTCGACGCGTCGCATCCCTACGCCGTCTCGCTCCTCGCCAGCATCATCACCATGACCCCGGGCACCGTTTCCGCCGACGTGGACGAGGCGCGCCGCGAGATTCTGGTGCACGTGCTCAACCTCGACGACCCCGCCGCGCTCGTGCGCGACATCAAGGCGCGCTACGAGGCGCCGCTCCTGGAGATCTTCGGATGATCGGCATCGCCCTCGCCATCGCGTTCGCCGCCGTCGCGATCGCCACGCTGCTCACCGGCTGGCGGCTGCTGCGCGGCCCCTCTGCGCCGGACCGCGTGCTCGCCATCGACACGCTCTACATCAATGCCGTCGCCCTGGTGGTGCTGCTGGGCATCGCGCAGGACTCCCAGACGTTGTTCGAGGCTGCGCTGCTGATCGCGCTGATCGGCTTCATCTCCACCGTGGCGCTCGCGCGCTACGTGCATCGCGGCAACGTGGTGGAATGATGGACACCGTCTTCGAGCTCGCCGCCTCCCTGTTCATCCTGGTCGGGGCGTTCTTCCTGCTCGTCGGATCCATCGGCCTCGTGCGCCTGCCGGATTTCCTGATGCGGCTGCACTCGCCCACCAAGGCGTCGACGCTCGGCGTCGGCGGCGTGCTCGTCGCCTCGATGCTCTGGTTCTGGGGGCGCGGCACGCTCTCGCTGCACGAACTGCTCATCACGATGTTCGTGTTCGTGACGGCGCCGGTGTCGGCCAACCTGCTCGCGAAGGCCGCGCTGCACCTGCGCGTGCCGTCGCGCGCGCCGCTGCCTCCCGACGATCACGAGCAATAGCGAAGCGGCTGCCGACACCCGGCGCTATCCGGCGCCGAGCTCCGACGGCGGGCGACCGAGCGTGAAACGGAACGCCGCGCCTGCCCCGGGTACGGCGTCTGCGGCGATCCGCCCGCCGTGGCGGTGCACGATGCGCGCCACGGTGGCCAGCCCGATGCCGGTCCCGGGATAACGCGAATCGCTGTGCAGCCGCTGGAAGGGCGCGAAGAGCTTGTCCGCATACGTCATGTCGAAGCCGATGCCGTTGTCGCGCACCTCCACCATCGGCTCGCCGGCGTCCTCGACCTCGCGGACGTTGATGGTCGCCGGATCGCGGTCGATCGAGTACTTGATCGCATTGCCGATGAGGTTGTCGAGCAGCACGCGGACGAGGCCGGGATCGCCGTTCACGCGCATGCCCGGCGCCACGTTCATGACGATCCGGCGCCCGGCGTCGGCGGCGAGCCGCTCGGCCGCCACGTCGCGGGCCAGCGCCGAGAGGTCCACGTCCACCCGGTTCACGGGCGTCCGCCCGATGTTCGAGAGCGTCAGCAGCCCGTCGATCAGCGCGGACATCCGCGCCGTCGCGCCGCGCACGCGCTGCAGGTATCCGTGGCCGTCGGCACTCAGGCGCTCGGCCTCTTCCGCGGCAAGCAGCTGCGTGAAACCGTCGATGGCGCGCACCGGTGCCTTGAGATCGTGCGAGACCGAGTAGCTGAAGGCGGCGAGCTCGGCGTTGGCGGCCTGCAGCGCGGCAGTGCGCTCCTCGACCCGGCGCTCGAGCGTCGCGTGCATGCGCCGCAGCTCGTCCTCGGCGCGCCTGCGTTCCGTGATGTCCATGCCGACACCGACGTAGTGCGTGACGCGCGCCGCCTCGTCCTTCACCGCGGTGATGCGCTTCCACTCGACGTAGTCGACGCCGTCCTTGCGGCGATTCCACAGCTCGCCCTCCCAGTGGCCGTCGCGCAGCAGCCCGGCCCACAGGCTGCGGTAGAACCGGGCATCGTGCCGGCCGGATTGCAGCAGCCGCGGATTGCGGCCGAGGACGTCCGCCTCGGGATACCCGGTGATCTCGGTGAACGCGCGATTCACCTTGAGGATGCGTCCCGCCACATCGGTGATGACGATCGCCTCGTGGGTCTCGAACGCGATGGCGGCGAGGCGCATCGCCTCGACCTGTGCCGCCAGCAGGCGCCGGTGGCGCCAGAGCTGCACGAAGACGTCCACCTTGCCGGAGAGCACCGTCGCATCGATGGGCTTGAACAGGAAATCGACCGCGCCCGCGTCGTAGCCCCGCACGAGGGAGCGCGAATCGCGCTCGGCGGCGGTGACGAAGACGATGGGCAGGTCGCGCGTCGCGGCGCGATCATGGACCCGCCGCGCGAGCTCGAATCCGTCCATCTCGGGCATGTGGACGTCCACGAGCGCGACCGCGACCTCTTCGCGCAGCAGCAGCTCGAGCGCTTCGCGGCCCGACTGCGCGGTGAGCACCCGCACGTCGCTGCGTTCCAGCAGTCCCTGCATGACGAGAAGGTTGGCGGGGACGTCGTCCACCACGAGGACGGAGGCAATCGGCGCCTGGGTCCCGGTCGGGGTCAGCATGCGCGGGGGTCCGCGCTGGCGGGGTGAGGACGGCAGTTCGTCATGGGCGCAGGTTGCCGCGTCGGGCGGGGCGCTGCCGCCGGACGGCGTGCGCCTGCATTCTAGCGTCGCGCCTGCCCGGATCAAGGTGGCGAAGGCCAGCCCGCGCCCGGCAATCCTTACCGATCCGCGACACGCGTGCTCTTCAACGCAAGGGCCGCCTGGTTGCGCAGCGTCTTCAACAGCGCGAAAGTGGCGGGGTCGAGATGCATCCGGCCCGGCTCGGCGGCGTCAGCGTACAGCAGCGCGATCACGCGCTTCGCGAGCACCACCGGCAGCAGCACGACGCCGCGCGGCTGCACGGCGTCCCGATACCATCTCGGCACGTGCGGCCGGATGCGGGGATCGTCGATGTCGTCGATGCAGACGTCCGCGCCCTGCACGACGGACGCGAAGAAGAGATCGCGTGCCCCGCCCAGGGGGATCGCCAGCCCGCGCCTCACCAGCGCGTCGGCGTCCGCGCCGAAGCCGGCCCGGGCGCGCAGCGCATTGGCCTTCGCGTCGCGCACGAAGATCAGCGCGCGGGTGAATCCGACGCCTCGGTACATCGTCTCGAGGATGATCTCCAGCACGTCGGCGAGCGCGAAGTCGCCGACCAGCGTGTTGGTGATGTCCTGGATGCCGGCCGCGAGGATCGTGCTGCGCTGCTCCGCACTGTCCGGCGACGCGACCGCCGCGGCGGCCGGTTCGCTCTGGGCGACGACGGTGCGCGTCAGCGTGTCGGCCATCTCCGGCTCGGCCGCCGCGTCCTTCGCCCACCGCCGGGCGCCGGCGAGGACGTCGCTTCGCGATGCGTCGAAGCCCAGGTGGGGCGCCTCGGCGGCCACCTCCACGGTGGTCTCCTCCACGACCGCGTCGAGCGTCGGCTCGTCCACGCCGGCGCTCGCGAAGCGCCGCGTCAGCGCATCCACGCCCGCCCGGCGGGCCGATGGATCCTGCAGGCGCACGACGTCGGCCAGCCCGTTGGCGAGCGACGCCAGCGCGCGCATGCGATCGCGGTCGAACGCGTTGCGCGCCACCGCGCCGGCGGCGAGCGGCTCCATTGCGGCAATGATCGGGTCGGGCAGCTTCCAGTGGCGCGCGATGCCGATGCCCACCTGCTCGTACGTGAGGCCGAGCACCTCTCGCGCGGCGCGCTCCTCGGCCATGCCCCGGCCTTCCACCAGCCGCGCGATCGCCTGCGCCTCGTCGTTCAGGTAGAAGGCGACCAGCAGCTTGCCGAGCCGGTGGAACATCGCGCAGATGAAAGCTTCCTCGGCGCCGCGGATGCCCAGCTTCGCCGCCAGGCCGCGGGCGGCGACGCCGCCGAAATAGCAGGCGATCAGCTCGTCGCGGAACGCGCCCGCCACGTTGCGGTTCTGCAGGTGCTCGAACAGCATCAGCGACAGCGCGACGTTGCGCACGCCGCCGAAGCCGAGGATCGTCACGGCGCGCGAGACGGTGCTCACCGAGGCGCCGAACTGCTTGTAACACGCGGCGTTCACCATCTTCAGCAGCTTGGTGGTGAGCGCGACGTCCTTGAGGATGCTCGAGGTGAGCGCGCCGGCATGCTCGCGGTCCGAGGCGGCGAGCCGGTTGATGCTCTGGACGGTGCTGGTGAGCGCCGGGAAATCGCTGCGATGGCGCATGCGCCGGATGAGGAACTCGAGCGTGGCCGCCGCCGCGGGGGTCGCCGCGGCGGCCGGCTCCGGGTCGAGATAGCGCTCCAGCGCCGCGATCATCGCCTCGGCGTCGGGATAGCGCTCGCCGGGGTCGCGCGACAGTGCCTTGAGCACCACCGCGTCCAGGTGCTCGTCCACGTCGGGGTTGGCGGCGGAGGGCGGCGGCGGCGGCTCGTTGACCGTCCGGTTCATCACCGCGAAGGCGGTCGGGCCGGTGGACGGCGGGTGGCCGACGAGCATTTCGTAGAGCACCACGCCGACGGCGTAGAGATCGCTGCGCACGTCGAAGGGCTGGCCGGAGATGCACTCCGGCGCCATGTACGCGGGCGTGCCGCAGAGTCCCTGCGCGTCGGCACCGCTGCCGGGACGCAGGGCGATGCCGAAATCCATGATGCGCGCGAGACCGTCCGCGGTGAGCATCACGTTGGCGGGCTTCACGTCGCGATGCAGGATGCCCTGGCGGTGCGCCGCGGCGAGCCCGCGCAGGACCTGCGTGGCGAGGTTGGCGGCGCGCCCGGGCGCGAGCCGGCCGCCGGATTTCAGCGTCTCGGAGAGCGTGCGGCCGGCGACGTACTCGAAGACGAGATACGGCCGGCCCGCCGCCTCGCCGGCGTCGTACAGGGCCACCACGTTGGGATGCGAGAGCCGGCTCGCGGCGCGCGCCTCGTCGAGCAGCAACGCGGCGCCGTCCTCGTCCACGTGCAGCGTCTTGATCGCCACCTGGCGCTCCAGGCGCAGGTCTTCGGCCAGATGCACCGTGCCCTGCGCCCCCTCGCCGAGGGCACGCAGCAGGCGGAAGCGGCCGGCAAGCGGCGCGGGAGACGGTACGGCGGACAACGGGGCGTCCGGTCCGGTGACGGTGGATGCCTGATGCTAGGGAATGCAGCAGACGGCGCGAGCCCGGAAAAGACGGGGTTTGCGGGCGCAATCCCGCCCGCCGGGACGCTCAGGCGTCGCGGAGGAGGATCATGTGGACCCGGTAGGGCCCGTGCGCGCCGAGGACGATGGTCTGGTCGATGTCGCCGGTCCGCGAGGGTCCGGAGATGAAGTTCACCAGGCGCGGCAGCTGGCCGAGCTCGGCACGGGCGAGCGCGTAGCCGTCCTCCATGTGCTTGACGATGCGGCTCACCGGGACCACCGCGATGTGCGTCTCGGGCAGCAGGCTGACCGAGCCCGGCGTCTGCGGACCGGAGCAGGTCATCAGCGTGCCGGTCTCGGCGAGGGCGGCGAAGCAGCCCGTGATGCCGACGAGATCCGCGTCGCGCGCCTCCCGGGCTTCGACGCGGAGGCCCGCGGACGCCCAGTCGAGCCCGGCGAGCAGCGGCCACGCCACGGCCGTGCCGCCCAGCCCGTGGGCCGCGAGATAGCGCGCCGCCGCGGCCGGCACGTCCGTCCAGGCGCCGACCTCCTCGCAGGTGCTCTGCATGCTCTCGGCGCGCGCCCGGAAGCGCGCGACGACGTCGTCCTCCACGGCAGGCGTGGGGCCGCGCGGGTGGGCGTCGATGTAGGTCGAGACGGCCTGGCGCTCGGCCGCGGACGGGGTCACCCCGCCGCGCCCCTGCGCGCGCCGGATGCGGCGCAGGACCGCCTCGCGGCTGGCGGCGTTGTCGTCGAGGGACATGGCGCGCGGGGTTCGACTGCGCCTAGTGGCCGCCGCCGCCGATCGCCTTGACGATGTCCTCGACCACCTTCTTCGCGTCGCCGAACACCATCATCGTCTTGTCCATGTAGAAGAGCGGGTTGTCGAGGCCGGCGTAGCCCGAGGCCATCGACCGCTTGTTCACCAGCACCTGCCCCGCCTTGTGCGCCTGCAGGATCGGCATGCCGTAGATCGGGCTGCCCTGCACCTCGGCGAGCGGGTTCACCACGTCGTTGGCGCCGAGGATCAGCACCACGTCGGTGGTCTGGAACTCCGAGTTGATCTCGTCCATCTCCAGCACCTGGTCGTAGGGCACCTCGGCCTCGGCGAGCAGCACGTTCATGTGGCCGGGCATGCGGCCCGCGACCGGGTGGATGGCGTAGCGCACGTTCACGCCCTTCTCGGTGAGCTTGTCCACCATCTCCTTCACTGCGTGCTGGGCGCGCGCCACCGCCAGGCCGTACCCCGGGACGATGATCACGCTGTCGGCGTTGGACATCAGGAACGCGGCGTCGTCCGCGGAGCCCGACTTCACCTGCTTCTGCTCGCCGTCGCCGGTTGCCGCGGCGCCCTCGGCCGCGCCGAAGCCGCCGAGAATCACGCTGAAGAACGAGCGGTTCATCGCGCGGCACATGATGTAGGAGAGGATCGCGCCGGACGAGCCGACCAGCGAGCCGGCGATGATCAGCATCGGGTTGTTCAGCGAGAAGCCGATGCCCGCCGCCGCCCAGCCCGAGTAGCTGTTCAGCATCGAGATCACCACGGGCATGTCGGCGCCGCCGATCGGGATGATGATCAGCACGCCGAGCACGAAGGCGATCGCCGTCATCACGATGAACGGCGGCCACTGGGTCTCGGGCGGCGCGAGGAAGAACGCCACCCCGAACCCGATCATCACGAGGGCGAGCACCAGGTTCAGCAGGTGCTGGCCCTTGAACACCACCGGCGCGCTGGAGAAGAGGCGGAAGCTCTTGCCGAGGCCCGCCAGCTTGCCGAACGCGATGACCGAGCCGGAGAACGTGATCGCGCCCACGAACGTGCCGATGAAGAGCTCGAGCTTGTTGCCGGTCGGGATGGGGTTGGCGAGACCGAAGGCGGTGGGGTTGTTCACCACCGCGATGGCGATGAGCACTGCCGCCATGCCGACCAGCGAGTGCATCGCCGCGACGAGCTCCGGCATCTGCGTCATCTGCACGCGCCTCGCCACGAAGGCGCCGACCGCGCCGCCGGCGACGATGCCGAGGATGATCCACTGGACGCTCTTCACGATCGCCAGCGTCGTGAGCACGGCGATCACCATGCCGATGATGCCGAAGAGGTTGCCGCGCCGCGCGGTGGCCGGCGAGGAGAGGCCCTTCAGCGCGAGGATGAAGAAGACGCTCGCGACGAGGTACCAGAGGGCGACTTGGTTGGCGGTCATGCCTGCTCCTTCGGTGCCTTCTTCTCTTTCTTCTTGAACATCTCGAGCATGCGCTGCGTGACGAGGAAGCCGCCGAACACGTTCACGGCGGCGAGCGCGACCGCGAGCACGCCCGCCCCCGACGAGAGCCAGTCCCACTCGAGCGGGCCCGCGGCAAGGATGGCGCCGACGATGATCACGCCGGAGATCGCGTTGGTCACGCTCATCAGCGGCGTGTGCAGGGCCGGCGTGACGTTCCAGACGACGTGGTAGCCGACGAAGACCGCCAGCACGAAGACCGTCAGGTTGACGATGGTCGGGTCGATGGTTCCGGTCATAACAGCGCTCCTTTCAGTCGCGCACGGTCGAGCGGCGCTGCGCGCCTCGGGGAAGGGGGAAGGGGGAAGAGGGAAGGGAAAGAACCCGGCCGCCGGCGAGCGGCGCCGCCGGGGTGGTGTCACGCTCTCCCCTTCCCGCTTCCCTGTTCACGCTTTTTTCACTACTGCGCCGTCGATGCACGCCAGGGCGCCGGCGATGATCTCGTCGTCGCGGTTGAGCTTCAGCTCGCCGGACTTCGGGTCCACGAGCAGGTTCATGAAGTTGAGCAGGTTGCGGGCGTAGAGCGCGGAGGCGTCGGCGGGCAGCAGCCCGGCGAGGTTCGGCAGCCCGACGATCTTCGCGCCGTGCTTGGTCACGATCCTGCCCAGTTCGACGCCCTCCACGTTGCCGCCGGTCTCGACCGCGAGATCGACGATCACCGAGCCCGGCTTCATCGACCTCACCATGGCGTCGGTCACCAGCACCGGGGCCTTGCGCCCGGGGATCTGCGCGGTGGAAATGACGATGTCGGCGGCGGCGATGCGCTTCGCGACCTCCGCCTGCTGGCGATCGAGCCAGCTCTTCGGCATCGGCCGCGCGTAGCCGCCCACCCCCTTGGCGATCTCGCGCTCCTCGTCGGTCTCGAACGGCACGTCGATGAACTTGGCGCCGAGCGACTCGATCTGTTCCTTCACCGCGGGACGCACGTCGGAAGCCTCGATCACCGCGCCCAGGCGCTTGGCGGTGGCGATCGCCTGCAGGCCGGCGACGCCGGCGCCGAGAATGACCACGCGCGCGGCCTTGACCGTGCCCGCCGCGGTCATGAGCTGCGGCATGAAGCGGCCGTACTCGTTCGCCGCGATGATCACCGCCTTGTAGCCGGCGATGTTGGCCTGCGACGAGAGCACGTCCATCGCCTGCGCGCGCGTCGTGCGCGGCAGCCACTCCATGGCGAAGCCGGTGGCGCCGGTCGCGGCGAGCGCCTCCAGGCCGGCGGCATCCCAGGGGTTGAGCAGGCCGACGACGATGCCCCCGCGCTTCAGCATGCCGAACTCGCCGGGCTCCGGGCCGCGCACCTTCAGGACGATGTCGGAGCCCAGCGCGTCGGCAGCCGACCCGATCACGGCACCCGCCGCCTGGAAGTCGGCATCGGGCACGGAGGCGTTCGCGCCCGCGCCGGCCTGCACCACCACCTTGTGCAGTCCGCCCGCGGCGAGCTTCTTGACCGTCTCGGGCGTCGCGGCCACGCGCGCTTCGCCCGCGCGGGTTTCCGCGGGAATACCGATCTGCATGTGAAGGCTCCCCTTGTTCGCTCAGACGCGCGCGGGGCGGCTGGATCCCCTGCCGGCGCGCGAAGCCGCGGATTTTACCTCAGCCCCCCGCACCGCGGCCACGCCAGGCCAGCGCGCGCCGCTCCGCGAGATCGAAGCCCCATTGCACGACCAGTGCGAGCGCCGCCGCAGGGACGGCGCCGGCCACGAGCAGGCGTGCATCGTTGAGCGCGAGGCCCTGCACGATGCGCTCGCCGTAGCCGCCCGCGCCGACGAACGCGGCGATGGTCGCCGTGCCGACGTTGATGACCGCAGCGGTCTTGATGCCCGCGAGGATCGTCGGCATCGCGAGCGGCAGCTCGATGCGGGCGAGCGTGTCCGCGCGCGACAGCCCGAGCGCGAGCGCCGCGTCGCGCAGGCCCTTGCCGATGCCGGCGAGGCCCGTCTGGGTATTGCGGACGATCGGCAGCAGCGCGTAAAGCGTGAGCGCCACGAGCGCCGGCAGCGTGCCGATCAGGCCCAGCGCGGCGATGAGCAGCGCCAGCAGCGCGAGCGACGGAATGGTCTGCACGACGCTTACCGCGCCAAGCACCCAGCCGCCGAGCGGCGGGTGGCGATGCGCGATGACCCCCAGCGGCACGCCGATCACGATCGACGCGGCGAGCGAGGCGAACACGAGCAGCAGATGCTGTGCCGTGAGGCGCCGGAAGTCGGGCCCGAAGAGCGTCCCGGCGAACGTCCGTGGCGGGCCCTCCGTCCCGGTGTCCGTCAGGAAGGCCTGCGCCGCGTCCGCGAAGGTCCGCCCCTCGTTCTCCACCGCGGCGTTGAGCCGGATCATCGTCGCCTGGTCGATGCGCCCCGCCAGGCCGGCGATCGCCGCCCACGCCTGCGGCGCGCGCTGCGGCAGGTCCTTCCGGTGCAGCAGCACGGCGTCGTAGCGCGGAAGCCAGCCGCGGTCGTCCTCGAGCACGCGCAGGCCGTAGCGGGCGATCTTGGCGTCGGTGGCATAGACGTCCTTCACGTCGATGCGTCCGGCGGCGAGCGCCTCGTAAGCGAGGCCGTGGTCGATGCCCGACGCGGCCGCCTGCGGCAGACCGTACCGCTGACGCAGCCCGGGCCAGCCGTCGGCGCGGCCGAGGAACTCCTGCGTGAGCCCGAGGCGCAGGTCCGGGTGCCGCGCGAGATCGGAGATCGTGCGGATGCCGCGCGCGGCGGCGAGCTCCTCGCGCATCGCGAGCGCGTAGGTGTTGTTGAAGCCGAGTGGAGCGCTCGCTGCGAGGCCGAGCGGCGCCAGCTCGCGATTGAGCGCCTCGAGAGGCAGGTCGGCGTCGCGCTTCAGGATCTCCCGCGCGATCGTGCCCGTGTACTCCGGATAGACGTCGATGTCCCCCGATCGCAGCGCCTCGTACACGATGGCGGTATTGCCGAGGCCCGGGCGGTGCCGCGCCGTCGCGCCGGCCCCCGCCGCAGTCCGCGCCACCACTTCGCCGAGCACGTAGCTCTCGGTGAAGCGCTTGGAGCCGACCGTCACCGTCTCCGCCGCGGCAGCCGGCACCAGCGTGCACGCGGCGAGGAGCGCGGCGAGCGCGCGCATCATGCCGCTTCGAGGAACTGCAGCGACGCGAGCCGTGCGTAGAGGCCGCCTTCGCGCATCAGCTCGGCGTGCGTGCCGGTGGCGACGATGCGGCCGTGGTCCATGACGACGATCCGGTCCGCGCCCTGCACCGTCGCCAACCGATGCGCGATGACGATGGTCGTGCGGCCGCGCATCAGCCGTTCGAGCGCGCGCTGCACCAGCGCCTCGCTCGCCGCGTCGAGGCTCGACGTGGCCTCGTCGAGGAGCAGGATCGCGCGATCGGCGAGCAGCGCGCGCGCGATGGAGAGCCGCTGCCGCTGGCCGCCGGAGAGCCGCACGCCGCGTTCGCCGAGCTCGGTGTCGAGGCCCTGCGGGAGGCGGTCGATGAACTCCATCGCCTGCGCGCCCTCGCACGCCGCCAGCACCTCGTCGCGGGACGCGTCGGGGCGCCCGTACCGCACGTTCTCGAGCACGGACGCGGCGAAGATCACCGGATCCTGCGGCACCAGCGCAAGACGCTTGCGCACCTCGAGCGGATCGGCCTCGCGCACGTCCACGCCGTCGATGCGTACGCTCCCCGCCTGCGGATCGTAGAAGCGCAGCAGGAGTTGCAGCACGGTGGACTTGCCCGCCCCCGACGGCCCGACCAGCGCGACGTGCTCGCCCGGCGCGATGTCGAGCGTGAAGCGCGCGAGCGCGGGTGCGTCGGGCCGCGAGGGATACGTGAAGGTGACGTCGCGGAAGGCCACGCGCCCCTGCGGCGGGGCAGGCAGCGCGACCGGCTGCGCCGGCGACGCGACCGCGGGGCGCGTGGCGAGGAGCTCCATCAGCCGCTCGGTGGCCCCCGCGGCGCGCTGCAGGTCGCCCCACACCTCCGACACGGTGCCCGCACCGCTCGCGACGATCATGGCGTAGAACACGAAGGCAGAGAGCTCGCCCGCCGACAGGCGCCCGGCGAGGACGTCGTGGCCGCCGATCCAGAGGATGATGCCGATGGCGACGAACGCGATGAGCATCACCGAGGAGATCAGGAACGCCTTCTGGAAGACGCGCGCCACGCCGGACGCATACGCGGCTTCCGCGCGCTCGCCGAAGAGGTCGCGGTCGCGCGGCTCGTGGCCGTAGGCCTGGACGGTGCGGATCTCGTGGATGGACTCGTCGACGTACGCCGAGACGTCCGCGACGCGGTCCTGGTTCTCGCGGGCGAGCTTGCGCACGCGGCGCCCGATCAGGAGGATCGGCACCATCGTGAGCGGCACGCCGAGCACGACGAGCGCGGCGAGCTTGGGGCTGGTGACGAAGAGCATCACGAGCGCCCCGACCATCATCAGCAGGTTGCGCAGGAACATCGAGAAGCCGTAGCCGACCACGATCTGCACCAGCGACGTGTCGTTGGTGAGCCGCGAGATCACCTCGCCGGTGCGCATGGACTCGAACGCCGCGGGTTCGAGCGACAGCAGGTGCGCGTACACCGATCGGCGCATGTCGGTGATCACGCGCTCGCCGGTGCTCATCATGAGATAGAAGCGCAGCCACGTGGCGCACGCCATCACGACCGCGATGCCGACCATGGCCATGAGCGCGCGGTCGAGGAGCTCCGGATCGCCGCTGCCGAACCCCGCGTCGACGACGAAGCGCAGGCCCTGGCCCAGCGCGAGCACCGAGCCGGCGGCGACGACCAGCGCGACCGCTGCGGCGGCAATGCGGCCGCGGTACGGCAGGAGGAAGCGGACGACCTGCCGCAGGGGGCGGAGGTCGCGGGATTTCGGGCGATCGGCGGGGGCGGAGGACATCGCATGATTCTAGCCGCCGCAGCGGCGCTGCCCGTCGTCGGTATCCATCGCGCACCCGCGGACGCCTGCGCCGAGTCGAAGGGGCGCGGGGCCCGGCGACTTCGAACGGCCGGATCGGCGCGAGCGAGGCGGCGGTCCGCCGCGCCCAGCAACACACAGTCAAAGCCGTTAGGAGGCGGGCTCACGTCCCTTCGGATCGGCCCCGCAAGGCTCCATCGGACGAGGAAACGCTACTTGCACTCCCCGATCCGCCGATACGCGATCGCCATCTTCCCCGAC
>CAZKHE010000113.1:0-14384 GCA_964552535.1 uncultured Enterobacteriaceae bacterium | reverse complement strand
GCGTGGATGCCGAGCTTGTGCTCGATCGACACGCACTTCACGTCGTTGCGCTCGCCCAGGGAGCCGTCCCCGTTCACCATGAACTTCGGCACGATGAAGAGGGAGATGCCCTTCACCCCGGGCGGTGCGTCGGGGGTGCGCGCGAGCACGAGGTGGACGATGTTGTCCGCCATGTCGTGCTCGCCGTAGGTGATGAAGATCTTCTGGCCGAAGATGCGGTAGTGGTCGCCTTCCGGCACCGCCTTGCTCTTGATGAGCGCGAGGTCCGAGCCCGCCTGCGGCTCGGTGAGGTTCATGGTGCCGGTCCAGGTGCCCTCGACCATCCTCGGCAGGTACCGCGCCTTCTGCGCATCGGTGCCGCGCAGGAGCAGGGCCTCGATCGCGCCGCCGGTGAGCAGCGGGCACAGCGAGAACGAGAGGTTCGCCGACTTCCACATCTCCATGACCGGCGTGGCCACCACCTTGGGCAGTCCCTGGCCGCCGAACTCCTCGGGGAACTGGAGCGCGTTCCAGCCGCCCTCGACGAACTGCTTGTAGGCTTCCTTGAAGCCCTTGGGCGTGCGCACGGCGCCGTCCTGCCACTGCGAGCCTTCCTGGTCGCCGGACCAGTTGAGCGGCGCGAGCACCTCGGAGGAGAAGCGCGCGTTCTCGGCGAGGATCTGCTCCACGACGTCGGGCGTCGCCTCGCCGCAACCGGGCAGCTTCGCGACGTCGGCGAGGCCGGCGAGGTGCTCGAGCACGAACTGCATGTCGCGCAGGGGGGCGGTGTAGTCGCTCATGGCGGTCTCCGTGCTGCGGTGGATGGTGCTGCGGCGGTCAGCCGAGCTCCTTGACGAGGTCCGGCACGATCTGGAAGAGATCGCCGACCAGGCCGTAGTCGGCGACCTGGAAGATTGGCGCCTCCTCGTCCTTGTTGATCGCGACGATCACGCGGCTGTCCTTCATGCCGGCGAGATGCTGGATCGCCCCGGAGACGCCGACGGCGATGTAGAGGTCCGGCGCCACGATCTTGCCGGTCTGGCCGACCTGCCAGTCGTTGGGCGCGAAGCCCGCATCCACCGCGGCGCGCGAGGCGCCGATTGCCGCGTTGAGGCGGTCGGCGAGCGGCTCGAGCAGCTTGAAGTTGTCCGCGGAGCCCATCGCACGCCCGCCGGAAACGACCACGCGCGCGGCGGTGAGCTCCGGACGATCGCTCTTCGCGATCTCCCGGCCGACGAGCGTCGCGAGCCCGCTGTCCGGTGCGGCGGCGATGTTCTCGACCGGCGCCGATCCGCCGCTGGCCGCGACGGCGTCGAAGTTGGTCGCGCGCACCGTGATCACCTTGAGTGCATCCTTCGACTGCACCGTGGCGAGCGCGTTGCCGGCGTAGATCGGGCGCACGAAGGTGTCGGGCGACACGACCTTCACGATCTCGGAGATCTGCGCGACGTCGAGCAGCGCGGCGACGCGGGGCATCAGGTTCTTGCCGGCCGCGGTGGCGGCGGCCAGGAGGTGCGAGTAGTCCTTCGCCAGTCCGACCACCAGCGCCGCCTCGTTCTCGGCGAGCTGACCGGCGTACTGCGGGGCGTCGGCCACGAGGACCTTCGCGACCCCCGCGGCCTGCGACGCCGCCTGCGCAGCGCCCTGGCAGCCGCTGCCGGCGACCAGCACGTGAACGTCCCCGCCGATGGCCTGGGCGGCGCCGATGGCGTGCAGCGTGGCGGGCTTGAGGGTCTGGTTGTCGTGCTCTGCGATGACGAGGAGCGCCATTATTGGATCACCTTCGCTTCGTTCTTCAGTTTCTCGACCAGCGCCTTCACGTCCGCCACCTTCACGCCGGCGGTGCGCTTGGGCGGCTCCTCGACCTTCAGCGTGGCGAGGCGCGGGGCGACGTCCACGCCGAGCGCGTCGGGCTTCAGCGTCTCCAGCGGCTTCTTCTTCGCCTTCATGATGTTCGGCAGGGTGACGTAGCGCGGCTCGTTCAGGCGCAGGTCGGTGGTGACGATGGCCGGCAGCTTCAGCGCAACGTTCTCGAGCCCGCCGTCCACCTCGCGGGTGACCATCGCCTTGTCGCCCTCGATCTTCACCTTCGACGCGAACGTGCCCTGCGACCAGCCGAGCAGCGCGGCGAGCATCTGGCCGGTCTGGTTGCAGTCGTCGTCGATCGCCTGCTTGCCGAGGATCACGAGGCCCGGCTGTTCCTTGGCGACGATGGCCTTCAAGAGCTTCGCGACCGCAAGCGGCTGCAACTCGGCGTCGGTCTCGATCAGGATTGCGCGATCCGCGCCGATGGCGAGCGCGGTGCGCAGCGTCTCCTGGCACGCGGCCACGCCGCACGACACCGCCACGACCTCGGTCGCGACGCCTGCCTCCTTCAAGCGCACCGCCTCCTCGACGCCGATCTCGTCGAAGGGATTCATCGACATCTTGACGTTGGCGGTCTCGACGCCGGTGCCATCGGACTTCACGCGCACCTTGACGTTGTAGTCGACCACGCGCTTGACGGGGACGAGGATCTTCATGTGGGGGTTACGCCTGCGGGGAAGAGAGGGAAATTATATCGGATGGCCCCTCCCCGGCAGCCCCCGCTGCCGCCCCATTAGAGCCGGGGCTCTATGGCGGTGCAGCGCATCGGCGGCGCCGATTCCTGCTTGCCCGCGGCTCCCCGGCTGATTAGGCTAGCCGCATGACCGCCCGCTCCCGCCCCCTCTCGGACGTCCGCGTCCTAGACCTCACCCGCATCCTCGCCGGCCCCTGGGCCACGCAGAACCTCGCCGACCTCGGCGCCGAAGTCATCAAGGTGGAGCGTCCGGGCCGCGGCGACGACACGCGCAGCTGGGGCCCCCCGTGGCTCAAGGATGCCGCCGGGCGCGACACCCGCGAGGCCGCGTACTTCCTGTCGGTGAACCGCGGCAAGAAGTCGATCACGCTCGACATCTCGCGGCCCGAGGGCCAGGCGCTGCTGCGCGAGCTCGCGGCGAAGTCCGACGTCGTCGTGGAGAACTACAAGGTCGGCGACCTCGCGCGCTACGGCCTCGCCTACGCCGACCTCGCGCGCGTCAATCCGCGCATCGTGTACTGCTCGGTGACCGGCTTCGGCCAGGACGGACCCTACGCCCCGCGCCCCGGCTACGACTTCATCTTCCAGGGGATGGGCGGCCTCATGAGCATCACCGGCGAGCGGGACGACCTGCCCGGCGGCGGGCCGCAGAAGGTCGGCATCGCGGTCACCGACGTGCTCACCGGGATGTACGCCGCGCTCGCGGTGGTCTCCGCGCTGCGCCACCGCGATGCCACCGGCAGCGGCCAGTACGTCGACATGGCGCTCTTCGATGCCATCGTGGCCTTCAACGCCAACCAGATCCTCAACTTCTGGTGCTCGGGCGACATCCCGAAGCGCTACGGCAACGCGCACGCGAACATCGTCCCCTACGAGGTGTTTCCGTCCGCGGACGGCCACATCATCCTCGCGGTGGGCAACGACGGCCAGTTCGCGAGCTTCTGCAAGGTCGCGGCGCGCGACGAGCTGATCGACGACCCGCGCTTCCGCACCAACCCCGACCGCGTGCGCAACCGCGCGATTCTCGTCCCGATCGTGCAGGACATCGTCCGCCGCCATCCCAGCCGCTGGTGGATCGAGCGCCTGGAAGCCGCCGGCGTGCCCTGCGGCCCGATCAACAACATGCGCGAGGTGTTCGAGGATCCGCAGGTGCAGCACCGCGGGATGCGCGTGGACATCCCGCATCCGCTCGGCGTGGACGTACCGACCGTCGCGAGCCCGATGCGGTTCTCGGAAACGCCGGTCACCTACGACCGGCCGCCGCCCATGCTCGGGGAGCACACGAACGAGGTGCTGCAGGGGGTGCTGGGGTACGGCGCCGACCGCATCGCCACGCTGCGCGAGCGCGGTGTGATCTAGCCCGGGCTTTCCGCCCGGCTCAGCTTTCCTTGCGGGCCTTGAACAGCGCCGCGAGCTCGCCCACGATGCCGCGGCGGAACGCGAGCACGCAGATCACGAAGATGACGCCCATGATGACCTGCACCCACGAGCCGACCTTGTCGGCGAGCTCGTTCTGCAGCGTCACGATCACGAACGCGCCCACCACCGGGCCGAGCACGGTGCCGAGACCGCCGAGCAGCGTCATCAGCACCACCTCGCCCGACATGTGCCAGTGCACGTCGGTGAGCGTCTCGAAGCCCAGCACCAGCGTCTTGGTGGCGCCGGCGAGCCCCGACAGCCCCGCGGAGATGATGAACGCGACGAGCTTGTAGCGGTCGACGTCGTAGCCCAGCGAAATGGCGCGTGCCTCGTTCTCGCGGATCGCCTTCAGCACCTGCCCGAACGGCGAGTGGATGGTGCGGTAGATCAGCCAGAAGCCGATCGCGAACACGCCGAGCACGAAGTAGTACAGCGTGAAGTCCGACTGCAGGCTCACCAGGCCGAGAAAGTTCCCGCGCGGCACGCCCTGCAGGCCGTCCTCGCCGCCGGTGAACGGCGCCTGCAGGAAGAAGAAGTACACCATCTGCGAGAGCGCGAGCGTGATCATGGCGAAGTAGATGCCCTGGCGGCGGATGGCGAGGCTGCCCACCAGCCAGCCGATGATCGCCGAGATGACCATGCCGAAGACCAGCCCCAGCTCCGGAGAGAACCCCCAGACCTTCATCGCATGGCCGGCCGCGTAGCCCGCCGTCCCGAAGAACGCGGCGTGGCCGAACGACAGGAGCCCGGTGAATCCGAGCAGCAGGTTGAAGGCGCACGCGAAGAGCGCGAAGCAGAGCGCCTTCATCAGGAACACCGGATACAGCACGAGCGGCGCCAGCAGCAGCAGGCCGAAGAGGACGATATAGCCGAGCACGTCGCGGTTCATCGGATCACTTCTCGCGGCCGAAGAGGCCGGCCGGACGAACCAGCAGCACGATGGCCATGATGACGAAGACAATGGTGGACGAGCCTTCCGGCCCGAAGAGCTTCTGGATCCACGGGCTCAGCACGGGTTCGGCGCCGAGGGCGCTCTCGACCGTCTGGACCGGCCAGCCGAGCACGGCGCCCAGCAGCCCGGCGCGCGTCAGGCCCTCGATCACGCCGAGGCCGAGGCCCGTGATCACCGAGCCGAGGATCGAGCCCATGCCGCCGATGACCACCACCGCGAACACGATGATGATGATGTTGGAGCCCATCAGCGGGTTGATCTGGATGACCGGCGAGGCGAGCACGCCGGCGAACGCGGCGAGCGCCACGCCGAACCCGTAGGTGAGCGTGATCATGAGCGGCACGTTGACGCCGAACGCCTGCACCAGCTTGGGATTCTCCGTCCCGGCGCGGAGCAGCGCGCCGAGCTTGGTGCGCTCGATCACGTACCAGGTCATGAGGCACACCGCGAGCGAGGCCACCACCACCCACGCCCGGTAGTTGGGGAGGATCATGAAGCCGACGTCGGTCGCCCCGCGCAGCTCGTCGGGCACCGGGT
Organism: uncultured Enterobacteriaceae bacterium; assembly: GCA_964552535.1. Lineage (GTDB taxonomy): Bacteria > Pseudomonadota > Gammaproteobacteria > Burkholderiales > SG8-39 > CAZKHE01. The sequence goes on along the minus strand of CAZKHE010000113.1, from coordinate 8,937 downwards.
AGCGCTGCCCCGACACGCCGAACTGGTCGCGGAACACGCCCTCGAGAATGAGGGCGAGGCCGAACGTGAGGAGCAGGCCGTAGAGGTGGTCGAGCTTGTAGATCCACTGCAGGAACACGCGCTCCAGGAGAATGCCGAAGGCGCCGACGATGAGCGGCGCGAGCAGCAGCGCCCACCAGTAGCCTAGGCCCGCCCGCTCGAGAAGCAGGTACGCCCCGTACGCGCCCATCATGTACAGCGCGCCGTGCGCGAAGTTGATGATGTTCAGCAGGCCGAAGATCACGGCCAGCCCGAGCGACAGGACCGCGTAGAACGAACCGTTCACCAGCCCGAGCAGGAGTTGCCCGAGAATGGCCGAAAGCGGTACGCCGAAGATTTCCATGTGTGTCCGTGCGCTCGTTCAGGGGACCGCCCGCGGCCTCGCGGCCGACGGGCGGCGTCGGATCGCTTCCTCAGTGCATCACTTCTTGACCAGCGGGCAGCGCGACTGCGCCAGCGGCTGGAACGCCTCGGCGGCCGGGATCGTCTGGCGCACGTGGTAGTAGTCCCACGGCGACTTCGACTCGCCGGGCTTCTTCACCTGCAGCAGGTACATGTCGTGCACCAGGCGGCCATCCTCGCGCAGCGTCATGTTCTTGCCGAACATGTCGTTGTGCTTGTTGGCGCGCAGCCACTTCATCACCGCATCGGCGTCGTCGGTCCCGGTCGCCTTGATGGCGTTGAGGTACATCATCGTGCCCGAGTACACGCCCGCGTGGACCATGCTCGGCATCTTCTTGTGCTTCTCGAAGAAGCGCTTCGACCAGCGGCGGGTGTCGTCGTTCAGGTCCCAGTACCAGGCCTCGGTGACGTACATGTTCTGCGTCGCCGCGAGACCGAGGCTGTGGACGTCGGTGATGAACACCAGGAGCCCGGCGAGCGACTGGTTCTTCGTGATGCCGAACTCGTTGGCCGCCTTGATGGAGTTGATGGTGTCGCCGCCGGCGTTCGCGAGCCCGACGATCTTCGCCTTGGACGACTGCGCCTGCAGCAGGAACGACGAGAAGTCCGAGGTGTTCAGCGGATGGCGGACCGCGCCGACCACCTTGCCGCCGTTCGCCTTGACCACGTCGCCGGTGTCCTTCTCCAGCGAATGGCCGAACGCGTAGTCGGCGGTGAGGAAGAACCAGGTGTCCCCGCCCTGCTTCACCACCGCCTTGCCGGTGCCGTTGGCGAGCGCGAACGTGTCGTAGGTGTGGTGGATCGTGTAGGGCGTGCAGTCCTCGTTGGTGAGGCGCGTGGAGGCCGCCCCGGTGTTGATGAGGATCCGCTTCTTCTCCGCGACGACCTTCGCCGTGGCGATGCCGACCGCGGAGTTCAGCGCGTCGGTGATCATGTCGACGCCCTCGCGGTCGATCCACTCGCGCGCCTTCTGCGCGCCGACGTCCGCCTTGTTCTGGTGGTCCGCGGAGAGCACTTCGACCTTCTTGCCGGCGACGGTGCCGCCGAAATCCTCGACCGCCATCTGCGCGGCGAGCACCGAGCCCTGCCCGCCGATGTCGGAATACAGGCCCGAGAGATCGGTCAGCACGCCGATCTTCACGACGTCGCCCGAGATCTTCGCCTGCGCGTGCGCGAGCCCGGTGGCGCCGGCGGCGAACGCCGCGGTCACGAGCAACGCAATGGTCCTGGCCTTCATGGCACTCCTCCTCGAAACGTTTGGGATCAGATTCCCAGATACTCGTGCAGCAGCCCCATCTTGGCGTCGAGGTCCGCCGCCGCGAACCCTTCGACGATGCGCCCGTGCTCCATTACGTAGAAGCGATCCGCGAGCGGGGCGGCGAAGCGGAAATTCTGCTCCACCATCACGATGGTGAAGCCCTTGCGCTTCAGCTCGCGGATCATGCGGTCGAGGGCCTGGACGATGACCGGTGCCAGGCCCTCGGAAATCTCGTCGAGCAGGAGGAGCTGCGCGCCGGTGCGGAGGATCCGCGCCACCGCGAGCATCTGCTGCTCGCCGCCGGAGAGCCGCGTGCCCTGCGAACTGCGGCGCTCCTTGAGGTTGGGGAACATCTCGTAGATCTCGTCGATGCTCATGCCGCCCGGCGCGACGCGCGGCGGCAGCATCAGGTTCTCCTCGCACGACAGGCTGGAGAAGATCCCGCGCTCCTCCGGGCAGTAGCCGAGGCCAAGCTGCGCGATCCGGTGCGGCGACATGCGGATCGCCTCCTGCCCGTTGATCACGATCGAGCCCGTGCGCTTGCCGGTCAGGCCGAGGATCGCCTTCAGCGTGGTCGTGCGTCCGGCGCCGTTGCGCCCGAGCAGCGTGACGACCTCGCCCTTGCGCACCGAGAAGTCGACCCCGTGCAGGATGTGGGACTCGCCGTAGAACGCGTGCAGGTCGGCGACGCGCAGGTACTCGACGGCGCTGGCGGCGACGGGCTCAGCCATGGGCGCCCTTCAGCTCGCCGCCGGTGGTGCCCATGTAGGCCTCCATCACCTGGGGGTCCTTCGACACCACCGCATACGGCCCCTCGGCGATGACCTGGCCGCGCTGCAGGACCGAGATGGTGTCGGCGATCTTGGAGACCACGCTCATGTTGTGCTCGACCATGAGCACCGTGCGGTTGGCGGAGACCTTCTTGATGAGGCTGGTGACGAGGTCGACGTCCTCGTGGCCCATGCCCTGCGTCGGCTCGTCGAGCAGCATGAGTTCCGGATCCATCGCGAGCGTCGTGGCGATCTCCAGCGCGCGCTTGCGCCCGTAGGGCAGTTCGACGGTGACGGCCTTCGCGAACTCGGTGAGATGCACCGTCTCGAGCAGCTCCATCACCCGGCCGTTCAGCCTCTCGAGGCTGCGCTCCGACTTCCAGAAGTGGAAGGACGTGCCGAGCTTGCGCTGCAGCCCGATGCGCACGTTCTCCAGCACGGTGAGATGCGGAAAGGTCGCGGAGATCTGGAAGGAGCGGATCACGCCGCGCCGGGCGATCTGCGCCGGACGCTCGCGCGTGATGTCGTGTCCGTTGAACCGGATCTCCCCCGCCGTGGGCTGCAGGAACTTGGTCAGCAGGTTGAAGCAGGTGGTCTTGCCCGCGCCGTTCGGACCGATCAGGGCATGGATGTGGCCGCGCCGCACCCGCAGGTTGACGTCGCGGACGGCGATGAAGCCCTTGAACTCCTTGGTGAGCCCTGTCGTCTGCAGGATGTAGTCTTCTGCCATGTCCAGGCGCCGCGCGTGCGCGCGCCGCCGCTCCTCCTCTCCCTCACGCGCGGAAGCGCCCGTGAAGCCTCGGGGCGCGATTATGGGGGGACGGTGCCGGTTAGGCAACCGCCGACCGCTCAGCGTCCCTGCCAGCTGGGCGGACGCTTGGCGATGAATGCGTCGATCCCTTCCTGCGCATCGCAGGTCATCATGTTGTCGGCCATGACCTGGCCCGCGTACGCGTACGCCTGCTCCAGCCCCATGTCGAGCTGGCGATAGAACATCTCCTTGCCCATGCGGATCGCCACCGGCGTCTTGGCGAGAATCGCGCCGGCGAGCTCGCCGATCGCCGCGTCCAGGTCCGCCGCGGGCACCACCCGGTTGACCAGTCCGCGCGCACGCGCCTGCTCCGCGTCGATGAAGCCGCCGGTGAGCAGCATCTCCATCGCCGCCTTGCGGCCGACGTTCCGCGCGAGCCCCACCGAAGGGGTCGAGCAGAAGAGCCCGAGGTTCACGCCCGATACGGCGAAGCGCGCCTCGCTCGCGGCGACCGCCAGGTCGCACATCGCGACGAGCTGGCAGCCGGCCGCGGTGGCGATGCCGTGCACGCGCGCGATCACCGGCTGCGGCATCCGCGTGAGGGTCAACATCATCCGGCTGCACTGGTCGAAGAGCGCCTGCTGGAACTCGCGCGCCGGATTGGCGCGCATTTCCTTGAGATCGTGGCCGGCGCAGAACGCCTTTCCGGCACCCGCGATCACCACGACGCGCGCCGCCGGGTCCGCGGCGATGGCGTCGAGCGCCTCCTGCAGCGCGCCGAGCATCTCGCGCGAGAGCGAGTTGAACTGCGCCGGACGATTGAGCGTCAGCGTGACCAGGCCCTCGGCGCTCCGCGACTGGAGCAGGATGGGCTCGGCGACGGCCTGCGGTGCGTTCATGGTCGGCTCCTCATTCGATGGCCGCGGCGGACTTCGCCTGCTGGCGCAGGATGAACTTCTGGATCTTCCCGGTGGAAGTCTTCGGCAGCGGGCCGAAGATCACCGCGCGCGGGGCCTTGAATCTCGCCAGGCGCTCGCGGCAGTGGGCGATGATCTCCTCCTCGGTCGCCGTGGCGTCGGGCTTGAGCTCCACGAACGCGCACGGCGTCTCGCCCCACTTCGGGTCGGGCTTGGCGACGACGGCGGCGGCGAGCACGGCCGGGTGGCGATACAGCACGTCCTCCACCTCGATCGAGGAGATGTTCTCCCCGCCGGAGATGATGATGTCCTTGGAACGGTCGCGGATCTTCACGTAGCCGTCGGGCTGCATCACGGCGAGGTCCCCGGTGTGGAACCACCCGCCGGCGAACGCCTCCTGCGTCGCCTTCGGATTCTTGAGATAGCCCTTCATGGTGATGTTGCCGCGGAACATGATCTCGCCCATCGTCTCGCCGTCGGCGGGCACCGGCTGCATCGTGGCCGGATCCATCACCGTCATGCCGTCCTGGAGCGTATAGCGCACCCCCTGGCGGCCGTTGCGCTCCGCCTGGCCGGCGGCGTCGAGGCGCTCCCACTCGTCCTGCTTCGCGCACACCGCGGCCGGACCGTAGGTCTCCGTGAGACCGTACACGTGGGTGACCTCGAACCCGATGCGCGCCATGCCTTCGATCATCGCCTGCGGCGGCGCCGCGCCCGCGACCATCGCGCTGACCTTGTGCGCGATGCCGTCGCGCATCGCCGCGGGCGCGTTGACCAGCATGCTGTGCACGATCGGCGCCCCGCAATAGTGCGTGACCCCGTGCTCGCGGATCAGCGGAAAGATCAGCGCCGGGTCGACGCGCCGCAGGCAGACGTTGGTGCCGGCATTGGCCGCCATGGTCCAGGGGAAGCACCAGCCGTTGCAGTGGAACATCGGCAGCGTCCACAGATAGACCGCGTGACGCGGCATGCTCCACTGCAGGATGTTGCCGATGCCGTTCAGGTAGGCGCCGCGGTGGTGGTACACCACGCCCTTCGGGTTGCCGGTCGTTCCCGAGGTGTAGTTGAGGGCGATCGCCTGCCACTCGTCGGCCGGCGGCCGCCAAGCGAACTCCGGATCGCCGGACGCGAGGAAGGCCTCGTAGTCGATCTCGCCGAGGCGGCGGCGCGGGCCGTCGTACATCGGGTCGTCGATGTCGACCACCAGCGGCTTCCGCTGCACCTTCTCCAGCGCCGCGGCAATGGTCGGGGCGAATTCCATGTCGGTGATCAGGGCCTTCGCCTCGCCGTGCCCCAGCATGAAGGCGATGGCGTCGGCGTCGAGGCGGGTGTTCAGGGTGTTGAGCACGGCGCCGACCATCGGCACCCCGAAGTGGGCCTCGTACATCTCCGGCGTGTTCGCGGCCATCACCGCGACGGTGTCGCCCTCGCCAATGCCGCGCGCCGCCAGCGCCGAGGCGAGCCGCCGTGCGCGCGCGTAGGTCTCCCGCCAGGTGAAGCGGTGCGGTCCGTGCACCACCGCGAGGCGTTCCGGATAGGTGTACGCGCTCCAGGCGATGAAGTTGAGCGGCGTGAGGGCGGCGAAATTCGCCGCGTTGCGGTCCAGGTCCTGCTCGTAGGGATTGGCCATGCCTGCTCCGTCTTGCGTGGCGATGCTCGGTCGGGTTCCCGGCAGTATAGTGAGGGCGCCTGCGCGCGTCAGGCGGGCGGTGGCTCCGCCAGCCAGACGCAGCGCCCCCTCGATTCCTTCGCGATGCCGGCGAGCAGCGCCTCGTGCGCCGCCGCCTCCGCCGGTTCCGCGAGGAGCACGACCAGTGCCGGCCGCTCGGCGAGCGTCACCTCGCCGCCGGCCGCTGCCGCGGGCGCGGCCTCGGTCTCGATGGCCAGTGTCTCCTGGCCGCGCGTCATCGCGAGATAGACGTCGGCGAGGAGCTCGGCGTCGAGCAGCGCACCGTGCAGCGTCCGGTGCGCGTTGTCGATGGCATAGCGCTCGCACAGCGCGTCCAGCGAGTTCTTCTTGCCCGGATGCAGATCGCGGGCGGTGCGCAAGGTGTCCACCACGCCGGCGACCACCGTCTCGATCGACGCGAGCCCGAGCCGCTTCAGCTCCTCGTTGAGGAACTCGACGTCGAACGCCGCGTTGTGAATCACCAGTTCGGCGCCGCGGACGTACTCCAGGAAGTCGGCGGCGATCTGCGCGAAGCGCGGCTTGTCCTGCAGGAACTCGGTCGTGATGCCGTGCACCTTGAGCGCGCCTTCCTCGATCTCGCGCTCCGGATTCACGTACCGGTGGAAATGATTGCCGGTGAGCCGGCGGTCCACCAGCTCCACGCACCCGATCTCGATGATCCGGTCGCCGAGCCGCGCGTTCAGCCCGGTCGTCTCGGTGTCGAGGACGATCTGCCTCATTGGTTTCCCCTCCCCGCCGGGTCGTCAGCGCCCGGCTTGCCGCTCGATTCTAATGCGCCGGCTGCGGCGCGCCCTGCGCGTCCTCGCCGGCGACGTGGCGCCGCGCGAGCAGCGCGTAAACGGCGGGCACCACGAACAGCGTCAGCACCGTCCCGAGCAGCAGCCCTCCCACGATCACCCAGCCGATCGGCTGCCGGCTCTCGGCGCCTGCGCCGTGCGCGAGCGCGAGCGGGATCGCCCCCAGCACCATGGCGCCCGTAGTCATCAGGATCGGACGCAGGCGCAGCACCGCCGACTCCACCACCGCGTCGCGCACGCTCCGGCCCTGGAGCTGCAGCTGGTTGGCGAACTCGACGATCAGGATGCCGTGCTTGGTCACGAGGCCGACCAGCGTGACCAGGCCGATCTGGCTGTAGACGTTCAGCGTCCCGCCCGTCCAGTAGAGGGCGGCGAGCGCGCCGGTCATCGAGAGCGGCACGGTGAGCATGATGATGAACGGATCGCGGAAGCTCTCGAACTGCGCGGCCAGCACGAGATAGATGAACGCGAGCGCGAGCAGGAACGTGACGTACAGCCCCGCCGAGGACACGCGGAACTCGCGCGAGACGCCGTTGTAGTCGAGTGCCGCACCGGGCGGCAGCTCCGCGCGCACGGCGGCCTCCACCTCGGCGAGCGCCTCGCCGAGCGAGTAGCCCGGCGCGAGGCTCGCCGTGATGGTCGCGGCGCGGCGCTGGCCGAAGTGGTTCAGCTCGCGCGGCGCGACCCCCACCTTCGCGGTGACGAGCCCCGACAGCGGCACCATCTCGTCGTTGCGCCCGCGCACGAAGATGTTCTCGATGTCGCTCGGGCTCGCGCGGTCCTGCGGCACCATCTGCACGAGCACGTCGTACTGCTCGCCGTTCTGCTTGAAGCGCGTCACCTGGCGCCCGCCCAGCATGGTTTCCAGGGCCCGCCCCACCGCGTCGACCTGCACCCCGGCGTCGGCCGCCCGGTTGCGGTCCACCTGCACCTTGATCTCGGGCTTGTTCAGGCGCAGGTCGGTCTCCAGGTTGAGCAGGTTGCGGTTGCCCTGCAGGCGCGCCACCACCCGCCCGACCACCTTGTCGAGCTCCTCGTAGGTGGACGACGTGACGATCACCACCTCCACCGGCTTGGACCGGGGGCTCTGCCCGAGCGACTGCGGGAGCACGGGGAACGCGAGGACCCCCGGCATGCCGAAGAGCTTCGGCGCGAGCTCCTTCTGCACGTCGGCCGACTTGCGGTCGCGGGCATCCCAGTCGGTGAGACCGACGAACGAGATGCCGCTCGACACCGTCTGGAACCCGGAGACGACGAAGTAGCGCTCGACGTCCCGGGTCGCGGCGAAGACCGACTCCATGCGGCCGGCGTAGCGGTCCATGTAGTCGATCGTGGCGCCTTCCGGACCGACGATGATGCCGAGCACCACGCCGCGGTCCTCCACCGGCGCGAGCTCGCTCTTCAGCGACTTCATCAGCAGGGTGCTCGCCGCCGCGACGACGATGCCGACGAGCAGCACCAACCAGATCGCCCGGAGCGAGCGCTCGAGCAGCCAGCGATAGCCGTCGGTGAGGCCGTTCAGTCCGCGCTCGATGAGGTTGTAGAACCACCCGTGGCTCGCCTGGTGCCGCAGCAGCTTCGAGCACATCATCGGCGAGAGCGTGAGGGCGGTGAAGCCGGACACGAGGACGGCGCCGGCGAGGGTCAGCGCGAACTCGATGAAGAGCCGCCCGGTGCGCCCGGTCATGAACGCGATCGGCGCGTACACCGCGGCGAGCGTCAGGGTCATCGCGACCACCGCGAAGCCGATCTCCTTCGACCCGACCAGCGCCGCCTGGAACGGCTTCATCCCGTTCTCGACGTGGCGGAAGATGTTCTCGAGCATCACGATGGCGTCGTCCACCACCAGGCCGATCGCGAGCACGAGCGCGAGCAGCGTGAGCGTGTTGATGGAGAAGCCGAAGAGGTACATGACCCCGAAGGCGCCGATCAGCGACACGGGAATGGTGACCAGGGGGATGATCGAGGCGCGCACCGAGCGCAGGAACACGAAGATCACCAGCGCCACCAGCACGATCGCCTCGGCGATGGTCCGGTACACCGCCTTGATCGACCGGTCGATGAACACCGAGGAGTCGTACGCCACGCGCACGCTCACGCCTTCGGGCAGGTCGGCCTCGATGCGCGGCAGCTCGGCGCGCACCGCCGCCGAGAGCTCGAGCGGATTCGCGGTGGCCTGCTTGATCACCCCGAGGGATACCGCCGGGACGCCGTTGAAGCGCACGATCGAGCGCTCGTCCTGCGGCCCGATCTCGGCCCGCCCGACGTCGCGGATGCGCACCGGGTAGCCGTTGACGTAGCGCACGATCACCG
>CAZKHE010000112.1:0-14468 GCA_964552535.1 uncultured Enterobacteriaceae bacterium | reverse complement strand
CGCCGCGAGGCGAGCATCGTCGAGGTGATCGAGCGGGCGCAGTCGCGCATCGTCGGGCGCCTGCGGCGCGAGCACGGCGTGGCGATCGTGGTCCCCGCCGACCGGCGCATCACCCACGACATCATGATCGAGCCGGACGGGGTCGGCGCGGCGAAGGAAGGGCAGGTCGTCACCGCCGAGCTGGTGACGCAGCCGGCGCCGCATGCGCCGCCGATCGGCCGCATCGTCGAGGTGCTCGGCGACTACGCCGATCCCGGGATGGAGATCGAGATCGCGCTCCGCAAGCACGCGCTGCCGTTCGAGTTCTCCGGGGCGGCGAAGCGGCTCGTGCAGAAGCTTCCCAAGACCGTGACCGACGAGGACCGCGACGGGCGCGAGGACCTGCGCCACCTGCCGTTCGTCACCATCGACGGCGAGACCGCGAAGGACTTCGACGACGCGGTGTACTGCGAGGCGAACGCCAAGGGCTTCAAGCTGTGGGTGGCGATCGCCGACGTGAGCCACTACGTGAGGCACGGCGACGCGCTCGACCTCGATGCCCGCGAGCGCGGCAATTCGGTGTACTTCCCGCGCCGGGTCATCCCGATGCTGCCCGAGAAGCTGTCGAACGGGCTCTGTTCGCTCAACCCGGACGTCGAGCGCCTCGCCATGGTGTGCGAGGTGGCGATCAACGCGAAGGGCGAGCTCGGCAAGTACCGGTTCTATCCCGCGGTGTTCGTGTCGCACGCGCGGCTGACCTACAACCGCGTCGCCGCGGCGCTGTACGAGGGCAGGCCCGACAAGCAGACGAAGGCGCTGCTCCCGCAGCTGGAGGCCCTCGACCGGGTGTTCCGCGCGCTGCTCGGCGCACGGGGCGAGCGCGGGGCGATCGACTTCGAGACGGTGGAGACGCAGCTCGAGTTCGACGAGCAGGGGAAGATCGCGCGCATCGTGCCGGTGGTGCGCAACGACGCGCACCGCCTGATCGAGGAATGCATGCTGGCAGCCAACGTCTGCGCGTCGGATTTCCTCAAGCGGAAGAAGCATCCGGCCCTCTATCGCATCCACGAGGGCCCGACGCCCGAGAAGCTCGCCGCGCTGCGCGCCTTCCTGGCGAGCTTCGGCCTGCAGCTCGGCGGCGGCGAGGAGCCGCGCGCGAAGGACTACGCGAAGCTCCTGGCGAGCATCAAGACGCGGCCGGACCTGCAGCTCCTGCAGACGGTGCTGCTGCGCTCGCTGCAGCAGGCCGTGTACAGCCCCGACAACGTCGGGCACTTCGGCCTTGCGTACGAGCACTACACCCACTTCACGTCGCCGATCCGCCGCTATCCGGACCTCGTGGTCCATCGTGCGATCAAGGCGGCGCTCGCCGGCGAACGCTACAACCCCGGCAACTGGACGGATCTCGGGGACCACTGCTCCATGACCGAGCGGCGCGCCGACGACGCGACCCGCGACGTGGTGAGCTGGCTCAAGTCGTACTACATGCGCGACCGCGTGAACGAGGAGTTCGACGGCACCATCAGCGCGGTCACCGGCTTCGGCGTCTTCGTGGCGCTGGACGAGGTGTTCGTCGAGGGACTGGTGCACATTTCCGAGCTCGGCAACGACTACTTCCGCCACGACAACGTGCGCCACGAACTGCGCGGCGAGCGCAGCGGCGAGCGCTTCCGCCTCGGCGACCGCCTGCGGGTGAAGCTCGTACGGGTGGATCTGGAGCAGGCGCGGCTCGAGTTCGTGCTCGCCGGCTGATGGCGGCGCAGACCTTCATCCACGGCTTCCACGCGGTGATCGCGCGGCTGCGCGCCCATCCCGGGACGGTGGAGGAGCTGTACGTCGATCGCACGCGCCGCGACGCCCGCATGCGCGACCTCCTGAAACTCGCCGAGGCGGCCCAGGTCCGGGTGATGCAGGTGGACCCGGCGCGCCTCGACGGCATGGCCGGCGGCGAGCGCCACCAGGGGGTGGTCGCCGCGGCGCGGCCGGTCGCGCTCGCGAGAAGCCTCGACGACCTGCTGGACGCGCTGACGGAGCCGCCGCTGCTTCTCGTGCTCGACGGCGTCACGGACCCGCACAACCTCGGGGCGTGCCTGCGCGTCGCCGACGGGGCCGGCGTGCACGCGGTGGTGGCGCCGAAGGACCGCTCCGCCGGCCTCGGCGCCACGGCGATCAAGGTCGCGTCGGGCGCCGCGGACAGCGTGCCCTACGTCACCGTCACGAACCTCGCGCGCACCCTGGAAGAGCTCAAGGAGCGCGGCATCTGGGTCGTCGGCACCACCGACGACGCGCCGCAGTCCCTCTACGAGGCGGCGGTGCCGGACGCGGTCGCCTGGGTGCTCGGCGCGGAAGGCGAGGGCCTGCGGCAACTCACCCGCGCCAAGTGCGACCTGCTGGTGCGCATCCCGATGCTGGGGGCGTGCGGCAGCCTCAACGTGTCGGTCGCCTCGGGAATCGTCCTGTACGAGACGCGCCGGCGGCGCCTGGCTGCGGCAAAAGGCTGATTTCTTGCGGGATCCGCCCGGTTCGCGGTATGATCGCGGGCTTTCCATGCGGCGCCTCCAGCGAGGTGCCGCCATCCTTGCCTCACCGGAATCGCATGCCGGGAGGCTCTCGAACCCACAAGGAGACTGCATGCGACATTACGAAATCGTCTTCATCGTCCATCCGGACCAGAGCGAGCAGGTCCCGGCGATGATCGAGCGCTACCGCGCCTCGGTCACCGGCAAGGGCGGCCGCATCCACCGCCTCGAGGACTGGGGCCGGCGCCAGCTGGCGTACCCGATCCAGAAGGTCCACAAGGCGCACTACGTGCTCATGAACATCGAGTGCGACAACGAGACGCTGGACGAGCTCGAGCACGCCTTCAAGTTCAACGACGCCGTGCTGCGCCATCTCGTCGTCAAGATGAAGGCGGCGGTGACCGCGCCTTCGCCGATGATGAAGGAAGAGAAGGCGAAGTCGGTGCTCGAGCCGAAGCCCGAGGCGAAGCCCGCCGAGGCCCCGGCCGCAGCGCCCGCGCAGGCCTGACGCAAGGGAACGCGAAAGCGTTCGTGGATCGGGCCAACCGGCTCATCCTCGACGGGACGCTCACCGCGCGCGACGCCCTCCGCCACACGCCCGCAGGCATCGCCCTCGTCAATTTCGTGCTGACGCACGAGTCGACGCAGGCGGAAGCCGGTGAGGCACGGCAGGTGCAGCTCGATGCGAGCTGCATTGCGGTGGAGGAGATCGCGAGAGTCGTGGCGGCGAGTCCCCTCGGTGCGAGACTGGAAGCAAGAGGCTTCCTCGCCCCGAAGGGCCGGTCGAGCAAGTCGCTGGTCCTGCACGTGACCGAACTGGAATTCAAGGAACAAGGAGACTAGAGATGCCCCCCCCACGTGGACGTGGTAAGCCCGGACGCAAGGACGGCAAGCGCGACGGCTCGCGCCGTTCCGCGCTCTTCAAGCGCCGCAAGTTCTGCCGCTTCACCGCGGAGAAGATCCAGTGGATCGACTACAAGGACGTCGACCTGCTGAAGGACTTCGTGAACGAGAACGGCAAGATCATCCCGGCCCGCATCACCGGCACCAAGGCCGGCTACCAGCGGCAGCTCGGCTCGGCCATCGAGCGCGCGCGCTTCCTCGCGCTGCTCCCGTACACCGACCGGCACTAGAGCGAGGCCCATCATGCAAGTGATCCTGCTCGAGAAGGTGATCAACCTCGGCGGCCTCGGCGACGTCGTGAAGGTCAAGGACGGCTACGCGCGCAACTTCCTCATCCCGAAGGGCAAGGCGAAGCGCGCCACCGAAGCCAACCTGAAGGAGTTCGAAGGCCGGCGCGCCGAGCTCGAGGCCGCCCAGGCGGCACAGCTGGCGCAGGCGCAGGAGGCCGCGGCGAAGATCAACGGGCTGATGCTGCAGGTGACGCGCAAGGCCGGCGTCGACGGGCGGCTGTTCGGTTCCGTGACCACGTACGACATCGCGGAAGCGCTGTCGGCGCAGGGCCACGAGGTCGAGCGCGCGGCCATCCGCCTGCCGCAGGGACCGCTGAAGTCCATCGGCGACCACCAGGTCGAGATCGCGCTGCACTCCGACGCGCACGCGACGGTCACGGTCTCCGTGCTGGGCGAAGCGGTCGAATAGCGGCGGGCTTCACCCGCAGCGAGAAAAGGGCCCGCGAGGGCCCTTTTTCTTTGGCTAAAATGCCGTTCGCCCTCCGCAGGAACACCATGGCCCAGCCCGCAACGCAGACCGTCGCCGATCCGCAACTCGTCGCACTGCGCGTGCCGCCGCACTCGGTGGAAGCCGAGCAGTCGGTGCTCGGCGGCCTGCTGCTCGACAACGCCGCGTGGGACCGCATCGGCGACGTGCTCGCGGTCGATGACTTCTATCGCGACGATCATCGGCGCATCTACCGCCACATCGCGCGTCTGCTCGAGGCCGGCAAGCCGGCCGACGTCGTGACGGTCGCGGAGTCGATCGAATCGTCGGAGGACAAGGACAAGGCCGGGGGCCTCACGTATCTCGGCCAGCTCGCGCAGAACGTGCCGTCGGCGCACAACATCCGGCGCTACGCGGAGATCGTCCGCGAGCGCGCCGTGATGCGCAAGCTCGTCGCGGTCGGCAACGAGATCGCCGATGCCGCCGTCAACCCGATGGGCAAGGACGTCGGGCAGCTCCTCGACGAGGCGGAGTCGCGCGTGTTCCAGATCGCCGAGGCGGGCAACCGCGGCAAGGACGGCTTCCACGACATCCATCAGCTCCTCACGCAGGTGATGGAGCGCGTCGACTACCTCTACAACCGCGACAATCCGTCCGACATCACCGGCATCCCGACCGGCTTCACGGACCTCGATTCCATGACCTCCGGGCTGCAGGAAGGCGATCTCGTGATCGTCGCCGGACGGCCGTCGATGGGGAAGACCGCGTTCGCGCTGAACATGGGCGAGCACGTGGCGGTCGAGGCGAAGCTGCCGGTTGCGGTGTTCTCCATGGAGATGGCCGGCACCCAGCTCGCCACGCGCCTGCTCGGCTCGCTGGGACGGCTCGATCAGCACAGGCTGCGCACCGGCCGGCTCTCCGACGACGACTGGAACCGCCTCACCACCGCGGTGGGCCGCCTGCACAGCGCGCCCATCGAGATCGACGAGACGCCGGCGCTCAACCCGCTGGAGCTGCGCGCGCGGGCGCGCCGCATCCACCGAAAGTACGGCAAGCTCGGTCTCATCATCGTCGACTACCTGCAGCTCATGTCGGCCTCCTCGGCGTCGGCCGGCGAGAACCGCGCGACCGAGATCTCCGAGATCTCGCGCTCGCTGAAGGCGCTCGCGAAGGAGCTGCACGTGCCGGTGGTCGCGTTGTCGCAGCTCAATCGTTCGCTGGAGCAGCGGCCGAACAAGCGTCCCGTCATGTCCGACCTGCGCGAGTCCGGCGCCATCGAACAGGATGCCGACGTGATCCTCGCGATCTACCGCGACGAGGTCTACAACCCCGACACCGCGGACAAGGGCAAGGCGGAAGTCCTGATCCTCAAGCAGCGCAACGGCCCGATCGGCACGGTCGATCTCACCTTCCTCGGGATGTACACCCGGTTCGAGAACTACGCGGCGCCTGGAGCCTTCTGATGCGCGCCTTGCGTCCGTTGCTCGCCGCCTTCGTCCTGCTGCTTGCGCTGGCATCGATCGCGCGCGCCGAGGTCGCGCTGGTGCTCAACTCCGCGGACGCGACCGTCAGCGTGATCGACCGGGCGACGTACACCGAGCTCCGGCGCGTTCCCGTGGGCAAGGAGCCCCACCACCTCATCGGCACACCCGACGACAAGTCGGTCATCATCGCGAGCGCCGCCGGCAACGAGCTCTGGTTCCTCGATCCGCTGACGGGGGACGTGCAGCGTCGGGTGAAGGACATCATCGATCCCTACCACCTCGCGTTCAGCCCGGACCGCAAGTGGCTGGTGGTGGCGGCCAACCGGCTCGACCACGTGGATCTGTACACCGCGGATCTGAAGCTGGTGAAGCGCTTCCCGCTGGCGAAGGTGCCGAGCCACATCTCCTACAGCGCCGACAGCACGATGGCGTTCGTCACGCTGCAGGAAAGCGACGAGGTCGCGGCAATCGACCTGGCGAAACAGGAAGTCGTGTGGAAGCACAAGGTGGGGCGGCAGCCCGCGGGCATCTGGACCACGCCCGACGACAAGCACCTGCTCGTCGGCATCATGGGGCAGGACTACGTCGAGGTGATCGACTGGCGGGCGCGCAAGACGGTGAACAAGATCCGGACCGGCACCGGCGCCCACGCCTTCGCTCCGATGGGCGACCGGAAGCATCTCTTCGTCTCCAATCGCGCCGCCAACACCGTCTCGATCCTCGACATGGACAACCTGGCGGTGGTGCGCAGCTTTCCCACGCCCAGCGGACCGGACTGCATGGAGGTCTCGCGGGACGGCAGGGAGCTGTGGATCACCGCCCGCTGGGCGCGAGTCGTGGCGGTGGTGGACATCGCGAGCGGCAAGGTCATCAAGACCGTCCCGGTCGGACGCTCGCCGCACGGCGTATGGTTCCGTTCCCATGCGGCGCGCCAGTAGCCTTCTCTGCGCGCTGCTCGTCGCGGCGCCGGCTGCAGCCGCGGACTGCAAGGGCACGCTCTACCTCACCATCGACACCGGCAGCATGTCGCAGGCGGACCTGATCGCGCGCACGCTGGCCAAGCACGGCGTCAAGGCGACGTTCTTCCTCGCCAACGAGAAGACGGTGAACGGCGACCGTTCCCTGGAACCTGCATGGGGCGCGTACTGGCAGGCGCGGGTCGCGGAAGGCCATGCGTTCGGCAGCCACACCTGGGACCACGGCTACTTCCGCGGCGACCTGCCCGGCGGAAAGGTGCGGTACGTCGTCGCCGGGAAGGTGCAGGAGCTCGATGCGGCCGGCGTGTGCGGGGAACTCCGCCGTTCGGAGCAGCGCTTCCGCGAGCTCACCGGGCGCGGCTACGACCGGATCTGGCGCGCGCCGGGCGGGTACACCACGGCGAATGCGCTCGCCGCCGCGCGCGCCTGCGGCTTCGAGCACGTGCACTGGGCGCCGGCCGGCTTCCTCGGCGACGAGCTGCCCTCGGACAAGTATCCAAACGATGTGCTGCTCAAGCGCGCGCTGGCGAATCTGCGCGATGGCGATGTGATGGTCATGCACACCGGCATCTGGTCGCGCAAGGAGCCCTTCGCGCCAATGCTCGATCCGCTGCTCGCCGGGCTGAAGGCAAAGGGCTTCTGCTTCGCGACCGTCACGCCCGAGGTCGCGCGCGCGAAGGCGGGACGCGGGTGAGCCTGTTCGCCGAGACCCAGCGGGTGTTGTTCGAGCACGCGGTGCAGCCGGCGCTGTACGCGCTCGGCATGGCCTCCCACCTCGAGGATGCGTTCGAGGCGACCGAGTGGTTCATGTGGGGCGCGATCGAGATCGCGCTGCTCTACGCCGTCCTGCGCCCGCTGGAGGCGCTGCGCCCGGCCGAGGCGTGGACCGACCGCCGCGAGACGCGCACCGACGTGCTCTACACGCTGCTGCACCGCCTGGGCGTGATCCCGGTGGCGTTCTTCTTCCTGCTGGCGCCGCTCCTGGACGGCCTGAAGGGACAGCTGGGGCTCTGGGGCCTCAAGCCGCTCAATCTCGAGGACATGTTTCCGGTGCTCGCCACGGCACCGCTGCTGGCGTTCTTCGTCTACCTGCTGGTGCTCGACCTGGGCGAGTACTGGCGCCACCGGCTGCAGCACCGCTTCGAGTGGTGGTGGGCGCTGCACGCCCTGCATCACAGCCAGCGGCAGCTCTCGTTCTGGTCCGACAACCGCAACCACCTGCTCGACGACGTCATCGGCGCGCTGTGGCTGGCCGCCATCGCGCTCGCCATCGGGGTGCCGCCGGGGCAGTTCGTGCTGGCGATCGTCGCCACCCGGATGCTGGAGAGCCTGTCGCACGCGAACGTCCGGCTCTCCTTCGGGGCCATCGGGGAGCGGCTCCTCGTCAGCCCGCGCTTCCATCGGCTGCATCACGCCATGGGCGACGGTCACGAGGGGCCGAAGCGCGGCGTCAACTTCGCGGTGCTGTTCCCGGTGTGGGACATGCTCTTCGGCACCGCCGACTTTCGCAGTGCCGCGCAGCCCACCGGCATCCGCGATCAGCTCGAGGGGCGCGACTACGGACGCGGCTTTGTCAGCCAGCAATGGCTCGGCCTGCTGCGCATGCGGGATGCGCTCGTGGGCGAGCGCCCGGCCCGGGCCGCCGTTCGCAGCGACCCTGCGTAAAAGTTCACGTCTCCGGACGCCGGGGATTCCGAATCTCTATACCAGTCCGCCCTGCATGCCGATATCTTCGGCGGTCGGGAAACAGGGGTCGCCGCGCATGGATCACTTCTGGTACGCGCTCGCCGTCGGCGCGGTGCTGGCCGTGGGGAACGTCTTCTACTCGATGGTGCTGTAGCGCTGACACATCGCCGCTCCGCATTGCGGCCGGCGCACCTGGCGCCTGGCCCTTCGAGGCGGCCGTTTCCTGAAAGCCGACACCGCCTGCGGCGGCTTCCGCCAGGGCTTCAGTCTCTCCCGGGCATCGTCCCTCTGGTGCCCACGCCGGCCTCGCGGGGCGTCGCCGATGCCCGAGCCATCGCCAGCGCGGGCAGCCTCGTCAGGATCGCCGGGCTGGCCGGCGAGCGTGCGCCGCCCGGCGGATCCATGGTCGCAGTCGACCCATCCGCGTGCCGCCGGTGCGCCGTCCTCAGAGCACGTCGGCGGCGTAATCCGCCAGCCGGGAGCGCTCGCCCCGCTGCAGGGTAATGTGGCCGGAGTGGGCCCAGCCCTTGAACCGGTCCACCACGTAGGTGAGTCCGGACGAGCCTTCGGTGAGGTACGGCGTGTCGATCTGCGCGATGTTGCCCAGGCACACCACCTTCGTGCCCGGGCCGGCACGCGTGATCAGGGTCTTCATCTGCTTGGGCGTCAGGTTCTGCGCCTCGTCGATGATGAGGAACTTGTTGATGAACGTGCGACCCCGCATGAAGTTGAGGCTCTTGATCTTGATCCGCGAGCGGATCAGGTCGCGCGTGGCCGCGCGGCCCCATTCCCCGGCCTCGTCGTCGGTGTTGTTGAGCACGTCGAGGTTGTCCTCGAGGGCGCCCATCCAGGGCGTCATCTTCTCCTCCTCGGTGCCGGGAAGGAAGCCGATGTCCTCGCCGACCGGCACCGTCACGCGGGTCATGATGATCTCGCTGTAGTGCTTCACCTCGAGCGTCTGCATCAGCCCGGCGGCGAGGGTCATCAGCGTCTTGCCCGTGCCGGCCTGGCCGAGCAGGGTGACGAAGTCGATGTCCGGGTTCATCAGCAGGTTCAGCGCGAAGTTCTGCTCGCGGTTGCGCGCGGTGATGCCCCACACGGCGTTCTTGGCGTGGGAGTAGTCGCGGATGGTCTCCAGCACCGCGGTGCGGCCGACCTGCTCGCGCACCATCGCATGCAGCGGGCGCTCGCCCTCCTGGTACACGAACTCGTTGAGCAGGAGGCTCTCGCAGAGCGGCCCCCTGATGCGGTAGAAGGTGCGGCTGTCCTTCTTCCAGGACTCCATGTCCTTGCCGTGCAGGTCCCAGAAGTCGGCGGGCAGCTCGCGGATGCCGGTGTAGAGGACGTCGGTGTCCTCCAGCACCTTGTCGTTGAAGTAGTCCTCGGCGGCAAGGCCCAGCGCCCGGGCCTTGATCCGCATGTTGATGTCCTTCGACACCAGGATGACCTGGCGCTCGGCGAACTGCCGCGCGAGCGTCGCGACGACGCCGATGATGTGGTTGTCGGCCTTGGTGGTGGGAAGGTTCGCCGGGACGGTGTCGTCGATCGCCTCGGTCTGGAGATAGAGGCGGCCGGTGGCGGTGTCCGCGTCGTGGCGCTTCAGCGCAATCCCGGCCTCGATGCCGTTGGGCGTGCGGCTCACCAGCTCGTCCAGATAACGGCTCGCCTGGCGCGCGTTGCGCGCGACCTCGGAGACGCCCTTCTTGTTGTTGTCGAGCTCCTCGAGCGTCATCATCGGCAGGAACACGTCGTGTTCCTCGAACCGGAAGAGGCTCGTCGGGTCGTGCATCAGGACGTTGGTGTCGAGCACGAACAGCTTGGTCGCCGCGGGGGCCGCGCGGCGGCCCCGGCGGGCCGGCTGCGCGCCGGGGGTGCCGGCCGGGTCAGAGCGTCGCAACAAAGTCGAGCACCTCCTTGGCGTGCCCCGGCACCTTCACGCCGCGCCATTCGCGGCGGATGGTGCCGTTGCGGTCGAGCACGAACGTGCTGCGCTCGATGCCGCGCACCTGCCGCCCGTACATGTTCTTCATCTTGATCACCCCGAAGAGGCTGCAGACCTCCTCGTCCTCGTCCGAGAGGAGCTCGAACGGGAAACCCATCTTGGCCTTGAAATTCTCGTGCGACTTCAGGCTGTCCCGCGAGATGCCGTAGACCTCGGCGCCCGCCTTGAGGAACTGCTTGTGCAGCTCGGCGAACTGCTGACCCTCGGTGGTGCAGCCCGGGGTGCTGTCCTTGGGGTAGAAGTACAGGACGACGTGCTTCGACTTCGCCTTGCAGAGCTGGAACGAGGCGCCGCCCGTGGCGGGCAGCGAGAAATCCGCGATCTTCTGAGAGGGCATGGGGAGGAGCGGGAATCCTTCGGGATGGAGTACTCGAGCGCAAGAATACGCGATTGCCGTGGCGGCGCCACCGTCACACGAAGAAGGCCTCGAGCGCCGCCGCGGTCTCGTCCGGCCGCTCCTCGGGCAGGTAGTGGCCGCAGTCGAGCGCATGGCCCTGCACCCGCGGTGCGCGGTCGCGCCAGTCCGCGATGCCGTCGAAGCAGCGTTCGATCATGCCGTGCCGTCCCCAGAGCACCAGGAAGGGCGCCTCGATGCGGCGGTCGAGGTCGGCCTCGTCGTGCGCGAGGTCGATCGACTCCGCGGCGCGGTAGTCCTCGCAGGTGGCGTGGATGCACGCCGGATCGCTGAAGCAGCGCACGTACTCGGCCCACGCGTCGGGCATGAAGGGCGCGAGGCCGGCGTGGCGGCCCCCCATGTGGTGGCGGAGGTAGGCCTCCGGGTTCGCGCCGATGAGCGTCTCGGGAAAGGGCTCCGGCTGGATCAGGAAGAACCAGTGGTAGTAGCCCTTGGCGAACGTGCGGTTGGTCTTGAGGTACATGGTGCGCGTGGGCACGATGTCCAGCACGGCCACGCGCTCCACGCGCTCGGGATGGTCGAGCGCGAGCCGGTGCGCGACGCGCCCGCCGCGGTCGTGGCCGGCGACCCGAAAGCGCTCGAAGCCCAGCGCACGCATGAGGGCCGTCTGGTCGCGCGCCATCTCGCGCTTGGCATACGTCGCGTGGTCGGGTGTGCCGCGCGGCTTGTCGCTGTCGCCGTAGCCGCGCAGGTCCGGCATCACGAGCGTGAAGCGCTCGGCGAGCCGCGGCGCGACCTTGCGCCACATCGCGTGCGTCTGCGGATAGCCATGCAGCAGGAGCAGGGGCGGGCCGCTCCCGCCGTGGCGGACGTTGAGGTGGACGCCGTTGGCGAGGATGCGGGACTGCGCGAAGCCTTCGAACATGCGTCAGGCGAGGAAGGGCCGGGACTGGAGCGCAAGCGTACCCGAACGGCCGGGGAGCGTGCCCACGTCCACCGCGCAGCGCGGCAGGCTCCGGCGGTCCAGTGCACCGAAGACCTCTCGGAGCGCGACCAGGTCGTAGCCGGCCGTGCGCCAGCCGCCGAGCAGTGTCTCGAAGGTCGGCAGCAGGCTTCCGCCCTCCACTTCGGCGTGCAGCGTGTAGACGTGGCCGGTGGGCAGCGGATCGCGGGAGCGCTCCAGCAGCCGCTCCGCGGCGTTCGCCGCGGTCACGCCGTCGCGCCCGATCAGCTCGTCGAGCGTAGGGAGCGTGGTCGGCACCTGCACGCAGTCGATGATCTCCGCATGGCGGATCGGCACGAATGGCTCGGTGCCGCGCGTGTCGGACGCGTAGTCGAACCCGAGGCGCTGCGTGAGGCGCCAGGCGTGCGCGTTCATCTGCCAGCCGGGGGCGGCATGCACGCGTGCAGGCTCGCCGAAGAGCTCGGTAAAGCGCGCACTGGCGCGCTCCAGCTGGGCGGTCGTCCAGTCGGCATCCGCGGCGGCGGCGTGCCGGCGCCACGCGGCGTGATCCCAGGCCCTCAGACCGGCCTCGTGCCCGGCCTCGCGCACGACGCGCATCGCGTCGGCGCAGCGGAGCCCCATGTCCGGAGCGGGCAGCAGGACACCCTGCAGCGCCGTGCGCCAGCCGTAGTGCGGGAGCGCCGGCAGGCCGCCCCCGGGGAGCATGAGCCGCAGCGCGCGCCCGGTTCGATCCGGACCCACGTTGAAGAGGAAGGTCGCGCGCGCGCCGTGCCGCTCCAGCGCAGCCAGCAGCCGGGGCACGCCCTCGCGGGCGCCGCGCTCGGTGTCGACGTCGATCTTGAGGCCCAGGAACACTAGCTGCGCGCGACGACGTAGACGCCGACGACGATGATGCCGATGCCGAGCATGCGCATCGGCGTGACGGCCTCGCCGAAGAGATACCAGGCGGCGATCGCATTGATGACGTAGCCGATCGACAGCATCGGGTAGGCGATGCTCACCTCGACGCGGGACAGCGCCATCAGCCAGACGACCAGGCTGACGAGGTAGCAGACGATGCCAGCGGCGATGTACGGCTGGAACGCGAGCTTCATGCCGACCGGCAGGACGTTCCCGGCCGTGAACTCGAAGTGCCCGACCGCATTCGTGCCCGCCTTCAGGAGGAGCTGGGCAATCGCGTTGAGCAGCACGCCCGCCAGGATGAGGCCGAACGACAGCGACGTCACGGCGTGGCGGGCGGCTCGAGCACGAGGGCGGCCGCCACCTTGCGCCCCTCGGCCATGAGGATGTTGTAGGTGCGGCAGGCCGCGGGGACGTCCATGACCTCGACGCCGATGTGCGCCTCGATCAGCGGCCGCGTCACCTCGGGACGCGGAAAGCGCAGACGCGCCCCGGTGCCGAGCAGGACGATCTCGATCTCCCGCGTGGCGAGGTCCAGGAAGTGCTCGGCCGCCAGGCGCTCGAAGCGCGTCGGCGGCCAGTCGGTGACGAGCTCGCGGGGAAGCACGATGAGGCTCGCGTCGTGGCGCGTGCCGTTGACCGACACGTAGCCGTCGCCGTAGCCCGTGAACTGGTTGGCGCCGCCGCCGGCATCCAGGTGCAGCTTCAAGGAAAACTCGAATTGCGGTAAGGGGTTAGAGCAGGTAGCATTATACGCTTTTGCAATGCACCGAACGCGCTGTCGCGCGCGTCGTTCCGCGAGCCCCGGCCCATGAAAGAGTTCTCCCGCATCAAGCGGCTGCCCCCGTACGTGTTCAACATCACGGGCGAGCTCAAGATGGCCGCCCGCCGGCGCGGCGAGGACGTCATCGACCTCTCGATGGGCAATCCGGACGGCCCCACGCCTCCGCACATCGTGCAGAAGCTGGTCGAGAGCGTGCAGCGTCCGGACACGCACGGCTACTCGGTGTCCAAGGGCATTCCGCGCCTGCGCCGCGCGATCTGCACCTGGTACGAGCGACGCTATGGCGTCGCGCTCGATCCGGAGACCGAGGCCATCGTGACCATCGGATCGAAGGAGGGCATCGCCCATCTCGCGCTCGCCACGCTGGACCGCGGCGACGTCGTGCTCGTGCCCAACCCGAGCTATCCGATCCACATCTACGGCCCGGTGATCGCCGGCGCCGACATCCGCCACGTGCGCAACACCCCCGACGTGGACTTCTTCGCCGAGCTGGAGCGCGCGATCCGCGAATCCTTCCCGAAGCCGAAGATGCTCATCGTCAACTTCCCCGGCAATCCGACCGCGCAGTGCGTGGAGCTGGAATTCTTCGAGCGCCTGGTGGCGCTCGCCCGCGCGCACGACATCATCGTCGTGCACGACCTCGCGTACGCCGACATCACCTTCGACGGCTACGTCGCGTCGTCGATCATGCAGGTGCCCGGCGCGCGCGACGTGGCGGTCGAGTTCTTCACCATGTCGAAGAGCTACAACATGGCCGGCTGGCGGGTCGGCTTCATGGTCGGCAACCGCGACCTGGTGGCGGCCCTCGCCCGCATCAAGAGCTATCACGACTACGGCACGTTCACGCCGATCCAGGTCGCCTCGATCGTGGCGCTGGAAGGGCCGCAGGACTGCGTCGAGCAGATCCGCGCGACCTACCAGCGGCGCCGCGACGTCATGGTGAAGGGCCTGTGCGACGCCGGGTGGCCGGTCGATACGCCCAGGGCCTCCATGTACGTCTGGGCGCGCATCCCCGAGCCGTACGCCGCGCTGGGTTCGCTCGAGTTCGCGAAGAAGCTGCTGCTGGACGCGAAGGTCGCGGCCTCGCCGGGCATCGGCTTCGGCGAGTACGGCGACACGCACGTGCGGCTCGCGCTCATCGAGAACGAGAACCGCATCCGCCAGGCCGTGCGCGGCATCCGCGACATGCTCCGCCGCG
>CAZKHE010000111.1:0-14486 GCA_964552535.1 uncultured Enterobacteriaceae bacterium | reverse complement strand
CCGAACGCGCACTTCACCCGCGCGATGGCGGGGGCGATGATGGGCGCGTGACCGAGGATCATCGACATGACGAAGCCGAGGGCCAGCGCGTGCAGCGCGACGTCGCGCGCGGGCCAGCCGAGCGCGGCCGTGCCGAACCACGCGATGCCCGCCACCGCCAGCCACGCGTAGCCGCCGAGGATGCACACCGCGGCGTACTGCCCCAGCCCGTGGGTGCGCGCGGTGCGGCGGGCGACGTCGAACGTCGCGAACCACGCGGCCATCGCCACCAGCGCGAGGCCGTACACCGCGCCGCCGCGCTGCGCGTCGAGCACCGTCCAGGCGGAGGCGAAGAGGACCAGCAGGCTCGCGGCGGCGAGCAGCGGGCCGGACCAGGGCTGGCGCTTCGCGAGCCGCGCCATGTCGAGCCGCTCCGCGGCGATGGTGAAGAGCAGGAAGTCGAAGCCCCAGACGACGACGCCCTCGGGCGACATGCCGAGCGCGAACAGCACGCACGCGAAGAACCACGCGCCGCTCGCCGGGATCAGCATCAGGCTGTGCGCGGCGACCTGGCGCAGCGCGAGCCGGTAGGTCACCGCGACCAGCGCGGCGGCGGCGGCGAGCAGCAGCAGACTGCCGGCGCGCACGTGTCCCGTGAGCAGGGCGAGGCCGCCGAGCCCCGAGGCGAACGGGCCGAGAAAGCCGAGGCGGTGGCCCAGTGCCACCCCGCGCTCGATGCCGATCACCGTGCCCAGGAAGCCGCCGATCATCAGCATGCCGTGCAGCGCCGTGGCGTGGGCGAGCGGCTCCGGCGGCGCGAAGCCGAGGCGCCCCAGGCCGCCGGCCAGCCCGCTGCCGAGCGCGGCCCCGCCGAGCACGAGCAGCGCGAGCCGCAGGGTCATTTCCGGTCGCGAGAGCTGCACCTCACCACCCCATCGCGTCGCGCGCGCGCCCGGTCATGCGATCCGGCGTCCACGCGGGTTGCCATACGAACTCCACCGCCACCGGGCGCGCGTCCGGCAGCACCTCGCGCAGCGCGATCTCGACGTCGTCGGCGATCACGTCCGCGACCGGGCAGGCGGGCGAGGTCATGGTCAGGGTGACGTGCACGCCCGTCGGCGCGACGTCCACGCCATGGACGAGGCCGATGTCCACGATGCCGAGCGACAGCTCCGGATCGACCACGCTCGCGAGCGCGGCGAGCACCGGCCCGCGCAGCGCCTCGTCGCCGGTGTAGGAGAGGTCGCTCATCGTGCGGCCCGCCGTGGCGGCTCGATCGCCAGGGCGCGCGCGAGCGCCCGGCCGTTGGCGGTGATGTCGGCGAGCGTGTAGCGATCGAGCACGGCGTGGAATCCGTCCACCGCTTCAGCGAGCACGCCGCGCAGTTGGCAGGCGCGCACGATGCAGCAGGTGTTCGCCGCGCGATCGAAGCACTCCGCGGGCACGGCATCGCCCTCGGTCATGCGCACCACCGTGCCGATGTTGATGCGCTCCGGGGCCTGGGCGAGCGCGATGCCGCCGCCGCGGCCGCGCAGGTTGTCCAGCAGCCGGGCCTTGCCGAGGAAGTGCACCACCTTCACGAGATGGTGCTCGGAGATGCCGAAGGCGCCGGCGATCTCGCCGATGGTCGCGCGCCGGTCGGGGTCGGCGGCGAGGTACATGAGCACCCGCAGGCTGTAGTCGGTGAAGCTGGTGAGGCGCATGGTCGGCGTCGGGAGGGAGTCGGGATGATTCTGCCCCGTTCGAAAAAAAGGTACAACCCAAATACACCTTTAAGCGTGCCGTATCGCTCGGGAGTTGATTCAGGTCAAACGCCGCGGGCCGCGGCGGCGGATCAGAGGGCCAGCGCGGCGCGCGTGCCCTGCTCGATGGCGCGCTCGGCGTCGAGCTCGGCTGCGACGTCCGCGCCGCCGACGAGCTGCACGGGGACTCCGGTGGCGCGCACCGCCTCGAGCAGCTCGCGGCGGGGTTCCTGGCCGGCGCACACCACGATGGTGTCCGCGTCCAGCGTCCGCGGCGTACCGTCGACGGTGACGTGCAGCCCGGCGTCGTCGATGCGCTCGTACGCCACCCCGGCGAGCATGGTCACGCCGCGCCGCTTGAGCAGCGTGCGGCGGATCCAGCCGGTGGTCTTGGCGAGGTCGGCGCCGACTTTCGTGGTCTTGCGCTGGAGCAGCCACACGTCGCGCGGGGGCGGCGCGTCGTGCGGCGGCTTCAGGCCACCGGGCGCGGCGTAGGTGCCGTCGATGCCCCACTCGTCACGGAACGCATCCACGCCGTCGCGCCCGCCGTGTGTGAGCAGCTCGGCCACGTCGAATCCGATGCCGCCCGCGCCGATGATCGCCACCCGCTTGCCCACCGTGCGACGCCCCATCACGACGTCCGCGTAGCTCGCGACCTTCGGATGGTCGATGCCGGGAATCGCCGGGACGCGCGGGACGATGCCGGTGGCGAGGACGATGGCATCGAAGTCGGCGAGATCCGTCGCCTCGACCGTGCGCCCGAGGGCGAGGACGACCCCCGCGCGCGCGAGCCTGGTGCGGAAGTAGCGCAGCGTCTCGGCGAACTCCTCCTTGCCGGGGATGCGCCGTGCGAGGTTGAACTGCCCCCCGATGTCGTCGGCCGCGTCGAACAGCGTCACGCGGTGGCCTCGCTCCCGGGCGGTGAGCGCGCAGGCGAGACCGGCCGGTCCGGCGCCGACCACGGCGACGCGCTTCGGGGCCGGTGCGCGCGTCATGACGAGCTCGGTCTCTCGGCACGCGAACGGATTGACGAGGCAGGAGGCGAGCTTGCGCTCGAAGATGTGGTCGAGGCACGCCTGGTTGCAGGCGATGCAGGTGTTGATCTCGTCGGCGCGGCCGGCGGCCGCCTTCGCGACGAAGTCCGGATCGGCGAGAAACGGCCGCGCCATCGACACCATGTCGGCGTCGCCGCGCGCCAGCACCGCTTCGGCGACCCCCGGGTCGTTGATGCGGTTGGTGGTGACGAGCGGAATCGACACCGCGCCCTTCATGCGCCGCGTGACCCACGCGAACGCCGCGCGCGGGACCATGGTCGCGATCGTCGGGATGCGCGCCTCGTGCCAGCCGATGCCGGTGTTGATGATCGACGCGCCCGCGGACTCGATGGCGCGGCCGAGCTGCACGACCTCGTCCCACGACGAGCCGCCCTCGACGAGGTCGAGCATGGACAGCCGGAAGACGATGATGAACTCGCGGCCGGTGCGCTCGCGCGTGCGGCGCACGATCTCGGTGGCGAAGCGCATGCGCTGGGCGAACGGCCCGCCCCACTCGTCGGTGCGGCGATTGGTGGCGGCGGCGAGGAACTGGTTGATCAGGTAGCCCTCGCTGCCCATGATCTCCACGCCGTCGTAGCCGGCGTCCTGCGCCAGCACGGCGCAGCGCGCGTAGTCCTCGATCGTGCGGCGCACGCCCCAGCGCGTCAGCGCGCGCGGCCGGAACGGGCTGATCGGGGCCTTGATGGCCGAGGGTGCGACGGCGAGCGGGTGATAGGCGTAGCGCCCGGTATGGAGGATCTGGAGCGCGATCTTCCCGCCTTCCGCGTGCACCGCGTCGGTGATCACCCGATGGCGCCGCGCCTGGAAGCGGAAGGAGAGCTGGGCGGCATTGGGCGCCGCGCGCCCCGAGAGATTGGGCGCGATGCCGCCCGTGACGATGAGGCCGACGCCGCCCCGCGCGCGGGCCGCGTAGAACGCCGCCATGCGCGCGTAGCCGTCCGGCGCTTCCTCCAGGCCCGTGTGCATCGAGCCCATGAGGACGCGGTTCTTCAGCGTGGTGAAGCCGAGGTCGAGCGGTTCGAGGAGGTGCGGATAGGCGGACATGGGCGCGGGGCGACGCCGGCGCGGCGCCGCCGCGCCGCGCGCTCAGTCGTCGTAGGAGACGAGCGCGGTGACCGGCACGCCGAGGCCCTCGAGGCGCTTGCGGCCGCCGCTCGCCACCACCTCGGCCATGAAGGCGGCGCCCACCACCTCGCCGCCCAGCTCGCGCACGAGCATGCATGCGGTCTCCGCGCTGACGCCGCTGTTCAGGCAGTCGTCGATGACGATCACGCGGTCGCCGGGCTTCACGGCGTCGAGGAGGATCTCGGCGTGGTATTCGACGCCGCTCTTGCGGTAGGGGCGGGCCATCGCCGCGCCGGGGAGCTTGCCGTACATGCGGATGGGCAGGAAACCGGCGCCGAGCTGCATGGCGAGCGCGCCGCCCAGCACGTAGCCGCGGGACTCGATGCCGGCGATCTTGGTCACGTTGCGCTCCGACAGCGCGCTCACCAGCCGGGCGATCGCCGCGCGGAAGGTCGGGCCGTCGTTGAGGAGCGGCGAGATGTCGCGGTAGGTGGTGCCCTTGCGGGGAAAGTCGGCGCGGCTGCGGATGGCTTGCTGGATCTGCATGGTCTGCCTCTGGCTTATTGGACGAGCACGAGGCGCGAGCATACTGCGTAACGCGCGTTCCGGGAGGCGCGCTCGCCGTGCAGCGCGCCCCTCGTCGCCGCCTGGGCGGTGCCGGCGCCTAGGCTGACGCCGTGTCCTGCGCCGCGACCGCGAGGTTCGCCGCCATCACCTCGACGATGTCGGCGATGTGGCGCGACAGCAGGGCCTCGGCTTCCTCGGTGCGGCCGTCCAGCGCAGCGCGGGTCATGTCATGGTGGTCGCGCGCGGGGACGGCCATGTACGACTGCGAGGGGATGGCGAGGCGACGGTAGCGATCGAACTTGTCGTAGAGCTGCTCGCACAGCAGCCGCAGCGTCGGCGAGTGGTCGGCGTCGATGAGCGCGAAGTGGTACTGGCGATGCACGTGCTCCCAGTGCTCGTCGATCGGCCGCTGGTCGCCGACCTTCGCCGCGACGCGGCCGAACTCGCGCGCCGCGTGGTCGAGCGACCGACGCCAGGACGGTGCGTTGCGCGCGATCGCCTCGCGCACCGCCAGTCGCTCCAGGTGGGCGCGGATGGCGACGATGTGCGCGAAGTCCGGGCGGGACACCGCCGCGACACGAAAGCCCCGCTGGCTTTCGAGCGTGACCAGGCCCGCGCCCACGAGCTGGCACAGCGCCTCCCGGAGCGGGCTGAGGCCGACCCCATAGCGCTCCTCCAGCAGCCGGAAGGGCAGCTTCTCGCCGGGCGCCCAGTGACCTGCGACGATGTCCCGGCGCAGCTGCTCGAGCACGTCCGTGGTCTTCGAAGGCGTCATGCGGCGCTCCGGGGAAGCTGGGCCGACGCGTGGGATCGCAGGTTCCGTGCCACGCCGCGTTCGCTCGCGTCCCTGACAACAAGGGCTTGATTCCCAACGACCCCGGAGGGGTGCACCGGCGCGCGGGGAATTTCGAAAAATGTCCGCCGGTGGGTGCGTCCACGCGAACACGCACCTTCGCAATGCACGGCAGTGGACCCGCGAGGTCGTGCCCGCCGCTGCCGAACAGGCGCTAAGTCCGTGTTACGGCTCATGGAACAGCAATCGTCGGCGGGCCGGCCCGTGCCGGGCCACGTGCGTGGTACGCAACCTGCAGATCGCGGCGGCCAAAAGAGCACCGTCCGAACGCTTCCAGGAGATCCCGATGACCGCCGCACGACTCGCGCACCGCGCCGGGCAGCTGCTCGCCGCACTGTCCGTCCTGCTCGCCCCGTACGCCTACGGGGACACCTCGTACCCCAGTCGGCCCATCAAGGTCGTCGTACCGTTCGTCGCCGGCGGACTGTCCGACTATCTCGGGCGCGTAGTCGCCGATGCGCTGAAGGACACGCTCGGCGCGAACGTCGTCGTCGAGAACCGCCCGGGCGCCGGCGGGACCATCGGCATGGACGCGGTGGCGAAGAGCGCCCCGGACGGCTACACCCTCGGTCTCGCGACCGTCGGCTTCGCCAGCAACTCGGTGCTGCAGGCGGGTACGCCGTTCGACCCGATCAAGGACTTCACGCCGGTGATCATGGTCGGGTCGATCCCGTCGGTGGTCGTGGTGCACCCTTCGGTGCCGGCGAAGTCCATGCAGGAGTTCGTCGCCTACGCGAGGAGCCATCCGGACAAGCTGAGCTTCGGGTCCTCGGGCTCCGGCACCGGCAGCCACCTCGCGGTCGAGCTCTTCAAGTCCGCCACCAACACGCGCATGACCCACGTTCCCTACAAGGGCACGGCGCAGGCGATCCCGGACCTGCTCTCCGGCCGCATCGACTTCATGTTCGACTTCCCCACCACGGCGGTGGAGCCGGTGAAGGCGGGCAAGCTCAACGCGCTCGCGGTGACCTCGCTCAAGCGCGTACCGGCGCTGCCCAACGTGCCGACGGTCGCGGAGGCGGGCGTGAGCGGGTTCGAGTTCGGAACCTGGGCCGGCGTGCTCGGACCCGCCGGCATGCCGCCGGAGGTGACGCGCAAGCTCGCCACGGCCCTCGCCGCGGCGATGGAGAAGCCGGAGATCCGCGCGCGCCTGTCGCAGCAGAACGTCGAGATCAGCCCGCTCGCCATGGGGCAGTTCGCCGACTTCATCCGCGGCGACATCGAGCGCTGGCGGAAGCTCCTGCGCGACGGTCACGTCGCGATGCTGAAGTGACGGCAGGGGAGGGAACCGCCATGCAGGCACAGCCGATCGCGTTCGACCCCTACGCCCACACCGGGCTGCCGCACCTCGGCATCCGCAACTACTGGTACCCCGCGCTCGCGAAATTCCGCCTCGGCCGCAAGCCCAGGGCGGTGAAGCTGCTCGGCGAGGACATCGTCCTCTACCGCGACGGCGGCAAGGTCTACGCGCTGCAGGACCGCTGCGCGCACCGCGGCGCGAAGCTCTCCATGGGCAAGTGCCTCTATCCGGGCAGCGGCTCGATCTCGTGTCCGTACCACGGCTGGACGTACAGCGGCGACAGCGGCAAGGTCGTTGCGAAGCTGGTCGAAGGCCCGGATTCGCCGATCCCGCCGCAAGCAAAGGTGAAGCGCTATCCGGTGCGCGAGTTCGCCGGGGTCATCTGGGTGTTCGTCGGCGACATGGACGCCGTGCCGCTGGAGGAGGATCTCCCCGAGTACCTTGCCAACCGGAAGGACTGGCACGGCATCTGGAACTGGCGCAGCTACAAGTGCGACTGGCGGCTGCTGTCGGACAACCTCTCCCACGACCAGCACGCGCCCTACCTGCATCGCACCTCGCCGGAGCTCCTCTTCCAGCCGATCTTCAAGCACGCGACGCGCAACGTCGCCACGCCGCTGGAGAACGGCAAGGGCATCGGCCACCGCACGAACGGCGGCATCCACGAGGCCGATTACCCCGGCCTCGGCCACTTCCCGCCGAAGCGCGAGTGGTATCGGCTGATGAAGCCGACCGGGCGCGGCGTCGAGATCGATCCGGTGAACTCCCCCGCGGTGAAGAAGTACGGCATCGCCTATCGCCACATCTCGCTGCTGCCGTCGATCAACCTCATCGGCCGGCCGACGGGGGACTTCTTCACCGTCCGCTGGGTCGTGCCGGTGGATGCCGGCCACTGCATCCTCTGGAACTTCAACCTGTTCCGGCGCACCGGGCCGCTCGGCTTCGCCAAGGACTGGCTGGAGTGGATCTTCTTCAAGTCCTGGGCGCACGACTGGCTCTTCTCCGATCAGGACAAGTGGATCGTCGAGCAGGTGACGCCCGGTGACGAGCTGCTGTCGCGCACCGACGTCGGCGTCGCCGCGTGGCGGCGCTTCGCGGCCTCGCATGCGCGCAAGCCGCCCAAGCCCGACCGCACCGCCGCAACGCCCCCCGTCACCCACCCCCACAGCGAGGCCGCATGACCGCGTCCCTGCAGTCGATCGTCCAGCGCATCGAGTCGCTGTCCCTCACCGAGTCCGGGGAGGGACCGATGCTGCCCCCCGAGTGCTACAACTCGGAAGAGTTCTTCCAGTTCGAGCGCGAGAGGGTCTTCGCCGCATCGTGGATCTGCGCGGGGCGCGTCGATCAGATCCCGTCGCCGGGCGACTATCTCGCCGTGACCATCGCCGGCGAACCGCTGCTCGTGGTGCGCGACCTGGAGGGCACCGTGCGCGTCATGAGCGCGGTCTGCCAGCACCGCGGCGAGGTGATCACCTGCGAGTCGGGACACGCGAAGAGCTTCCGCTGTCCGCTGCACTTCTGGTCGTACGACCTCACCGGCAAGCTGCTGGGCGCGCCGCGCATGGGCAACGCCGACGTGCTCTGCAAGTTGCGCGACACGGTGCGCCTGCGCGACATCCGGCACGAGATCTGGCACGGCTTCGTGTTCGTGAACATCGATGGCCAGGCCGCGCCGCTCGCGCCGAGTCTCGCGAAGCTCGAGCCCTACTGGGCGGGCTACGAGGCGGCGGATCTCGTGTGCGTGCCGCCCTCGCCGCCGGACAAGGCGCTGCCGTGGAACTGGAAGCTGCACGTCGAGAACTTCACCGACGCCTATCACCCGGAGTTCGTCCACCGCGGCACGCACGACTTCGCGCCCAGCGTGGGGGTCGACGGCGGGGTGCAGTTCACCCCCATGGCGCCGGATGACAACTGCATCGTGCGCATCGTGCCGATGGAGAAGGCCGACGGCGGCATGATGCGCGACGGCTGGGGCGCGGAAGCCGCGTTCCCGGTCATCACCACGCTGCCGCCCGAGCAGCGCAAGCGCATCGTGTTCGCGATCGTCGCGCCGCTGATGACCATGATGTTCGCGCCCACCGCGATCGGCTACCAGATCCTCACGCCGCTCTCGGCGCAGCAGGTGATGTCGGCGAGCGACCGCGTCACCGGCGGCGGCTGGCTGCTGCCGCGGAGCACGGTCGAACTGCCGGACTTCAAGGAGCGGGCGGCGCAGGTGCGCGAAGGTGCGTCGAAGATCTGGGCGCAGGACCTGCCGGTGAACCTCGGCATGCAGGCGGGGAAGAACTCGCGCTTCATGCCCGAGGGCGTCTACGGGCCGCTGGAGAAGACGCTCGAGCAGTTCAACTTCTGGTTGATCGGCAAGTATCGCGGCGAACGCCAGGTGCGTACCGTGCCGCTGCGCCGCCGGGCGTGAGGGCCGGGCTCGGCGACGCCGGCCGCGCGGGGCTGTAACACCCGGGGTGGCGATCCGCGGCTATGCTGCGGGTCTTCCCGTCCCGGACCCGGAGCACCCCGTGAGCGATTCCCTCGTCGGCGACCCGTCCCCGTCCATCGATCCGGCCGATCCCTATGCCCGCCGCGAGCAGACCTTCCCGACGCTGACGCCGGACCAGGTCCGGCGCGCGGCCGCCTTCGGGACCGTGGAGGACCTGCCCCGGGGCACGATCCTGTTCGAGCGTGGGGATCGTACGGTCGATTTCTTCATCGTGCTCGCCAGCGCGATCGAGATCTACGAG
Source organism: uncultured Enterobacteriaceae bacterium (assembly GCA_964552535.1). Classification (GTDB taxonomy): domain Bacteria; phylum Pseudomonadota; class Gammaproteobacteria; order Burkholderiales; family SG8-39; genus CAZKHE01. Next base: position 5,187 of record CAZKHE010000111.1, on the reverse strand, counting down.
CACACGCCGGACGGGCTCAACGTCTTCACTGTGCATGGGGAGCGCCAGTTCACCGGCGAACTCGACCTCTTCAACGACCGCGAGATCCTCGTCGGCGGCCGCATGGCCGGCGACGGGCGCGTCGCGCGGCTCAACCGCACGCAGTTCCGCCGCATGCTCACCGCGGAGCCGGACATCGCCGAGATCGTGATGCGCGCCTTCATCCTGCGGCGCGTCGGCCTGATCTCCCACAACCAGGGCGGAGCCATCCTCATCGGCGCGCGCCGCGCCGCGAATGTCCTGCGGATCCAGCGCTTCCTGTCGCGCAACGGGTATCCGGTGCGGCTGCTCGAACCCGGCGTGGATGACGAAGCCGAACGGGTCCTCGCCGCGCATCGCTGTCGGCTCGGCGATCTGCCGGTCGTGATCCTGAGTCGCGAGCGCGTGCTGAAGAATCCCGGCAACGCGGCACTGGGCGCGGCGCTGGGGTTTACCGAGCGCTTCGCACCGGAGGAAGTCTTCGACGTCGCGGTGGTCGGCGCCGGGCCGGCCGGCCTCGCCGCGGCGGTGTACGGCGCGTCGGAAGGCCTGAGCACCGTCGTGCTCGAGGCCGAGGCGCCGGGCGGCCAGGCCGGCACGAGCTCCAAGATCGAGAACTACCTCGGCTTTCCCACCGGCATCTCCGGGCAGGCGCTCGCCGGCCGCGCGCAGGTGCAGGCGCAGAAGTTCGGCGCGCGGCTCGCGGTGCCCTATCGCGTCCGGCGGCTGCGCGGCGCCATCGGCCGCTTCGTCCTGGAGACGGAGGACGGCAGCGAGGTGCGTGCACGCTCGGTGGTGATCGCCACCGGCGCGCGGTACCGCAAGCTCGACCTGCCGGAGTTCGAGCGCTTCGAGGGCAGCGGCATCCACTTCGCCTGCACCGCCATCGAGGCCGCGCTGTGCGAGGGCGAGGAGGTGATCGTGGTCGGCGGCGGCAACTCCGCCGGGCAGGCGGCGGTGTTCCTCTCCAAGCGCGCGCGGCATGTGCACATCCTGGTGCGCAGCACCGGACTCGCCGCATCGATGTCCGACTACCTCATCGGCCGCATCGAGGCCTCCGAGCGCATCACGCTGCGCACCGAGACCGAGATCGTCGGGCTCGCCGGCGAGCGTCACCTGGAGCAGGTGCGCTGGCGGCATCGCCGGACCGGCGCGGAGGAGACGCGCGACATCGCCAACGTGTTCCTGATGCTCGGCGCCGTGCCGAACACCGAATGGCTGAACGACTGCGTGGCGCTGGACGGGAACGGCTTCGTCTGCTGCGCCCAGGGCTTCGACCCGAAGGCGGTCGACGGCGTCGATCGCGAGCAGTTCCTGCTGGAGACGAGCCGTCCCGGAGTGTTCGCGGTCGGCGACGTGCGCAGCACCTCGGTGAAGCGCGTCGCCTCGGCGGTCGGCGAGGGATCGATCGTCGTCTCCGCCGTGCACCGGGCGCTCGCCGCCGCGTGACGCGGCGCGGATGCGCGCCCGCTATGCCGCGCGCGCCGTGCCGAGGAAGGCGCCCACGTCGACCGCGTCGATCTGCTCCGGACGCAGGAAGCGCTCGGCGTACTGGCGGTACACCCCGGAGGTGAGGAACAGCTCGAAGAGATCGGGGTCGATGTGCCGATCGCGGCGCATGGCGCTCATGATGCGCAGCGACTCGGACAGCGTCTTGCCCCGCTTGTAGGGGCGATCGGCCGCGGTCAGCGCCTCGAAGATGTCCGCGATCGCCATCATCCGCGCGGTCCAGCTCATGTCGTCGCGTGCGAGGCGGCGCGGGTAGCCGGTGCCGTCCATCTTCTCGTGGTGCCCGCCGGCGATCTCCGGCACCTCGCGCAGGTGACGCGGGAACGGCAGCTGCGAGAGCATCACGATCGTCTGCACGATGTGGTGGTTGATGACGTAGCGCTCCTCCTCGGTGAGCGTGCCGCGCGCCACCGCGAGGTTCGCGAGCTCGCCGCGGTTGTACTGCAGCGCCGGCACGTCCATGCGGAAGCCCCAGGGGTTGTCGGCGCTCATCGCGTGCTCCGGCCGGCGCTCGATCACGTGCTCGGGCTTGTCGGCGAGCAGCGTTTCCGTCGCGGGGAGCGCGGCCGCGGGCGCGCGCGCCTTGCGCTGCAGCTCCTCGTGCGATATGCCGAGCCGGTCGTCGAGCGTGCGCTGCCAGGTGCGGGCGCCGATCGCGCGCAGCCGCTCGACCTTCGCCGGGTCGAGGTACTCGCCCCCGACGTTGCACGCGGCGACGAAGCGCCATTCCTCGTCCAGCTCGGCGTGCGCGGCCCGCAGGGCCGCGAGGCGCTCGTCGCGGTCGGCCCCCTCGGCGACGGCGCGCCAGCAGGCCACCTCGGCGTCGCGCTTCAGCACCTCGAAGCGCATGCGCACCTCGTGGATGCGGTCGTACAGGGTCTCCAGCTTGGTGGCCTTGTCGACCACGTACTCGGGCGTCGTGACCTTGCCGCAGTCGTGCAGCCAGCTCGCGATCTGGAGCGCCTCCCATTGCTCGTCGCTCAGGGTGAAGTCCCGCAGCGGGCCGTCCTTCGCCTCGCACGCCGCACGCGCGAGCATGAACGTGAGCTCGGGCACGCGCTGACAGTGGCCCCCGGTGTACGGCGACTTCGCGTCGATGGCGCCGGCGAGGAGGCGGATGAAGGCGTCGAGCAGCGCCTTGCGGTCCTCGTTGAGCCGCTTGGTCTCGATCGCCACCGCGGCGTTCCCCGACAGCGCCTCGGCGAACGCGAGCCGGGCGGCGCTCGGCGCGTCGCTGCCGCGCACGACGAGCGCGAGCACGCCGAGTCCCTCGCCGTCGCGGTTGCGCAGCGGCAGCGCGATCAGGGTGGCGGGCGCATCGCGGCACAGGGTACGCACGAAGCCGAGCTCCGCCGGGACGGCGCCCGGCTCGAGGCGCGTGACCACGGTGCGCGCGCCGGTGTAGGCCGCGGTGATCGGCGAATCGGCATCGAGATGCAGCGGCGCGACGGCCGCCTCGCCGGCCTCGTTGCGGCCGACGACGCTCGCGCACGCGAGGCACGCGCCGGACGCATCGATGAGATAGACCGCACCGCCTTCGGCGCCGACCGTTTCCGCCGTCTCGCGCGCGAGCCGTTCCAGCAGCGCGTCGAAGCGCCGCTCGCCGTTCAGCGAGGTGGCGATGTCGAGGAAGCGCCGGATGGTGCCGCGCATGCGGTCCATCGCGTCGGCGAGCTGATCCACCTCGAGCACGGGCGACGGCGGCGCGGGCGGCCCGTCGAAGCGGAAGGCACGGATGTCCTCCGCCTGGCCGGTGAGCGTGCGCAGCGAGCGCGACACCCGCCGCGCGACCCAGTAGGTCAGCGGCAACGCGACGAGCAGCACCGCGAGGGCGGCAAGGAGTCCGCGGTTGCGGATCGTGCGCGCGTCGGCGAGCAGCACGTCCAGCGGCACCGCGATCGCGAGCTGCAGCGCCTCGCGGGCGGTGGGAATGCTCAGCACGGCCGTCTTCCACGTGCCGGCGGCGACGTCCGCACCCTGTCGCGGGGCGCCGCGTCCGAGCGCGGCGAGCGCGGGGTGCGCGAGGGCATCGATGCGCGCGAGCGAGAGCACGTCGCCCTCGGTGCGGACGATGCGCTCGCCCGGGTCCGACGTCGCCAGCACGAGCCCCGCGGAATCGAAGAGCGCCATGGCGGCGCCCGCGACCGGCCGGATCGCCTGGAGCAGGCGCGACACCTGGCCGAGCGTCACGTCGACGCCGACGACGCTCCCTGCCGGCGTGCGCCGCGCCAGGGTGACGCCCGGCGATGCCGTCGCGGCGAAGACGTAGGGGGCGGTGAGCACGGGGCCCGCGGCGGAGACGGCCTCGCGATACCACGGGCGCGTGCGCGGGTCGAACGCTGCGCCGGGCCGCTCGCGACGGCCGATCTCCCTGAGGGACGGGTCGAGATACAGGTACCGCGCGTCGCGCCGGCCTTGACGCGTGTCGATGGCATCGACGAGGAAGGCGGCCCCCGCCGGCGCCTCGAACACGGCACGTTCCCGATCGTCGCGCAGGGGGCGCAGGAGGAAGAACGCCCCGTCGGGGTAACCGACGTACACCGCGGCCACCGGTGCGGCGTCGTCGAAGGCGAGGGCCATGGCCGGCAGCGCCGCAAGGCGCTGCTCCAGGCCGGATGCGGCGGCGACGGGCTGCAACGCGAGCATCTGCGCCATCTTGCCGACCGGCGCGAACGCGTCCTGCAGTCCGGCGCGGGTGGCCTCGCCGAGCTGCGCGAAGGTGCGATCGGCCGCAGCGAGGCTGAGATCGCGGCTCTGCGCGTAGCCCAGCCACGCCAGCAGACCGCCGGTGGCGAGCACCAGCACGGAGAAGAGCACCGCGAGATGCAGGTGGAGCGGATAGCGGCGCAGGGGAGCGGTCGCGGCCATGGCGGACTTTCCGGACTCGACGAGCCCGGATTGTCCGCTATTGGCGGCGCGCGGCGAGGACGCCGGAGAGGTCCGCGTGGGCGCGGCGCAGCACTTCCTCGGTCGTCTCCCACCCGATGCACGCGTCGGTGACCGAGACGCCGTAGCGCAGCTGCGCCAGGTCCTCGGGGATCGACTGGTTCCCCTCGAACAAGTGGCTCTCCAGCATCAGCCCGACGATCGACCGGTTGCCCTCCATGATCTGGTGCACGCAGTCGCGGAACACGAGCGGCTGCAGCGCCGGATCCTTGAGGGAGTTGGCGTGCGAGCAGTCGACGACGATGTTGGGCGGGAGCTTCGCCTTGACGAGCGCGTTCTCGGCCAAGCGCACGCTCACCGTGTCGTAGTTCGGCCGCCCGCCGCCGCCGCGCAGCACGAGGTGGCCGTGGGCGTTGCCGCGCGTGCGCACGATCGCCGTGCGGCCGGAGCGGTTCACGCCCAGGAAGCTGTGCGGATGCGCCGCCGACTTGATCGCGTTGATCGCGACCTCCAGCCCGCCGTCGGTGCCGTTCTTGAAGCCGACCGGCGCGGAGAGCCCGCTGGACATCTCGCGATGCGTCTGCGATTCGGTGGTCCGCGCGCCGATCGCATACCACGCGATCAGGTCGCCGAGGTACTGCGGCGACAGCGGGTCGAGCGCCTCGGAGCCGGTGGGCAGGCCCATCTCCGCCAGGTCGAGGAGCAGCCGGCGCGCGGCGGCCATGCCCTCGTCGATGCGGAAGGAGTCGTCCATGCGCGGATCGTTGATGTAGC
>CAZKHE010000110.1:0-14556 GCA_964552535.1 uncultured Enterobacteriaceae bacterium | reverse complement strand
AGCAGCCCGTCCTTGTTGCGCAGGACGAGGTACTCGAACGGCTCCATCATCGCCTCGGACACCGCCTTCACGTCCGGATCGTCGGGGAAGAGCAGCGGCAGCTCGCCCTTGAACATGAGCGTGCACGACGGCACCCCGGTCAGGATGGCGTAGCCCTCGCGCGCGAGCTTCGCGAGCGGCGGGATGTTCACGTTCTTGAGGCGCTCGACCGCCTCCAGGTCGCCGAGCTCGAGCTTCGGCATGCCGCAGCACGCCTCCTTTTCGACGATGACGTAGGGGATCTCGTTGTGCTCGAGCACCTTCAGCAGGTCGTGGCCGATGCCCGGCTCGTTGTAGTTGATGTAGCAGGTGGAGAAGATCGCAACCTTCCCCGGCGCGCGCTCGCCGTCCTTCACGGGAAACGGCTTGCTCGCCTCGGCGCTCGACCGGAACTTGGAGGGCGAGTACGGCGGAAGCTTGCGCTCCTTCGCGATGCCGAGCACGTTCTCCATCACGCCGCGCGCGGCGCCGTTGTTGTTGACCGCGTTCACCGTCTGCGCCACCACCGGGATCGCCGCGAGCCTGCCGATCGCATCGGTGGACGACAGCAGCTTGTCGCGGAACTTCGCCCCCGCCTGCTTGTACTTGACCGCCTTCGCGCGCAGCATCAGGTGCGGGAAGTCGAGGTTCCACGGGTGCGGCGGCACGTACGGGCACTTCGTCATGTAGCAGAGGTCGCAGAGGTAGCACTGATCCACGACCTTCCAGTAGTCCTCCTTCTTCACCCCGTCCATCTCGCCGGTCGGCCCCTCGTCCACGAGGTCGAAGAGCGTCGGAAACGACGTGCACAGGCTGACGCAGCGGCGGCAGCCGTGGCAGATGTCGAAGACGCGGTGCATCTCGTCGAAGAGCTTGCCTTCGTCGTAGAACTCGGCGGACTTCCACTCGATGGGATGGCGGGTCGGCGCTTCGAGGCTGCCTTCGCGGACGGTCATCTTCGTGATCCTTGGCGTAGAGGGGATGTACGGCGGCGGATTGGGGGAGACGAAAGAAAAAGAGCGGGACCCATGCCCGCTCTTTCTCCGGGCTGGCCGACTCAGTCGGTCAGCGCGTCCAGCGCCTTCTGGAAACGGTTGGCGTGCGAGCGCTCGGCCTTCGCGAGCGTCTCGAACCAGTCGGCGATCTCGTCGAAGCCCTCGTCGCGAGCCTGCTTCGCCATGCCCGGGTACATGTCGGTGTACTCGTGCGTCTCGCCGGCGACGGCCGCCTTCAGGTTGTCGCGCGAGGAGCCGATCGGCATGCCGGTGGCGGGGTCGCCCACCGCCTCGAGGTACTCGAGGTGACCGTGCGCGTGCCCGGTCTCGCCTTCCGCGGTGGAGCGGAACAGCGCGGCGACGTCGTTCTGGCCTTCCACGTCGGCCTTGTTGGCGAAGTACAGGTAGCGGCGGTTCGCCTGCGATTCGCCGGCAAACGCGGCCTTCAGATTGTCCTCGGTCTTGGAGCCTTTGAGTTGCGGCATGGAGAGCCTCCTTGGTTGAACGAAAGGGAGTGACGAATTCCGCGAAAAACCCTGGAATTAGACTCTGTCTAAAGAGTAATGGGAGTGTAGCGGCCGGCCCGATCGACTGTCAACGTCTGTCTTGGACATTTCCCATCCGCCGCGCAGACGGCATTCAGCTTGCCTCATCGATGTTCGCGGCGACGTGCCTGGACGCGCCCGGTCCGATGCGGCTGGCCGGGCCGTGATCGTCGCAGAACGCGTACTCGAACTCCAGCGCCGCGATGCCGAGCGCGCCGATAACGCGATTCTCCCAGCTCCAGTCGGACGGATCCGGCGCGAGGCGGGGCCAGCCTTGCGCCTGGGAGAGCGCCGGGCCGAAGAACACGAGCGCCGGCGGACCCTTGGAGCGGAACGCGATGGTCCCGCGCGTCGTGCCGGAACAGGCGAGGAAGTCCAGGCGTCCGGTGATGCGGATCGAGCCGTCCGCGCGCTCGTCCACCGGGCCGTCGATGGGCTCGCCGACCCCGGCGATGACGCGGGCGCCCGCTGCCTCCCGCCAGGCGCCGACATCGACCGCGCTGCGCGCGGACGGGTAGACGATGAAGCGCACGGCCGGCAGCGCCGCGAGCAGCTCCGGGTCGAAGCGGGGCGTCCCGACCAGCACGCCGCCGGCGAGCGGGTCGACATAGCAATAGGTTGCCGGAGACCCGCTGGAAAGCCGCAGCACGCGCCGCCCGTCGGCCAGCGCGAGCAGCTCCGCCAGCGCGTTCGCGCCGTTCTGCTCAGGCACCCGGCTCGCGGATCTCGCGCGGCACGCGGAAGGTGCGGTGCCCGTTGCGCGGCGTGTCGCGCAGCAGATACCGCGCGAGCTCGGACAGCGCCTGTTGGTACACGTCGCGCTTGAACTCGATCACGCTGTCGAGCGGCACCCAGTACTCGCTCCAGCGCCACGCGTCGAACTCCGGGCGGTCGCTGGCGCGCAGGTGCACGTCGCAGTCGCGGCCGACGAGGCGCAGCAGGAACCAGATCTGCTTCTGGCCGCGGTAGTGGCCGCGCCACTCGCGACGCAGCCATTGCGCCGGCACCTCGTAGCGCAGCCACCCGCGGGTACGGCCGAGAATCTTCACGTGCTGCGGGTGCAGCCCCACCTCCTCGTGGAGCTCGCGGAACATCGCCTGTTCGGGCGTTTCACCGTGCTTGATGCCGCCTTGCGGAAACTGCCAGGCGTGCTCCTTGACCCGCTTGCCCCAGAAAACCTCGTTCCTTTGGTTGCAGAGGATGATGCCGACGTTCGGGCGGTAGCCTTCTCGGTCGAGCATGATCGGCTCCGTTCGGATTGTGGTGGTTGCAACGATTCTTCCACAAACGCGCGGGCGTGCAAAGCGCGCACGCGCGGCCCGGGAATCGTCCGTTTCTGCACTAGAATCACGGACTTTTCGCAGGGTTTCCGCACGATGCGCGTTTCGCAGTTCTTCCTCGCCACGCTCAAGGAGGCGCCCTCCGACGCCGAGATCGTCAGCCATCGCCTGATGCTGCGCGCGGGGCTCATCCGCCGCCTCGCCGGGGGCATCTACAGCTGGATGCCGCTCGGCTTGCGCGTCGTGCGCAAGGTCGAGGCGATCGTGCGCGAGGAGATGAACCGCGCCGGCGCCCTCGAGGTCTTTCTCCCCGCGGTGCAGCCGGCCGAGATCTGGGAGGAGTCCGGTCGCTGGGAGAAGTACGGGCCGGAGCTCCTGCGCCTCAAGGACCGGCACAAGCGCGACTTCGTCGTCGGGCCCACGCACGAAGAGGTGATCACCGACATCGCGCGGCGCGAGCTGAAGAGCTACCGGCAGCTTCCGGTCCACTTCTACCAGGTCCAGACGAAGTTCCGCGACGAGATCCGCCCGCGCTTCGGCGTCATGCGCGGCCGCGAGTTCACCATGAAGGACGGCTACTCGTTCCACGCCGACTTCGACGACCTCGTGCGCGAGTACCGCAACATGTACGACACCTACACGCGCATTTTCACGCGGCTCGGACTGCGTTTCCGCGCCGTCGCCGCCGACACCGGCTCGATCGGCGGGACCGGATCGCACGAGTTCCACGTCCTCGCCGACTCGGGCGAGGACGCCATCGCGTACTCCCCCGCATCCGACTACGCGGCGAACGTGGAGCTCGCCGAGGCCCTGGCGCCGGCGGTACCGCGCGGTGCGCCGGGCGAGGCCATGCAGAAGGTGCCGACGCCGGGCAAGACCCGCTGCGAGGAGGTGGCCGCGCTGCTCGGCCTGCCGCTCGAACGCACCGTGAAGGCGGTCGCCGTGATGCACGACACCGAGTTCGTGCTGCTCCTCATCCGCGGCGACCACACGCTGAACGAGATCAAGACGCAGAAGCTGCCCGGCCTCGACCCCTTCCGCTTCGCCACCGACGCCGAGATCGTGCAGCACCTCGGCTGCCAGCCGGGCTACATCGGGCCGGTCGGGATCGATGCGAACATCCGCGTGATCGCCGATCGGGCGGTCGCCGCGATGGCGGACTTCGTGTGCGGGGCGAACGACGCGGGCTTCCACCTCATCGGCGTCAACTGGGGCCGGGACCTGCCCGAACCGCAGCTCGTCGCCGACATCCGCAACGTCGTCGCCGGCGATCCGAGCCCCGACGGCTCGGGTCCGCTGGCGATCCAGCGCGGCATCGAGGTCGGCCACATCTTCCAGCTGCGCACCAAGTACTCCGCCGCGATGAAGGCGCTGTTCCTCGACCGCGACGGCCGGCAGCAGCCGTTCGAGATGGGCTGCTACGGCATCGGCGTGACGCGCATCGTCGGCGCCGCGATCGAGCAGAACCACGATGCGCGCGGTATCGTCTGGCCGCTGCCGATGGCGCCCTTCGAGCTCGCGATCGTGCCGGTCGGCTATCACAAGAGCGCCGCGGTGCGCGAGGCGGCGGACCGGCTCTATGCGCAGTGCCGGGAGGCCGGCATCGACGTGCTCCTCGACGACCGCGACGAGCGGCCGGGCGTCATGTTCGCCGACATGGAACTAGTTGGCATCCCCTGCCGCGTCGTGGTTGGCGAGCGTGGACTGCGCGATGGCAAAATCGAAGTGCAGGGCCGCCGCGACGAGCAGGCGAGCGCGGTCGCCGTTGCCGACGCCCTGCCCTTCATCCGGGAAAAGGTGTGCGCACCCTCCTGAACGTCCTCGTTGCCGCTTCCATCGCCCTCGCCGCTTCCACGGCGGCCGCGGGCAATCAGCGTTACGAGCCGCTGTCCGACAGCGTCCGCGCCGCGCTGTCGCGCTCCATCGCGGACAAGGGCGTGCCGAGCCTGCGCTTCGAGGATCCGGCGCACGGCTACCGCTGGCTGCTGGAGATGTCCAACCGCCTGGCGAAGCGCATCCCCGACCAGAAGTTCCGCATCGAACTCCTGAAGACCGTGCACTACGAGGCGACCCGCGCCGGGCTCGATCCGCAGCTCATGCTCGGGCTCATCTGGGTGGAGAGCGGCTTCAAGAAATACGCGGTGTCCTCCGCCGGCGCGCGCGGCCTGATGCAGGTGATGCCCTTCTGGCGCGAGCTCATCGGGACGCCCGAGGACAACCTCTTTCACCTGCGTACCAACCTCCGCTACGGCGCGGTGATCCTGCGTCACTACCTCGACATCGAGAAAGGCGATCTCTATCGCGCGCTCGGCCGCTACAACGGCAGCCTGGGCCGCGCGGAGTATCCGAACCTGGTCCTCGCCGCGTGGCGAGGCCAGTTCCACTACGACGGGCCGGTGGCCTGAGTCGCCGGCGTCATGCGCCCGCGTCCGGCTCGAGCCAGCCGGTGCGACGCGCCCACGCCTCGATCTCGCGCTGCCGCGCCGCGTAATCGCGCGGCGGCCGGTCGCCCTTCTCGCGCGGCGCACGGCGCGCCTTGCGCATCTCGTCGGCGAGCGGCCGCAGCCCCACCGCCGCGCGGCGCGCCTCCACGCCGTCCGGATCCTCCAGCCGCCACGGCGACATGCGCCCGTCCTCGTCCCAGTCGAAGATCGTTCCGTAGCGCTGCGGCCGGCGCTCGTTGAAACGGATGCGATCCTCCAGCATCGCGGCGAATGCCGGCGGCACGTCGCCTTCCTCCGCGGCCCCCTGGAGCAGCGCGAGACAGCGCCGCTGGAAGGCGGGGAGACCGATCGCGTGCAGGGCGACAGTCCACGCGGCGATGCTGCCGTCGCGCCCGGCGAGCGCGAGTCCGGGCCAGCCGTGGGCATCGATGAGGGCCTCCAGCGCGCGCGCGTTCTCCGCGTGCACGGCCTCCATCTCCGGCGCGTAGCCTGCGAAGAGCCTGCCCTCGTCCACGAGGCGTGCGCGCATCGCGCGATCGCGCTCGAGCAGCGCGACGAGCGCCGCGCCGACGTCCTCGGCAGAGTCGCTCACGCGCCGAAGACCGAAGCGATGGTCGCCTGCACCGCCTCCGCCGCGGCGTGCGGATCCGGCGCGTTGCGGATCGGACGGCCGACGACGATGTAGTCCGCGCCGTTGCGAAAGGCCTGCTCGACGTCGACGGTGCGCTTCTGGTCGTCGGCCGGGCGGTTCTCCACCGGCCGGATGCCGGGGGTCACCACCATCACGCGCTCGCCCAGCTCGCGCTTCAGCATGGGCGCCTCGAGCCCCGAGGAGATCACGCCGTCGCAGCCGGCCTCCAGCGCACGACGCGCCCGCGACAGCACCAGCTTCTCGACGTCGCAGGCGAAGCCGAGATCGTCGAGGTCGCCGCGATCGAGGCTGGTGAGCACAGTGACGGCGAGGATCTTCACGTCGCCCTTGTCGCGTCCGGCCGCCTCCATGATCGACTGGTTGCCGTGCACCGTGGCGAATGTCACGCCGCTGTCGCGCAGCGCGCGCACCGCACTGCGCACGGTCTCGGGCACGTCGAAGAACTTCAGATCGACGAAGACCTGCCGGTCGCGTCGGCGCAGCCACTCCAGCAGATCGAAGTAGCCGCCTGACATGAACAGCTCCAGGCCGATCTTGTAGAAGCGGCACGCGTCGCCGAGGAGGTCGACGAGGCGGCGGGCCTCGTCCGCGCTCGGCACGTCGAGCGCGCAGATGAGCCGGTCCCGGGCGGGAATCGCTTTGCAGGAAATGATCGACGTATCGGGCATGGTGGTTCCGTGAAGGCGGTGGGGAATGCGGTATAAGCCACGCAGGCGGCGCTCGCACGGCCGCGCAGGTGCATGACCGTGGCATACAACTTGCCTTTCGGCACGGGCCTGCCGCGGGCCTCGTGCCGCGGGGAAAATCGCATCGGACCGGAAGAGAGAAGAAACGCGCAACGCGTCACGCGCCCTGCGCGGCGCGCGTTGCCAGACGCATGACGATGATGCTCGATTTTATCGCGCCGGGAAGCTCCGCCGCGCCCGACGAGGCGTTCGGCCCCGATCGGCTGCGCGAGTGGCTGAATGCCCTGCCCGCCGACCAGCCGGCGGCGGCGCGCGCCATCATCGAGCACCTGGTGAAGTTCAACCGCACGCCCATGCACGCGCGCCTGCGCTTGCGGCTGCTCGACATGTTCCGCGATCACGGCGACTGGCTGCTCCCGCAGCTGGAGAAGCGCCTCGCCGACGCGATGCCGCCGGTCTCAGGGCCGCTGCGCCAGCACGCGTACCTGATCGAGAAGCTGCTGAAGGAGATCGCGGCGGGGTACTCGCACGTCGTGCTGTCGGTGCCGCGCTCCTGGCTGAACCTCGGGTTCAAGCGCCATCTGAACGTGCCGCTGGTGCGTGCGATGCTCTTCCACGCCCGGCGCCTGTCCCTCAGCCACCGGCTCTATGCGCGCTCCCCGGGCGGCGTGTGGGCGGAACTGCACACGCTGTACCGGACTGCGCGCGAGTGGGGGCTCGATGAACGCGACATCGACTCGCCGCGGACCTCGCCGTCCAAGGTGTATCGCACCGCGCTGCTGCTCGCCTTCGCGCAGCCCTCCAAGCTGCGCCACGGCGACTTTCCGCACGTGCACGCCTACATCGAGCAGTTCGGCGAACTCGCGCGCCTTGCCGAGGCGCGGGCGTCGGAGGCTCGCCCCTGTACCTTCGCGGTCTATCCGCATCGCGACCGGGCCGGCGCGCCGCTGCCGAAGCGTGCCGATACGGCCCCTGAGCCCGGGGAGCTGCACCTCGACACCAGCGCGCTGGTCGAGCGGCTGGAGACGCAGCTGCGCCGCCTCGGCGAAGGGGTGATGCCGGCCGGTCTCGGCCTGCCCGCCGAGGCGCGCACGCCCGCGTATCGGGAACTGCTGCAACGCCTCGCCGCGAACTGGCGGGGCGAGCGGCGCTCGCGTTCCGCGCGCATGCAGTTCCATCCCCGCGTGGATGTCTGGGTGGGATTGCGCGAGATCTGGCGCGTCCTGCGTCACGAGGCGCCCGCCGAGCCCGGCGACACCGCGCGCGCGGCCTACGGCGTGCCGCGCGCGACGCAGTGGATCGTGCTGAACGAGAGCGCGCGCGGCTTCGCGCTGAAGTACATGTCCGGGACCCTCACTCCGATCAACGTCGGCGAGGTCGTGGGCATCCGCACGCGCGATCGCGGCGCCATCTACGTGTGCCTGGTGCGATGGATCCTCTCCAACAGCCCGGAGCACTTCGAGCTTGGTCTGCAGCAGCTCGGACCGGTCGTCGTCCCGGCGGTGTACAAGCCGGAGGAATCCGACCGCATCGCGCCGGAGCCGGTGCTCTTCTTCCCGGAGATGCCGACGCAGCGCCATCCGCCCACGATCGTCGCCCCCGCCAATCGCCTGTCGCCGGACCAGACTTTCAGCCTGCGCCATCGGCGCGGACGGCTCTCGCTGCGCGCCGCTCGCGTGCTCGAGAAGACCGCGAGCATCGAGCTGCTCGAGGTCGCGCCCGGGCAAGCAGTCACCGACTGAAGCCCTGCGGGCCGTCTGCCGCTTCGCCGGCTCCGGCGAGCCCTGATGTCGGACGGGCGTCAGATCGATGCGATGGGTGTCGAACCCGACGTGACGCATTCCTCACCCGCGCCGACGCGCGCATCCGTAGGTGTCGTCGTTGCGCCGAAGGTGGCGTCGCCTGCACGGCGCGCCGTTCCCTAGAATGTGCGCTACCGCGCTCCGGCCCCAGCCTCCCGGCGGCGGCGCGAACAATGTCTCGTGCCCCCCCTGGGGCCGCATGCGAATGGCATGGAGCTTGCGGAATCCGGGTGCAAGAAGGTTCGGCCGATCAACGACAGTCACAAGGAGCCGGAAATGCCGCTGCACCTCTCCCTGCCCCAGGCAAGCGCCCACGATTCCTCGCCCTATGCGCGCACGCCCGAAGACATCTCCGGCTTCCTCGCCACGCTGCCCGGCGATCGTCCGCTGGACGCCGCGCGCGCCATGATCGACGCGCTTCGCGCCCTGAACGCGGCGCGGGTGCGGATCACCCTGCGCCAGGACATCACCGAGCTCGTGCGCGCGGCGGCGGAGCGGCTGGTGCCGCAACTGCACGACGCGCTCGCGGCCGCGACCGTGCCCCTCTCGTCCGACTCGCGCTCCGCCGCAGGCGTCGCCGACGATCTCCTTACGGAGCTCGCGTATTCGTACAAGCTGCTGCTCGTGGAGCAGTCGCGCCGCCTCTTCGGATTCGCCTCGAGCGGCCGCGCCCTGCTGCCCGTGCTGCGCGCGATGGAGGTGCTGGCCTGCCGGCTCGAGATCGGCTATCGCACCTACGCCACGAGTCCCAAGGGCGTATGGAGCGAGCTCCACGAGCTCTACCAGTTCGGCCTGCGGCGCGGCCTCGCGACTCGCGCGCTCGACGGCGGCACCGCGACCCCGCTCTCGGTGTATCGCAGCGCGCTCCTGCTCGCTTACGCCGAGCCGCTCAAGCTGATGCAGGGCGACCTCGACCGCGTCGTGCGCTGGATCGACCGCTTCGGCGAGCGCGCGACGCTCGGGCCGTCGCAGCAGAACCGCGGCGCGCAGGGCCTGTTCCTCGTGAAGTCGCAGCGCGACGTGCCCGGCTACGCGCTGTCCAAGCGCCACCATCCGGTGCCCCAGCCGCACGACCTCGTGCTCAACACGCTGCCGCTGGCCGAGCTCCTGCTCGACCAGGTCGCCCGGCTCTCCGCGGGCGAAAGCGCCGAGTCGCTCGGGCTGCCGGACGGCGGCGACGCGTTTCGCGACCTGATGGGGCGGCTGATCAAGCACTGGGGCGCGGTGCCCAACCGCCGGTTCACCCGGCTGCGCACGCACGCCCGGGTGGAGATCCGCGTCGGCATCCGCGGGATCTGGGAGTTTCTCGACAAGGGCGACGCCGCGCATCCGCGCGGCGGAGAGTGGATGGTGACCAACGAGAGCCCGCGCGGCTTCGCGCTGATGCACGTGAGCGGGCCCATCGAGGCGATCCGCGTCGGCGAAGTCATCGGACTGCGTACCCGCGACAGCGAAACCTGCCACATCTGCGTCGTGCGGTGGGTCCTTTCCGACAACCCGGAGCACCTCGAGCTCGGCCTCGAGGAGCTCGCTCCGACGGCGCGTCCGGTCTCGATCCGCAAGCCGCAGGACGGCGCGGCAGCGGCCGGCGAGCCGGTGCTGCTGCTGCCGGAAGTGCCGTCGCTCAATCAGGCCCCCGCCATCCTCGCGCCGCTGGTCCCGCTCGACTCGACCTGCGAGCTCAATCTGGGCGAGCTGCACTCGAAGCTGCGGGTGCGGGCCACTCGCCTGCTGGAGCGCACGGTGAGCGTGCAGGTGGTGCAGTTCAGCGCGGTCGGCTGACCGCAGGCGCTGCCGCCGCAGCGGAACCCTCCTCGGCGAGGGCCCGCAGCGGCGCGGCCAGCGCGCCGCGCAGCCCTTCGGTGGCCCGCATCAACAGGTGCTCGACCACCGCGGTGCGGCCCCTCGCGGTGGCGCCGCGCGACACCGCCTCGCAGACTTCCGCGATGGTCACCACGTCCGGGTCGCAGGCGAGCAGCCAGCGGCCATCGGCGGTCTGCGCGGCCCACCCGCCGCGCGCCAGGCCCTCGAGCGTCGCCTCCGTCCGCTCCAGCGGCAGCCGCCCCTCGGCGGCGATGCGGGCCGACGTGCGGGTCGCGCCCGCGCCATGCACGCCCACCAGCACGCGCAGCACTTCCAGCACGTCGGACAGCATCGGCGCCGACGGCGAGGGCTCGTCGGCGGAGACGTAGCCGTAGTCGGGCAGCATCGCGGTGAGCACGGCGCCCAGCAGCGCGACCACCCAGGAGAGATAGACCCAGACGAGGAACAGCGGGACGACCGCGAACGCTCCGTACACCAGCGTGTAGGTGGAGACGTACCCGATGTACGCGGCGAAGGCGCGGTTGGTCACCTCGAACAGCAGCGCCGTGGTGAAGCCGCCGACCGCCGCGTGGCGGAACGCGACCGCCCGGTTGGGAACGACGTAGTAGAGCAGCGTGAACGCGAGGGTGGTGAGGCCGAGCTGCGCGGCATTGAGCAGCATCGCCTGTCCGCCCGGGACCGTGCCCGCGAGGCCGAGCGATGCGGTGACGAAGTACGAGGTGGTCGTGAGGCTCGCCCCCACCAGGATCGGTCCGAGGGTCAACACGCCCCAGTACACGAGGAGGCGCAGCGCGAGCGGCCGCGTCCGGCGGACGCGCCAGATCGCGTTGAACGCCTCCTCGATCGTGTGCATCATGAAGAACGCTGAGACGGCGAGCACGGCGAGACCCACCGCGGTGAGCCGCGCCGCGCCCTCCGAGAACTCGCGCAGGTAACCGAGAACCGTCTCGCCCACCTTGGGGGGCAGCAGGTTTTCCTGGAAGAACCGCTCGGTCGCCGCGGCGAACTCCTCGAAGACCGGAAAGGCCGTCATCAGCGCGAGGCCGATGGCAAGCAGGGGCACGAGGGACAGCAGCGTGGTGTAGGTAAGACTTGCGGCGACCCCCGGGCCGCGGTCCGCGACGAAGCGCGCGAGCACGGCGCGCGCGAAGCGCAGGAGCCCGCGGGATCGCGTGGCGGGGCGGGTAGGCGGCATCGCGTTGGTATCATACCCGCGACATGGCCGAGATCCTCGTCCTCTACTACTCCCGCAACGGCTCGGTGCGCGCGCTCGCGGACGCGGTCGCCGAAGGCGTCGAGCGCGTCGCCGGCATGCGGGCGCGCGTGCGCACCGTGCCGGCCGTGTCCGCCGTCTGCGAGGCAGTGGCACCGGACATTCCCGCGAGCGGTCCCCCCTACTGCGAGCTCGGCGACCTCGAAGCCTGCGCCGGCCTCGCGCTCGGCAGCCCGACCCGTTTCGGCAACATGGCGGCGCCGCTCAAGTACTTCCTCGACGGCACGGCGGCGCTCTGGCTGAAGGGCGCGCTCGCGGGGAAGCCGGCAGCGGTCTTCACCTCCACGGGCACGATGCACGGCGGACAGGAGACGACACTGGTCTCGATGATGCTGCCGCTCCTGCATCACGGCATGCTGGTGATGGGCCTGCCCTACTCGGAGCAGGCGCTCAACACCACGACGAGCGGCGGCACCCCGTACGGCGCGAGCCACGTCGCCGGGACCGCCGCGGACCGTCCGCTCGACGCGACCGAGCGCGCACTGGCCGTCGCGCTCGGCCGACGCCTCGCCGAAACCGCGGCGAGGCTCGCCTCATGACCACCGCCGACGAGGCCCGGCGGTTCCTGCGCGGGCAGCGCATCGGCGTGCTCGCCACGCATTCGAAGAGCGTGCCGGGCTACCCCTTCGGCTCGGTCACGCCGTTCGCGTGCGACGCGCGGGCGCGGCCCGTCGTCCTGGTCAGCGCGCTGGCCGAGCACACGCGCAGCCTCGAGGTCGACGGTCGGGCCAGTCTGGTCGTGCACGAGATGAGCGTGGCGGACACGGCCGGACCGCGGCTCACGGTCGTCGGCGACGCCGCAGTGTGTGACGACGACGCAGCGGCGGCGCGCTACCTGCGCCTGTATCCGGAGGCCGAGCGCTTCCTCGCGCTCGGCGACTTCCGCTTCTGGCGCCTGGAGCCGCGCGAGGCGCTGTTCGTGCGCGGCTTCGGGCGCATCGAGTGGGTACAGGCCGCCGACTTCCTTCCGGCCGCCGGCGAGATTGCGGCCATCGAGCCCGGCGCCGTCGACCACATGAACGCCGATCACGCGGATGCGATCGCCGCGTACTGCACCGCGCGTGGGATCGCGGAGGCCCGCGACGCGCGCATCGTGGGCATCGACGGTGACGGCTTCGACGTGCGCGCCGGCGCCGGCGTGCACCGGTTCGACTTCGACCGCCCGGTGACGACCGCGGCGGAGCTGCGCGCCACCCTCGCCGACCTCGCGCGACGGGCGCGCGGCGCGTGAGAGGCCTCTGGTTCGGCGCGCTCGGCGCCCTGCTCGCCCTCATCGCGCTGGCACTCGCCTGGGAGCTTTCGCTCGCGCCGATCCGCGCGGGAGGCTCCTGGCTGGTGCTGAAGGCGCTGCCGCTGCTCGTGCCCCTGCGCGGCATGCTGCACGGGCGACGGCGCACGTTCCAGTGGGTGCCGTTCCTCGCCCTCGCGTACGTCGCGGAAGGTGCGGTGCGGGCATGGGGCGAGCCGGCGCCCGTGCGCCCGCTCGCGCTGCTGCAGGTCGCCCTGGCGATCGTGCTCTTCCTCTGCGCCGCGTTCTACGCGCGCCGCGCCGGAGCCGCCGCCCGGGCGGCGGCCTGAAGCCGCTACACCGCCTCGAGCTGCGGGTTCATGCGCTCGGTGGTGCCGAGCTTGTTCAGCGCGTTGACGTAGGCCTTCGCAGACGCCACGACGATGTCGGTGTCCGCACCTACCCCGTTCACGATGCGCCCGGCGCGCGCCAGCCGCACCGTCACCTCGCCCTGCGACTCGGTGCCCTGCGTGACCGCGTTCACCGAGTAGAGCAGCAGCTCCGCCCCGCTCGAGGCGAGCGACTCGATCGCCTTGAACGTCGCGTCGACCGGTCCGTCGCCCTCCGACTCGGCGTGGCGTTCGACGCCGTCCTCCGACAGCACCACCTTGGCGTGCGGGCGCTCGCCCATGCCGCTCGCCTGGCTCATGGTCACCAGCTTCCAGTGCTCCGCCTCCGCGGTGACCGCCTCGTCGGAGACCAGCGCGTGGAGATCCTCGTCGAAGATCTCCGCCTTCTTGTCGGCGAGGTCCTTGAACTTCTGGAACGCGACGTTGACCGCCTCCTCGCTCTCGAGCTCGATGTGGAGCTCCTTCAGGCGCTGCTTGAACGCGTTGCGACCGGAGAGCTTGCCGAGCACGATCTTGTTCGCGCTCCAGCCCACGTCCTCGGCGGTCATGATCTCGTAGGTCTGCCGCGCCTTCAGCACGCCGTCCTGGTGGATGCCCGAGGCGTGCGCGAACGCGTTCGCGCCGACGACCGCCTTGTTCGGCTGCACCACGAAGCCGGTGATCTGCGACACCATGCGCGAGGCAGGCACGATCTGGGTTGTGTCGATGCGCGTCTCGAGGCCGAAGAAGTCCTTGCGCGTCTTCACCGCCATCACGACCTCCTCGAGCGACGTGTTGCCCGCACGCTCCCCGAGGCCGTTGATGGTGCACTCGACCTGCCGCGCGCCGCCGATCTTCACCCCGGCGAGCGAGTTGGCCACCGCCATGCCGAGGTCGTTGTGGCAGTGCACCGACCACACCGCCTTGTCGGAGTTCGGCACCCGCTCGCGCAGCGTGCGGATGAAGTGGCCGTAGAGCTCCGGCACCGCGTAGCCGACGGTATCCGGAACATTGATGGTGGTCGCGCCTTCGGCAATGACGGCCTCCAGCACGCGGCACAGGAAGTCGACGTCGGAGCGGTACCCGTCCTCGGGCGAGAATTCGACGTCCGGGCACTGGTTCCGCGCGAAGCGCACCGCGAGCCTCGCCTGCTCCAGCACCTGCTCGCGCGTCATCCGCAGCTTCTTCTCCATGTGGAGCTCGCTGGTGGCGATGAAGGTATGGATGCGCGGCCGCTTCGCCCCGGCCAGCGCTTCCAGGCCGCGGGAGATGTCGCGGTCGTTAGCGCGGCACAGTCCCGCCACCGTGGACTCCTTGATCGTGTTCGCGATCGCGCGCACCGCCTCGAAGTCGCCGTTCGACGCGGCCGGGAAGCCCGCCTCGATCACGTCCACCCGCAGTCGCTCGAGCTGGCGCGCGA
>CAZKHE010000109.1:0-14879 GCA_964552535.1 uncultured Enterobacteriaceae bacterium | reverse complement strand
CGACGGCGCCGCGGGCGCCGGTCGTGCCGCCGAGCTTCAACGCCGATTACCTGCGCAACCCCGCGCCGCCCTATCCGCCCCTGTCGCGCCGCCTCGGCGAGGAGGGCCGCGTGGTGCTGCGCGTGTTCGTCGCCCCCACCGGCGATCCCGAGCGGATCGAGCTGCGCAGCTCGTCGGGCTTCTCCCGCCTCGACGAGGTCGCGCTGGACACGGTGCGCAAGTGGAAGTTCGTTCCGGCGAAGCAGGGCGACGCGCCGGTCGCGGCGTGGGTGCTCGTTCCCATCTCCTTCAGCTTGAGAGGTTGATTCCGTGGAAACTCAGCTCGGCTTGGCGCACTTCCTCGCGCAGACCGACGCGGTCGGCAAGTTCGTGCTCGCCGTCCTGCTCGTGATGTCCGTCGCCACCTGGTACCTGATCCTGTCGAAAGGCGTGCAGACGTGGGTCACGCGCCGCCGCAGCCGGCGCTTCCTGCGCGAGTTCTGGGCGGCAGGCAGCCTGCGGGAGGTGCACGAGCGCATCCATCGCCAGGGGGCCGACGATCCGTTCTCGGATCTCGCCCACGAGGGCTTCACCGCCGTCGAGCAGCACGGGCGACGCGGGGCCGAGCGCCTCATCGATGCGGGCTCGGCGGACGAGTACCTCACGCGCGCGCTGCGCCGCTCCATCGAGCGCAGCACCGCGCGCGCCGAAGCCGGACTCACCGTGCTCGCCTCCGTGGGCTCCTCCGCGCCGTTCGTCGGCCTGTTCGGCACGGTCTGGGGCATCTATCACGCGTTGCTTGCCATCGGCATGTCGGGGCAGGGCACGCTCGACAAGGTCGCCGGTCCCGTCGGCGAAGCGCTGGTCATGACCGCCATCGGCCTCGCCGTGGCCATTCCGGCGGTGCTCGCCTACAACACGTTCGTGCGCGCCAACCGCCTGATGCTCGCCGAGCTCGACAGCTACGCGCACGACGTGTTCGCGTTCATCTCCACGGGCGCGCGCGCCGGCGAGGTGGCGGCGCTGGAGGCCAAGTCGCCGATCCGTGCCGTGGGCGCGGGAGCCTGACGTGGCCTTCGGCGGATTCCGTCAGGGCGGCGACGGCGGGCAGCCGATGGCCGAGATCAACATGATCCCCCTCATCGACGTGATGCTCGTGCTGCTGGTGATCTTCATCGTCACCGCGCCGCTGCTCACGCACGCGGTGAAGGTCGATCTGCCGCGCGCGTCGAGCCACCCGAACGTCGAGCGCCTCGAGAACGTGCAGCTCGCGGTGCGCACCTCCGGCGAGCTGTTCTGGAACGGCGAGGCGCTGCCGCGGGAGGAGGTCGCCCGGCGCTTGGCGCTGGCCGCGCGGCAGACGCCGCAGCCGGAGCTGCACATCCGCGCGGACCGCACCACGCCCTACGAACGGGTCGCCGAGGTGATGTCCGATGCGGCCAGGGCGGGACTGGCGCGCATCGGCTTCGTCACCCATCCGGCCGACTGAACCGAATCTTCAAGACCACCGCCAGCCAGCCAGCACCCGGATCGCGAGCAAGCCAGGCCCGACATGAACAGGGAGAAGAAACCATGCCGTATCGCCTGCGCCCGCGCCTCATCGCGCTGGCCGTCGCCGCCACCATGCCTTGCCTCGCCGTTGCCCAGGAGCAGACGCTCCGCGAAGTCGACGTGCGCTCCGAACGGGCGCAGAGCTTCCGCTCGGACAGCGTGCAGGTCGGCACCTTCCGCGACCTGAGCCCGCTCGAGGTGCCGCTCACCACCAACGTCGTCACCCGGCCCGTGCTCGACGCACAGGGCGCGACGACGCTGTTCGACGCGCTGCGCAACACGGCGGGCGTCACGCGTGCGCAGCTCAACGGCGCGACCTACGACAACCTCGCGATCCGCGGCATCCTGGTGGAGAACCGGGCGAACTACCGGCTCAACGGCTCGCTGCCGGTGATCAACCTGATCGAGCAGCCGCTGGAGAACAAGGAGCGCATCGAGGTGCTGAAGGGGGCCTCGTCGCTGTACTACGGCTTCGTGCCGCCCTCCGGCATCGTGAACATGGTGACCAAGCGCGCGGGCAGCACGCCGGTGAGCGACGTCAACCTCTCCGCCAACCAGTTCGGCGGCTGGAACGTGCACGGCGACGTCGCGCGCCGCTTCGGGCCCGACGACCAGTTCGGCCTGCGCGTGAACGCCGCCGGCGGCGACGTGGACATCGGCGTGGACAACTTCTCCGGCTCGCGCACCTTCGGCTCGGCCGCGCTCGACTGGCGTGCCGCGCGCGACCTGTCCTTCAAGCTGGACGTCGAGCACATCCGCAAGAACGTCTCGGAGCCGGCGGCGATCTCGCTGCTGCCGGCGGTGAACGGCAACATCCCGCTGCCGCCGGTGCCCGCCAACACGCGCAACCTCGCGGGCGAGTGGCAGAAGTACGACGCCGATGCCACCAACGTTCTCGGCCGCGTGGACTACGCGCTCTCCGACCGCTGGGGCGTGCTCTTCGAGGCGGGACGCGCGGAGACCAACCGCGACCGCAACTTCTCGCAGTTCCAGAACTACAACCTCGCCACGGGCGCCGGCACGCTGCGCGTCTTCTTCCAGCGCGGGCAGGCGTACGTGAACGAGAACTACCGCGGCGAGCTGTACGGCAGCTTCGACACCGGCCCCCTGCGCCACGACATTTCGTTCGGCTACACCGCCAACGAGCGGTACCAGGATTCGCGCAACGCGCCCACCGTGGACATCGCACAGAACCTGTACAACCCGGTGAACATTGCCGAGCGCAGCCCGACGGCCGCTTTCACCTCCAGCCCGCAGACCATCGACGACCGCGGCTGGTACGTCTTCGACCGCATCTCCATCGGCGAGCAGTGGCAGGTGATGCTCGGTGCGCGCGGCAGCGACTACGAGAACCGGACCGCCACGTCCAACTACTCGACGGACAAGGTGGTGCCGCAGTACGCGGTCATGTGGAAGCCGCGCGCCTGGATGACGGTGTACGGCAGCTATCTCGAGGGCCTGGAGGAAAGCGGCCAGGCGCCGCAGAACCGCGCGAACGCGGGCGAGATCCTGCCGCCGGCGCTGTCCAAGCAGTACGAGGGGGGCGTGAAGGCCGAGGTCGCGCGCGGCGTGCTGGTGCAGGGGGCGTACTTCAAGGTCGAGCGGCCCTCCACGTTCGTCGACGCGCAGAACCGCTTCACGCTCAACGGGCTGGCCGAGTACGAGGGCTTCGAGCTCGCCGCGAGCGGCGAACTGACCCGCGACGTCTCGGTGATCGCCTCGGCGGTGATCATGGACGCGCGGCAGCAGAATGGGGCGAACGCCGCCACGTTCGACAAGGTGCCGGAGAACACGGCGCGGCAGACCTGGAGCGCGTTCGCCGACTGGCGCGTGCCCTACGTGCCGGGGCTCGCGGTCAATGCCGGCGTCTTCTACACCGGCAAGCGCTTCGTCGACAACGCCAACCAGGGGCACATCGACGGCTACGCGATCGGGACCGTCGGCGCGCGCTATCGCACGAAGGTGGGCGGCAAGGCCGTCACGTTCCAGGCCAACGTGGACAACCTGACCGACAAGGACTACTGGAGCACGGCGGGCAACGGCCTGCTCGGCGTCGGGCTGCCGCGCACGGTGAGGTTCGCGCTACGCATGGAGCTGTAGCGATGCGCCTGCGCCGCGTGCTACTGACCGTGCACCGCTGGCTCGGCCTGACCGCCGGGCTGGTGCTGCTCGTGTCGGGGACGACCGGCGCCCTGCTCGTGGTGCTCAAGCCGATCGACCGGTGGGCCAACGCGGCGCTCTTCCGCGTCCCGCCCGCAGCGACTGCGGCGCCGATCGCTTCGATGCTCGACCGGCTGCAGGCCGAGCACCCCGGGGCGGACATCAGCCTGCGCCTGCCCCGCGCGCCGGGCGATTCGCTCGTCGCCTACGTCAAGGGCGACCGCGACCTGCAGGCGTACTTCGATCCTGCCGACGGCCGGCTGCTCGGCACGCGCGAGGCGACCGAGGGCGTCTACAACTTCGTCTTCGAGCTGCACAGCGAGTTGTTGGCCTCGCAAGGCGGCCGCAAGGTGCTCGCGGCGGCCGCGCTCGGCTACGCCTTCCTCTTCGGCGTCGGCCTGATTCTCTGGTGGCCCCGCGACGCGCGGCTCGGCCGCGCACTGCGCGTGCGGTGGGGGCGTGCTGCGACCGTCGTGACGCTCGATCTCCATCGCACCGCCGGCGCGCTGCTCGGCGTGCTGCTGCTGGTGTCGGCGGCGAGCGGCGCGTACATGGCGTGGCGACCGATCTCGCACTGGGTCGATGCGCTCTCCGGCGCCACGGCGGCGGCGGTTCCCCGGGTGCAGCCGGCCGAGCAGCGCCTGGGCGCGGACGCCGTGCTGCGTCTCGCCGACGACGCGATGCCCGGCGGGCGCCTTTCGATCCTGCAGTGGCCGGGCGATCCCACCCGTGCGGTGCGTGTGCGCAAGCAGCTGCCCGACGAGGTGCATCCGAACGGCCTGTCGTCGGTGTGGGTCGATCCCTATGCAGGACGCGTGGTGGCGCAATGGCAATGGAACGAGCCGCCACCGGGCACGCGGGCCTTCCAGTGGATGTACCCGCTCCACACCGGCGCACTCGGCGGTGTGGTGCACGAAGCGCTGACGTTCGTGCTCGGGCTCGTCCTCGCCGCGTTGGGCGGGAGCGGGATCTGGCTGTGGTGGCGCGGACGCGCGGCGCGCGCAGCGGGCGCGCGCCGCGCGCTGATACGGGAGCCAACGACATGAGCACTCCGGGCGCGACCGTCGCACTGGTCGGCAATCCGAACGTCGGCAAGTCGGTGCTGTTCCACCGGCTGACCGGCACCTACGTCAACGTCTCGAACTATCCGGGGACGACCATCGAGGTCTCGCGCGCGGCGGCCCGCTTCGATCGCACCGCGGAGATCCTCGATACGCCCGGCGTGCTCGCGCTGCCATCGCGGACTGACGACGAGCGCGCGGCCATGCGCGCGCTGCTGCAGGAGGACCTGCGGGCGCTCGCGCAGGTGGGCGACGCGAAGAACCTGCGCCGGACGCTCTCGCTGACCGCGATGCTCGCCGAGCTCGGGCTGCCGATGGTGCTCGTGCTCAACATGAGCGACGAGGCGCGCGCGCGCAACGTGCACATCGACGCCGCGCTGCTCGAGGGCGAGCTCGGCATTCCCGTCTTCGCCACGGTCGCGACCGGCGGGGAGGGGATCGCCGCGCTGACCGACGGCCTCGCGCGTCCCGGCGTGCCGCGGACGAGCGTGCGCTATCCGGACGTCGTGGAGCAGGCCGTGGCCGATGCAGCCGCGCTCCTGCAACAGCGCGCGCTCGTCGCCAGCATCTCGCCGCGCGGCCTCGCGCTGCTCTACCTCGCCGAGGATCCCGAGGTGGAGGCGATGCTCGAGCAGCGGCTGGGGGACGCGCATGCCGGGCTCGGCATCATCCGCGAGCGCGCCCGTCAGGCGTTCGCCGAGCCGCTCCCGCGCGTCATGGCCCGTGCGCGCAGCACCTGGGCCGAGGCGGTGGACGCGCGCTGCGTGCGACACGAGCGCGCCGCGACGCCACGCATGGCGCAGCGGATCGGGCAGCTTGCGATCCATCCGGTGTGGGGCTGGCCGATCCTGCTCGCCGTGCTCTACGCGATGTACGAGTTCGTGGGCGTTTTCGGCGCCGGGACGCTGGTCGGGCTCGTCGAGGAGGATCTGTTCGAGGGCATCGTCAATCCCGCGGTCGCGGGGTTCGTCGAGGCGTGGAGCCCTGCGCAGTGGGTGACCGACCTGCTGGTGGGCGATTACGGCCTGTGGACCATGGGCATGACCTACGCGCTCGCCCTCGTCCTGCCCATCGTGACCACCTTCTTCCTCGCGTTCGGCGCGCTGGAGGACTCGGGCTACTTCTCGCGGCTGTCGGTGATCGCCAACCGCCTGTTCTCGATGATCGGCCTCAACGGCCGGGCCGTGTTGCCGATGGTGCTGGGTCTCGGCTGCGTCACCATGGCCACCCTCACGACGCGCATTCTCCACGGCAAGCGCGACCGGCTCATCGCCACCTTCCTCATGGCGCTCGCGATTCCCTGCTCGGCGCAACTCGGCGTGGTGCTCGGCATGCTGGGTGCGGTGTCGTTCAACGCGCTGCTCGCCTGGGTCGGGTGCGTGGTCGTCGTGCTGCTCGCGGCCGGCTGGCTCGCCGCGAGGCTGATCCCCGGACGCCGCATCCCGCTGGTGACCGAGCTGCCACCGATGCGCATGCCCGTCGCGGGCAACGTGCTCAAGAAGACCGCGGGCCGCCTCAAGTGGTATCTCGTCGAGGTCATTCCGCTGTTCCTGATCGGCACGGGTGCGATGTTCATCCTCGACCGCGTCGGCATTCTCCCGTGGATCGTCCAGGCGGGCGAGCCGCTGGTCACCGGCTGGCTCGGGCTGCCGAAGGAGGCGAGCGCGGCGTTCGTCATGGGTTTCCTGCGCCGCGACTTCGGCGCGACGGGCCTCTTCGCGATGGGCGCGGCGCTCGATCCGCTGCAGACGCTGGTCGGCATGGTGACCATCACGCTGTTCGTGCCGTGCATCGCGAGCGTGCTGATGATCGTCAAGGAGCAGGGGTTGCGCATCGCCGCGGCGATGCTGGCGCTCATCATGCCGACGGCGTTCCTGGTCGGGGGGATCGTGCGGTGGATCGGGCAGCTCGCGTCGTGACCGAGGAGATCCTCCTGCGCGACGCGCCCGTCGGGGCGCGGGTGACGGTCGCCGGCTTCGGGCGCGAGATATCCGCCATCCAGCTCGAGCAGCTCATGTCCTACGGGCTGGTCGAGGGTCATGTGGTCGACGTGCTGGCGCAACGGCCGGTGACCGTGGTGCTGGTCGAGCACACCGAGCTTGCGCTGGAGTCGGCGGTGGCGGCCGCGGTGCGGGTGCGGGCGGGCTGAGCCGAACAGCGTGACCCGGTGTGCGCCCGGGCACGGCGCTTCACGCGCGACGCGGGCCCGGTCGACCGTCCTCGACCACGAACGTCGCGAGCGTCGCGCAGCCCGCATCCGGCGTCGTCACACTCGCCATCGCGCGCAGGTCGGCCCGCAGCGCCTTGCCGTCGAGGCTCACCCGCACGTAGCCCCGCGCGCGGCTGTCCGCGAGGTGGATGTGCGGGTTGTCCGCGAGGAACGGCGTGATGCGCTCCTGCGGCCACGCCAGCGAGGAGATCGAGGTGCACACCAGCTCGCTCGCCACCACCGGAGACCGGGGATCGTCGAAGTCCACCTTGAGATCGGAGGCGGTGAAGGTGTGCACGTCGCCGCCGATGGCGACCGGGTTCGCGATGCGACGCTCGGCGAGGGACTGCAGCAGCCGCCGGCGGGCCGCGGGATAGCCGTCCCAGCCGTCCGTCCACGCACGGCGCCCGTCACCGGGCATCTGGTCGAACTGGGCGAGCGGAGTCTGTTGCGCGAGCACGTTCCAGCGGGCCGGGGAGCGCGCGAGCGCGCTCTCGAGCCACTGCTCCTGCGCGGCGCCGAGCATCGTGCGGCGCGGATCAGCGAGGTCGGGGCAGTCGGCGACGTCCACCGTGTTCGAGCCCCCGCGGCGGCCGGGCCTCGGACAGACTTGCACCGAGCGGTACTGGCGATCGTCCAGCACGAAGAAGCGCGCCGTCGCGCCCCATTCGACGGTGGTGTGGATGCGCATGTGCGGGCCGTCGGGGCGCATGGACCGCGGCAGCGGCAGGTGCTCGTAGTACGCGCGGTAGGCCGCCGCGCGCCGCAGGAGGAACTGCTCCGGCGGCATGTCGTCCTCGGGCTGCGCGTCGGCATAGTCGTTGTCGACCTCGTGATCGTCCCACGTGAGGATCCAGGGGCAGGCCGCATGGGCCGCCTGCAGGTCGTGGTCGCTGCGGTAGCGCGCGTAGCGGACGCGATACTCGTCGAGCGTGTACGGCTCGTGCGCGCCGTGCAGGCGCACCGGGTTGCGCACGCCGGAGGATTCGTAGATGTAGTCGCCGAGGAAGGCGACGAGGTCGGGCGCATCGGCTGCCGCGTGGCGCCAGGCGCCGTAGTACCCGGCCTCGTAGTGCTGGCACGAGGCGAACGCGAAGCGCAGCGGCACCGCCGCGTCGCCTGCCGGCGGGGCGGTGCGGGTGCGCCCGACCGGGCTGACGGCGCCGCCCGCCGTGAACCGGTACCAGTACCAGCGTCCGGGTTGGAGGCCGCGCGCCTCCACGTGCACCGAGTGCGCCCAGTCCGGATCGGCCTCGACGACGCCGTGGGCGATGCGATCGGACATGGATTCGTTCCGCGCGAGCTCCCATCGCACCGGGATGCGAACGGGGTCGACGCCGCCCCCCGGCGTGGCGGGATCGACCACGAGGCGTGTCCACAGCACGACGCCGTCCGGCGTCGGATAGCCGGAGGCGACGCCGAGCGCGAAGGGGTCGGCGGCGAATTGCGGCCGCGGAGCGAGGGGCGCGCAGGCACTCGCGGCACCCACGGCGCTCAGCGCGGCGAGCGATCGGAGGAATCGGCGACGGTCGGTCACCGGCGCATCCTAGCGCGCCGCGATGACAGCCATGAGTAGGGATCCTGCGTACCATCGACACCCTTGTCGCCATATGGGAAGAAGCACGGATGCATCACGATGCCGCCCGCCGCACTTCGGATGACCCGCGATGAAGGTGCTCGTCGTTCGCGCCCACCCGCTCGAGGACAGCTTCAACGGCGCGCTGCTCGAACGCACCCTGGCGGGACTGCACCGCGCCGGCCACGAGATTGACCTCATCGATCTCTACGCCGACGACTTCGATCCTCGCGTGCGCGCGGACGAGCGGCGCACGTACCACGACGCGGGCAGCGTCCCCGCGGACATCGCGCCCTACGGGGCTCGACTGCGCGCGGCCGAGGGGCTCGTGCTGGTGTTCCCGGTCTGGTGCTTCGGCGTGCCCGCGATCCTGAAAGGCTTCTTCGACCGCGTGCTGCGCCCCGGCGTCGCGTTCGTGTACGAGAACAACGTGGTGCGGCCGCGGCTGCAGAACATCCGCAGGATCGCGGCCGTCACCACCTACGGCCGCCCGCGGTGGATGGTCTGGTACGTCGGCGACTTGCCGCGCCGGCAGGTGACGCGCTACGTGCGGTGGTTCTGTCACCCGTCGGCGCGGGCGGACTATCTCGCCCACTACCACATGAACGCGTCCACGCCCGCTTCGCGCGCGGCGTACCTGGCGCGCGTCGAGCGGCGGATGGGCGCCTTCTGAGTTGCGCGGCACGAGCCGCGCAGGCCCGCGTACGGCGGTCCGGTCGCTCCTGCGGTCCCGGGCGTCGCGCCGCGCGACGCGAGTCGATCGCAGCGGCGCTCAGTGGAGGTGCGCGGTGCCCGTGTCCGCCAGCTGCGCCATGGCGCGCCAGTCGCCGCGCAGCCCCTCGCACAGCTCCCGCAGCACCGGGGTCACGCCCGGATGCGCGGCGAGGCAGTCGAGGTGGGCCGAGACGCACGCCGCGAGGCGCGGGCAGCGGTTCCGCTGGTAGGCGGTCATCAGATAGAGCGCTGCGCCGAGCACGGTGTCCGCGCGGCTGTTCTGTGGATCGAGGCGGTTCATGGCATGGCTCCTGTCGGTGCACGTCACGAAGCTGGCTGGCAAGGGCAGGACCCGGCTCGCTGGCGGAATGGTCGTCGGGGGCGGCGCTACGCCGTCAGAATCAGCTTGCCGTTCTGCGTGACGCGCAGCAGGTACTCGCGGCCGTTGTGCACGATCACGAGAACGGGGGCGTCCCCGAACAGCTCGCTGCTCGCGATCCGGCGGGTTTCGCCCCGGCGGCGCGCCTCGGCGTCCGGCTGAGGCGCCGAAGAGGACGTGTCTGTTTCGGATCGCATGGTGAGAAACGATAACGATTCTCGTTTGCGACGTCAATGGCCTGAGCAGGGGTATGCGTCCTCGTGAACGAATCTTGAGCAGGATCAAGCTGCTGTCATCGACACGGGGCACATTGCGCAACAGTACCCTTGCGGCCGTGGCGAGAATGAGTGAGAATCGTTCTCGTTCCGGTTCGCGGTAGGCTGAGCCGGACGGAACGGGGCGCCGGAATCCGCCCCACAGGAGGAGCCATCGTGTACGTGTGCGTCTGCAACGCCGTCACCGACCGGGAGATCCGCGCGTGTGCCGAGCTCGGGTGCTGCACCCTGGACGAGCTGCGCAATCAGATCGGCGTGGCCTCCTGCTGCGGACGCTGCGCGCCGACGGCCGAACAGGTGCTCCGCGAGCACGCGCACGAACGCAGTCGCCGCGACGCCGCCCTCGGCGGCTGAGCCTCCGCTTTTCGCGTTCCCACCGGCTCGGCTATAGTCGAGCCGCCGCGGCGCGACGTGACCGTCCTGTCAGACGCGCAGGCCGCGGCCTCACGGAGCGGTCCATGAAAGGCGATCCCCAGGTCATCCGGCACCTCAACAAGATCCTCTACAACGAGCTCACCGCGATCAACCAGTACTTCCTGCACGCGCGGATGTTCGCGCACTGGGGGTACAAGAAGCTCTACGACCACGAGTACCACGAGTCCGTGGACGAGATGAAGCACGCGGACAAGCTCATCGAGCGGATTCTCTTCCTCGAGGGGCTGCCCAACCTCCAGGATCTCGGCAAGCTGATGATCGGCGAGTCGGTGCCGGAGGCGCTGCAGTGCGACCTCAAGCTCGAGCAGATCGCCCATCCCGACCTCAAGGCCGCGATCGCGCACTGCGAGTCGGTGGGCGACTACATCTCGCGCGAGCTGCTCGAGGACATCCTCGAGTCCGAGGAGGAGCACATCGACTGGCTCGAGACGCAGCTCGACCTCATCAAGGAGATCGGCCTGCAGAATTACCTGCAGTCGCAGATGAGCTGAGCCGGCCTCGCGACCGGGGCTGATAACATCGTCGGTCGATGCGACCGACGCCCGTTTCCATTCTTCGCATGCTCGCCGATGGGCGCCCTCACGCCCCCGGTGCGCTCGCGGCAGCGCTGCACGTCGCGCCGGCGGACCTCCAGGTGGCACTGGAACAACTGACGACCGCCGGGGCCGCCCTGCATCGCGGCGCGGACGGCACCGTCCGCCTGGATGCGCCCGCCGATCTGCTCGACCCGGCGGCGATCGATGCCGCGCTGGCGGGGTCCGGCACGCCGGTGCGTCTAGCGATCGTCGAGCAGTGCGACTCCACCAACGCCGTGCTGATGGAACGGGCCGCGCACGGCCTCCCGCACGGCAGCGCCCTCGCGTGCGAACTGCAGACCGCCGGGCGGGGACGCCGCGGGAACGCCTGGATCGCGCCGGCGGGCGGGGCGCTCGCTTTCTCGCTGCTGTGGCGCATGCCGCGCGGCGGTGCCGCGCTCGGCGGCCTTTCGCTCGCCGCGGGCGTCGCCTGCGTTCGCGCGCTCGAGCGCTGCGGTGTGCGCGGCGCGACGCTCAAGTGGCCGAACGACCTCGTGCACGCGGGCCGCAAGCTCGGCGGCATCCTGGTCGAGGCGACCCCCGACGGCGCGGGCGCCGCGGTCGTCTGCGGCGTCGGTGTGAACACGCGCCTGCCGGAGGCCATCCGCGCCCGGATCGCACAACCGGTGACCGACGTGGCCGCGATCGCGCCCGCTCCGCCCACCCGCAGCGCGCTGCTCGCGGCGTTGCTCGGGGAGCTCGCCGGGTCTCTCGAGCGCTTCGCGCTGCACGGCTTCGCCGCGTTCCGCGATGACTGGCTGCTGCGCCACGCGCACCAGGGCATGCAGGTGCGGGTCACGCTTGCCGACGCTCGGGCAGCCGAGGGCCGCGCGGTGGGCGTGGACGAGCAGGGCGCGCTCCTGGTCGAGACCGCCACCCGCATCGAGCGTTTCCACTCGGGCGAAGTGTCGTTGCGGGCCGTGGCATGACCATCCTGTGCATCGACAGCGGCAATACCCGCATCAAGTGGGGCCTTCACGACGGCTCGCGCTGGGCCGCGCTCGGCGCGGCCGGACACGAGGAAGCCGACCGGCTCGAGCGCGAGTGGGCCACGTTGCCCGCCCCGGCCATCGTCGCCGCGGCGAACGTCGCCGGGGGCCATGCGGAGGCGCGCATAGCTGCGGCCGCTGCGCGCTGGAACTGCGGCGTGCGGTGGCTGCAGGCGGTCGAGTCCGCGTGCGGGGTGCGCAATCTCTATGAAGTCCCGACGCAGCTCGGCGTGGATCGCTGGGCCGCGGTCGTGGCAGCCCGCGGACTCCACGCCGGCGCGTGCCTCGTGGTGATCGCCGGCACCGCGACCACCTTGAATCTGCTCGCGGCGGATGGGACCTTCCGCGGCGGGGCGATCATTCCCGGCGTTGCGCTGATGAAGCGCGCGCTGGCGGTCAACACGGCCAAGCTGCCGTTCGCCGAGGGTACCTATCGCGAGGAGCCGCGCAACACCGCCGACGCGATCGAGTCCGGCTGCCTCGAAGCCGAGGCCGGCGCGATCGAGCGCATGCACCGGCGCCTCGGTCCGGACGCAGCGTGCATCGTGTCCGGCGGCTTCGCCGGCGCGCTGCTGCCGCTGCTCGATGCGCGCACGCGGTACGTCGAGCACCTGGTACTGGACGGTGTGCGCCTGCTGGGGCTTGCAGCCGCATGAGGACGCTCTTCCTCGCCCTGGTGCTCGCCAACGTGCTGCTGGGCGCCTATGCGTACTGGCGGCAGAGCCAGCCCGGGCCGCACGCGGAGATCGCCGCCCAGCAGATCGCCCCCGAGCGCATGCGCCTGCTCACCGCCGAGGAAGCCGAGGCGATGTCGGCGCCGCGCCGCGCCGCGCCGCAATCGTGCATCGAGTGGGGCGCGTTCGCGCTCGCCGACGTGCCGAAGGCGCTCGCGTCCATCGAGGCCTTCGGCGTGAAGGCTCGCGAGCGCCGGCTCGAGGAGCCGGGACGCTGGTGGGTGATGCTGCCGCCGCTCCCGACGCGCGCTGCCGCGACGGCGCGGCTCGCCGAGTTGAAGAAGCTCGGCGTCGACGACGTCGGCGTCATCGAGGACGACGCGAACGGCTATCGCAACGGCATCTCCCTGGGCCTCTTCGGCAGCGAGGAGGGCGCGCGGGTGCGGATGGAGACGCTCGCCACGCGCGGCGTGGCGGGTGCGCGCGTGGTGCCGCGCGAGCCGGTCGTGCGCGTGTACCTGCAGGTCCGCGAGGCGCCGGAGGGATTCCGCGGCCGGGCGACCGATCTCAAGTCGGCGTGGCCCGCAGCCGACCTGCGCGAGTGTCCCGCGGAGGCGCGCGGCTGATGGACACGCGCGCGCAAGCCTCCGCGCAGCCAGCCGTGGACATCGTCCTGCGCGAGGCGCGCGGTGCGGCGGACATGGCCCGCGCGCGCGAGCTCTTTATCGAGTACGCCGCGTGGCTGAAGGTGGACCTGTGCTTCCAGGGCTTCGACGCGGAACTCGCGAGCTTGCCCGGCGCGTACTCGCCGCCGGATGGCCGGCTCTTTCTTGCGATGGACCGCGACTTGGCCGCCGGTTGCATCGCGCTGCGGCGCTTCGACGCCGAGGCGGGCGAGGTCAAGCGCCTGTACGTGCGTCCGGCCTATCGCGGCCGGCGCCTGGGCGATCAACTCGCCGCCGCGGTGATCGCCGCGGCGCGCACGGCCGGCTACCGGCGGCTGCTCCTCGATACGCTCGATCACATGCAGGCGGCGCGTGCCCTGTACGCGCGCGTCGGCTTCGTCGAGATCGGGCCGTACTATCACAACCCGATTCCGGGCGCGGTGTACATGCAGAAGGTGCTACAGGCGGATCTTCCGTAGCAGGGCGGTGGTCGAGCGCTCGTGCTCGAACGGAATGGCGTGCACCGTCCCGCCCCAGCCTTGCACCTCGCGTGCGCCGACGATCTTCTCCACCGGCCAGTCGCCGCCCTTCACCAGCACGTCGGGGCGGCACGCGAGGATGAGCGCGAGCGGGGTGTCGTCCTCGAACCAGGTCACGAGATCGGTGGCGGCCAGCGCGGCGAGCACCGCGCAGCGATCCGCGAGCGCGTTGATCGGCCGATCGTCACCCTTGCCGAGGCGCTTGACCGACGCGTCAGAGTTCACGCCGAGCACGAGGCTGGCGCCGAGCGAGCGCGCCTGGGCGAGATAGGTGACGTGGCCGCGATGGAGGATGTCGAAGACGCCGTTGGTGAACACCAGCGGGCGCGGCAGGGTGCGGACGCGCTCGACGAGCGCGTCCGGGGCGCAGAGCTTGGCTTCGAAGGCGGGAGCGGGATAGCGCGACATGGGCGGCGTCGCGCCGCGCTCAGGCGGGCTGGATCGCAGGGTCGGGCAGGCTCCGCATGACTTCCTTGCGATAGCGGTTCAGGTCCTGCACCGTCTCCAGCGTGCGGTCGAACAGGATCGAGAGGTTGCGCAGGATCGCGGTGACGACCTTCTGCTCCCACGACTTGTCGAACTGGATCTGGTGGTCGAGCCAGCGCTCGAGCCATTCCGGGTCGGGCAGTCGCGACTGCACCGTGTCCTCGGGATACAGGGCCTTGTTGACGTGCAGGTTCGTCGGGTGCAGCGGCTTGCCGGTGCGGCCGGGGCTCGCCATCAGCATGCCGATCTTCGCGAACGCGGCGCGCGCACAGTCGCCGGAGCGCTCCAGCGCGCGCTTCATGTACTGCCGGTACGCGCCGCCGTGGCGCGCCTCGTCGTCGCTGATGAGCTTGTAGATCGCCTTGATCACCGGCTCGGTGTGCCACTCCATGGCGCAGCGGTACCAGTGGTTCAGGCGGATCTCGCCGCAGAAATGCAGCATCAGCGTCTCGAGCGCCGGCGCCGGGTCGAAGTGGAAGCGCACCGCGTGCAGCTCCTCCTCGGTCGGCGCGAACTCCGGCCGGAAGCGCCGCAGGTACTCGATCAGCACCAGCGAATGCTTCTGCTCCTCGAAGAACCACACCGACATGAACGCCGAGAAGTCGCTGTCGT
>CAZKHE010000108.1:0-15527 GCA_964552535.1 uncultured Enterobacteriaceae bacterium | reverse complement strand
TCGAACGGCTCCCAGGTGACGATGGCGTCGACGTCGCCGCGCTTCAGCGCCTGGTTGAAGTTCGCGCCGCCGCCCTGGATGTTCACCGCGGTGAAGGAGTTGTACGGCACGTTGCGCTCGGTGAGCGTCGCGGCGAACTGGAACCAGACCGCCGAGCCGGGCGCGATGCCGACCTTCTTGCCGGCGAGGTCCTTCCAGGAATCGAGCTGCACGCCCTTGCGGCCGATGACGTACTTGGGCGAGGAGCCGACGCCCATGATGCCGACCATGTTGCGCGAGCCGCCGGCCAGGGCGATGGCGAGGTCGGCGGGGCCGACGGTGGCCATGTCGAGCGAATTGGCGAGGAGCGCGGTCCGCGCGTCGGCGTAGCGGACGAACTCGACCAGCTTGAGGTCGACGTTCATCTTCTTCAGGTCCTCGGCGATCAGCACGATCGGCGCGAGGTGCCCGACCTTCTGGTAGCCGACGGTGAGCGTCACCGGCTGGGCGAGGGGGGCGGGGCGCGGCCCGACGGCGTGGGCCGGTACGGCTGCGAGGGCGGCGACTGCGGCGAACAGGGCGACCAACATCTTCATCACGGCGTTCTCCCGGAAGCGGCGTTGCGAAGGATGCAGCGCGACGATTGTATCGCCGTCAAGACATTTGGAACCGGTCGCGATTCCAGGGCCCCTCGCGCTCCCCGATACCGCGACGTTTCCGCCGGCTCAGTACGACCGCGGCAGCCCCAGCACGTGCTCGGCGAGGTACGACAGCACCAGGTTCGTGGAGATCGGCGCGATCTGGTACAGCCGCGTCTCGCGGAACTTGCGCTCGACGTCGTACTCCTCGGCGAAGCCGAAGCCGCCGTGGGTCTGCAGGCACATGTCCGCCGCCTGCCAGGAGGCCTCGGCGGCGAGCTGCTTCGCCATGTTCGCCTCCTTGCCGCAGGGCTGGCCCGCCTCGTACAGCTCGGCCGCGCGCCTGACCATCAGTGCCGCGGCCTGGTTCGCCATGTACGCGCGCGCGATCGGGAACTGGACGCCCTGGTTCTGGCCGATCGGCCGGCCGAAGACCTTCCGCTCGTTGGCGTACGCCGTGGCCTTCTCGATGAACCAGCGCCCGTCGCCGATGCACTCGGCGGCGATGAGAATCCGCTCGGCGTTCATGCCGTCCAGGATGTAGCGGAAGCCGCGGCCCTCCTCGCCGACCAGGTTTTCGGCCGGCACCTCGAGGTTGTCGAAGAAGACTTCGGTGGTGCCGTGGTTGATCATGGTGCGGATCGGGCGGATGGTGAGGCCGCGGCCGAGCGCGGCCTTCATGTCCACGATGAAGACGCTCATGCCGTCGGTCTTCTTCGCCACCTGGTCGCGCGGCGTGGTGCGTGCGAGGAGCAGCATGAGGTCGGAGTGCTCGGCGCGCGAGGTCCAGACCTTCTGGCCGTTCACCACGTACCGGTCGCCCTGGCGGACCGCAGTCGTGCGGATGGACGATGTGTCGGTGCCGGCGGTGGGCTCGGTCACGCCGAACGCCTGCAGGCGCAGCTCGCCCGCGGCGATCTTCGGCAGGTACGCGGCCTTCTGCGCCGGCGTGCCGTGGCGCAGCAGCGTGCCCATGATGTACATCTGCGCGTGGCACGCGGCGCCGTTCGCGCCGCTCGCCTGCACCTCCTCGAGGATGGCTGCGGCGAAGGAGAGGCCGAGGCCGCTGCCGCCGTACTCCTCCGGAATCAGGCAGGAGAGATAGCCCGCCTCGGTCAGCGCGCGGACGAACTCGGTGGGGTACTTGCGCTCGCGGTCGAGCGCCCGCCAGTACTCGCCGGGATAGTCGGCGCACAACCGCGCCACGGCGGCACGGATCTCGGCGAGCTCCTGCTCACGGGTCGTCATCGCTGCTCCGGAAAAGAAAACGCGCCGACGGTCCGCGGCGCGATGCTTCAAACCTCAATTATTATAGGCCCGCCCCCTCGCCGCCCCGATTCGATCTCCCGCCATGACCCCGCTCACCGCCGCCGCCGTCGCCGATGCGCTCGCCGCGCAGGGCATCGCCATTGCGCCGGGCCGGGCGGAGCGCATCGCGCGGGCGCTCGCGCCGACGGTCGAGGCGGTCGCCGCCGACGCCGCGTCGCTGCCGTTCGATCTGGAGCCCCCGGCGTTCGCCGCAGCACTGGAGCGTTGCGCGCCGTGAGCGTCCCCGCGACGCTGACCGAGCTCGCCAGCGCGGCGCGTCGTGACCCGGCGATCGCCGCGCGTGCGCTGGACGACTGCCTCGCACGCATCGAGCGCTGGCAGCCGCGCATCAACGCGTTCCGCGCGGTCGCGGTGCGTCGTGCCGACGGCGCCGGCACGCTGGCCGGCGCGCCGCTCGCGCACAAGGACATGTACTACCGCGCCGGCGAGGTCAGCGCGTGCGGCAGCGCCATCCGCCGCGACTGGGCGGCCGATCGCACGGCCACCGTGCTCTCGCGGCTCGATGCGGCCGGCGCCGCGTCGCTCGGCGCCCTGAACATGACCGAGTTCGCCTACGGGCCGACCGGGCAGAGCGAGGCCTTCGGCGACGTGCGCAACCCCTGGAACCCGGCGTACATCACCGGCGGGTCGTCGAGCGGCGCAGGGGCGGCGATCGCGGCCCGGCTGGCATACGGCGCGCTCGGCTCCGATACCGGCGGGTCGATCCGTCTGCCGGCCAGTGCCTGCGGCGTCACCGGGCTCAAGCCCACCTGGGGACGCGTGAGCCGCGCCGGCGCGATGCCGCTCGCGCACACGCTGGATACCGTCGGGCCGGTCGCCCGCAGCGCCGCGGACTGCGCCCTGCTGCTCGGCGTCATCGCCGGCGCGGACGCACAGGACCCCGAATGCACCGCGCGTCCGGCCGAGGATTACGTGAGCGCACTCGACGCCGGCGCCCGCGGGGTGCGCATCGGCTGGTCGCCGTCGCTGTTCGCGCTGGCCGAGCGCGACGTCGCCTATGCCTGCGAGCGTGCGCTGGCTGCGCTGCGCGACGCCGGTCTTGCCATGAGCGAGGTGCCGGCGCCGGACGTCGACCGGCTGTCCGCGCACTGCATGACCGTGATGCAGGTCGAGGCCTCGGCGCTGCACGGCGCATGGATGCGGGCGCGTGCCGCTGACTACGAGCCCGGCACGCGTGCGCGACTCCAGGCGGGCTATGCGATTCCCGCCACCGTTTACGTGGACGCGCTGAGAAATCGTGCGCCGGCGCTGGAGCGCTTCTGCGCGCAGATACTGGCGCACGTCGACGTCTATGCGCTGCCCACCGTGCCGATCCGCGTGCCGCGTCTGGACGAGACCCTGCCCGGCGCCGGCCCGGATGCCGCAGCGGTCCTCGGCGCGCTGACGCGTTACACGCGCTGGGTGAACTATCTCGGCGTGCCGGCGATCAGCGTCCCCTGCGGCTTCGACACCCGCGGGCTGCCCATCGGCCTGCAGCTGGTCGGCCGGCCGTTCGACGAGGCCACCGTGCTGCGTGTCGCGCACGCGTTCCAGCAGGCGACGGACTGGCACCGGCGTGCGCCGGCGCTCGACGCCTGAAGAAGATCCGCGCACCTTTCGATTCCCCAGGACCCGCATGCCCCACCAGCCCGCCTCGACCGCACTGACGCGCTTCCGCGTGCTCGACCTGACCCGCGTCCGCGCGGGCCCGACGTGCGTCAAGCAGCTCGCCGATTTCGGGGCAGACGTCATCAAGATCGAGATGCCGGCCTCGGTGGAGGTCGACACGATGAGCGGACCGCGCCACGGCTTCGACATGCAGAATCTGCATCGCAACAAGCGCTCGATGACGCTGAACCTCAAGCTGGAGGAGGGCCGCGCGCTGTTCCGGGAGCTGGCGCGGACCGCGGACGTGGTGGTCGAGAACTACCGGCCCGACGTGAAGTACCGCCTCGGCGTCGACTACGACACGCTCGCGGCGATCAACCCGCGCATCGTCCTCGCCTCGATCTCCGGCTTCGGTCAGGACGGCCCCTACCGCGACCGTCCCGGCTTCGACCAGATCGCGCAGGGCATGAGCGGGCTCATGTCGGTCACCGGCCTGCCGGGGCAGGGGCCGGTGCGCACCGGCGCGGCGATCGCCGACATCACCGGCGGTCTGCTGGCGGCGCTCGGCATCATGACGGCGCTGCTCGAGCGCGAGGTCTCCGGCAAGGGGCAGTGGGTGCAGTCGTCGCTGCTGCAGGCCGGTCTCGTGCTGCTCGACTTCCAGGCGGCGCGCTATCTCATGAAGGGCGAGGTGCCGCCGCAGACCGGCAACGATCATCCGACCAGCATGCCGACCTCTGCGTACCGCACCGCCGACGGCCATCTCAACGTGGGCGCCTCCGGCGAGCCGATGTGGAAGCGGCTGTGCGAAGCGCTCGGACGCGGCGATCTCGTCGCGCGGCCCGAGTTCGCCACCGAGGCCGACCGCGCGCGCAACCGCGTGGCGCTCAACGCGGAGCTGAACGCGGCGTTCGTGGCACACACGAGCGCCGAGTGGATCGAGATCCTCAACCGCGCGGGCGTCCCGTGCGGCCCGATCTACACCATGGACCAGGTGTTCGCCGACCCCCAGGTGCAGCACCTGGGCTGCGCGGCGCCGGTCGCGCATCCGCTGCTCGGCGAGATCAAGCTGGTGAACCAGATGGTGGGGCTTTCGCGCACGCCGGCGACCATGGCGCGCCCGACGCCGGAGCTGGGCGAGCACACCGAGGAAATCCTGCGCGAGCTGGGCTGCGATGCCGCCCGGATCGCCGAACTGCGTGAACGAAAGGTGATCTGAGATGGCCGAACTGATCGTGCGCCGGGCGGGGCCCGTCGCGACCGTGGTGTTCTCCAACGTCGAGCGCCACAACGCCGTGACCTACGAGATGTGGCGCGACTTCCCGGTGCGCATGGCCGAGCTCGGCGCCGATCCGGAGGTGCGCGTGATCGTCGTCACCGGCGACGGCGAGCGCGCCTTCATCGCCGGTGCGGACATCTCGCAGTTCGAGCGCGCCCGCAACACCGAGGAGGCGCAGGCGAGCTACAACCGCGCGGTCGATGCCGCCTATGAGGCGCCAGGGCTGTGCCCGAAGCCGGTCGTCGCGAAGATCCGCGGCATCTGCTTCGGCGGGGGGCTCGGCCTCGCCGCGGCGTGCGACGTACGCATGTGCTCCGACGACAGCACTTTCCGCATGCCGGCGGCACGGATGGGCCTCGGCTACAGCTACGTCGGCATCCGCCGCTTCATGCAGGTGCTGGGCGCGGCCAACACCGCGGACATCTTCTACTCGGCACGGCGCTTCGATGCCGCCGATGCCCTGCGCATGGGGCTGGTCAGCCGCGTGGTGCCCGGCGGGGAACTGGACGCCACGGTGGACGCCTGGACCGCGATGGTGGCGGAGAACGCGCCGCTCACGATCGCCGCGGGCAAGCGCGCGATCCGCGAGGTGCTCGCCGATCCCGCGGAGCGCGACCTTGCGGGGCTCGCGACGATGGTGCGCGCCTGCGCGCTGAGCGAGGACTATCGCGAGGGGCGCACGGCGTTCATGGAGAAGCGCACGCCGCGATTCACGGGGAAGTGAAGGGTCCTTACGCGCCGAGGTTCAGCATCACCCCGGACAGGTCGCCGGCGCGCGGCGAGGCGAGGAACGCGACGGTATCGGCCACCTGCTCGGGCGCGATCACCCGGCCGAAGCTGCCATCGGCCAGGATCTCCTCCCAGCGCGATTCGTCGCCATAGCGGTTCTTCGCCACGGTCTTCACCAGCGCGGTGATGCGGTCGGTCTGCGTGGCGGGCGGATGGACGCCGAGCACGCGCACGCCGAACTCCACCGACTTCGCCCCCAGCCCCTTGGTGAAGGCGGCAAGCCCGGCGTTGGCCGTCGCGCCGCAGATGTAGTCGAACGAGGGCTTCTCGCCGGCCATCCCGATCACGTTGACGATCACGCCGCGGCCGCGCGACTTCATCGGGCCGAGCAGCGCGCGGGTGAGGTTGACGTAGCCGAACACCTTGAGCTCCCAGGCGTGGCGCCAGCGCGCCTCGTCGACGTCGAAGAGCGAGCCGCCGGGGATGTCGCCTGCGTTGTTCACCAGGATGTCCACGTGCGCGCACTCCGCGGCGAGCTTCGCGAGCGCCGCGCCGTCGCGCAGGTCCACCGCGTGCGTGGTCACCGCCACGCCGAGCGGCGCGAGCGCCGCCTTTGCCGCCGCGAGCGGCTCGGGATTGCGCGCCGCGAGGACGACGTTGCAGCCTTCGGCCGCGAAGCGGCGCGCACAGGCGAGGCCGATGCCCTTCGAGCCGCCGGTGATGAGGGCGGTCCTGCCCGCGAGTCCGAGATCCATGGCCATCCTTCCGTGCAAAGCGGGGAAGGGTAACCGCGATCCGGGAGGCCCGTCACCGGCTCATCGATTGAGCCAGGCGGCACGCGATCCTTGCCCCGTTCATCCTCAGGAGCCGACATGACCGCCGACACTTCCAACGAACTCGCCCTGCGCCGCCGCGGCGAGCGCGCCGACCGCGCCGTCGCCGTCGGCGCCTTCATCGCCTGCCTCGTCACCGGCTTCTTCGGCGGCGAACCGGCCCCGGAGCCGGCCGACGTGCGCAGCGCGCAGCACGCGGCGAGCGTCCGCGTCGCGCAGCGCTAGCGGCACGCGTCGCGGAGCGGCCGGACGCGATTCGCTAACATCCGCCCCGATGCTGCACTTCCATCCCTCCAATCGCCTCGAGACGCTCGCCGACGGTCTGGCCGACCTCATGCGCGCCGCGCCGTTGCCGCCGCTCGAGCCGGAAGTGGTGGTGGTGCCGTCGTCGCACGTGGGACGCTGGCTGGGCTTCCAGCTCGCCGCTCGGCTCGGCATCGCGGCGAACGTGCGCACCGAGTTCGCGGCGGCCTTCGTGTGGCGGCTGATCCGTCGCGTCCTGCCCGACGTGCCCGAGACCTCGCCGCTCGAGCCCGAGCGCCTGCGCTGGCGGCTCGCCGCCCGCTTCGCCGCGCCGGACGCGGCGCTCGCCCCGGTCGCGCGATACCTCGCCGACGCGCGCCCGGCGCAGCGCTTCGAGCTGGCCGCGGCGGTCGCGGAGGCGCTCGATCGGTATCTCGTCTACCGCCCGGACTGGATCGAGGCGTGGTCGCGGGGCGCCGGTCCGGACCTCGGTCCCGACGCCGCGTGGCAGGCGGTGCTGTGGCGCGAGGTGGCCGCGGCACTGCCGGCCCCCATGCGCGAGCATCCGCGGGAGCGGTTCTTCGCGGCGCTCGCCGCGGACCCGGAGCGCGTCGCGGCGCTGCCGGCGCGCATCCATCTCTTCGCCGTGACCGCGCTGCCGCCGCTCTATCTCGATTTCATGCGCCGTCTGGCCGACGCCGCCGGCCTTGCCGTGCACGTGCACGCCTTCAATCCCTGCCGCGAGTACTGGGGGCAGATCGTGCGCCGGCGCGAGCTCGCACGCGCGGAGGCCACCGCGGCACCGGAAGCGCCGCTCCTCGAGGTCGGGAACGGACTGCTCGCCTCGCTGGGACACCACGGCCGCGCGACGCTCGACGCGATCGCGCAGCACGACGCGCGCGGCGACGCCGCGTACGTCGTGCCGGGGCGGCACACCGTGCTCGGTCACCTGCAGGCCGACATCCTCGACCTGGTGGAGACCCCGGGCACCGTCGACGTCGCCGACGATACCGTTGCGCTGCACGTGTGCCACGGCGCCATGCGCGAGGTCGAGGTCCTGCACGACCGGCTGCTCGACCTCTTCGCGCGACTGCCGGGGCTCACGCCCGACGAGATCCTGGTGCTGGTCCCCGACATCGACGCGTACGCGCCGTGCATCGAGGCGGTGTTCGCCACTGCGCCCGAGCCGCGCCGCATGCCCTTTGCGATTGCCGACTGCGGACTCGCCGAGCGCGCCGTCGCCCGCACGCTCCGGCAACTGCTTGCCTGGCCGGGCAGCCGCATGGACGTCGAGGCGCTGCTTGCGCCGCTCGAATGCGCCGCGGTCGCGCGGCGCTTCGACATCGCGCCCGGCGAGATCGAGACCGCCCGCGAGTGGCTGCGCGAGGCCGGCGTTCGCTGGGGGCGCGACGAGTCGAGCCGGACGGCGCTCGGCCTTCCGCCCAACGGGCACCACACCTGGCGCGCCGGCTTGGAGCGCATGCTGCTCGGATACGCGATGGCGGGCGAGGGCCGCCACCTGCATGAAGGCGTGCTGCCCTACGATCCGGCCGAGGGCAGCGCCGCGGGGCTCGCCGGACGGCTGAAGACCTACGCCGACGCGGCATTCGCGCTCGCCGAGGACCTCGCGCGACCGTGCAGCGTGCGCGAGTGGCGCCGCCGCCTGGAGCGCGCGCTGGAGACGTTCTTCGATGCCGACGAGGACGAGGCGCAGGATCTGGTCGGCCTGCGGACCGCGCTCGCGCGCCTCGCCGCCAATGCGAGCGGCGTCGCGGACGACGACGTGCCGCTCACGGTGCTGGCGCGCGAATGGTTCGCCGCGGCGGACACCGGCGTGCGCTCGCAGGCGTTCCTCGGTCACGGCATCACGTTCGCCGCGCTGCGTCCCGGCCGTGCCGTGCCGGCACGCGTCGTCGTCGTGCTCGGTTTGAACGATGGCGCCTATCCGCGGGTACAGCGTCCGCCGGGTTTCGACCTCGCCGCGCGCCAGCCGCGTCCCGGAGACCGCATCCGGCGCGACGAGGATCGCTACGCCTTCCTGGAATCGCTGCTCGCCGCGCGGGAGCGCTTCTGGATGTTCCACACCGGGCGGTCGGTGCGCGACAACGAGCCGATTCCGCCGTCGCCCCTCGCCACCGAAGTCGTCGAGTCGGTGCGTCGCGCCTTCGGCGAGGCGGTGGCGGCACGGTG
The DNA here is from genome assembly GCA_964552535.1 of uncultured Enterobacteriaceae bacterium. Lineage (GTDB taxonomy): Bacteria > Pseudomonadota > Gammaproteobacteria > Burkholderiales > SG8-39 > CAZKHE01. Next base: position 6,720 of record CAZKHE010000108.1, on the reverse strand, counting down.
CGTGGTCGAGCATCCGCTGCAGCCCTTCAGTCCGACGCTGTTCGACGGGCGGCACGCCGGCCGCTTCAGCTATGCCGCCGCGTGGGTGCCGCCTGCCCGCACCGCGCCCATCGCGCCGTTCCTCGCCACGCCGCTGCCGCCGCCGCCGGCGGACCAGTGGGCCGCGCTGACGGTGGACGATCTCGCGCGCTGCCTGCGCAATCCGGCGCAGCGGTTGCTCCGCGACCGCCTCGGCCTGCATCTCGATTCAGGCGAAGGCATGGTCCCCGCGACCGAGCCGTTCACGCTCGATGCCCTCGCGCTGTCGGACGTCCACCGGGCAACGTTCGCGCGCCTCTGCGAAGGCGCCAGCGCGGACGAGGCGCGCCGCGTCGCGCGTGCAGCCGGCGCGCTGCCCGATGGTGTCCCCGGCGACGTGCTGTTCGACGAGGTGCTGGAGCGGGTCGCGCCGCTCGCCGCGCGCGCGCGGACGGCCGGCATCGAGGCGCCGGTGCGCCTCGATCTCGCCTTTGGCGGGAAGCGCCTCACCGGCAGCGTCCAGGGTCGCGAGACGTACGCCGCGGTGAAGCTGCGTGCCCCGCGCCGCCTCGCGGCGTGGGTGCGACACCTCGCCTTCAACGCCGCCGGCGGCCCGTGCGAGACCGCCTTTCACGGACTCGACGGCACGCTGCGCTTCGCGCCGGTCGCCGATGCGAACGCGCAGCTCGCGGCGCTCGTCGCCCTGCACGCGCGTGCGCTGTGCGAGGCGGTGCCGTTCTTCCCCCTGGCTTCCCACGCCTACGCCGAATGCCACGCGCGAAAGGGCACGGGGGCGGCGCGCGGCGCGGCGTGGGACGAATGGTGGGGCAGCGAATTCAATGGTTCGGGCGAGCGCCACGACGCCTATTTCGCGCTGGCCTTCCGCCACGTCGAGGATCCGCTCGATGACGCCTTCGCGGCGCTTGCCCTCGACATCTGCGCGCCGATGCTGGCCGCCGCGACCGAGCAGCCGGCGTGACCGCACCGCGCATCGACATCGCAACCGCGCCACTCGCCGGCACCACGCTCGTCGAGGCGAGCGCGGGGACGGGCAAGACCTGGACGATCGCCGCGCTCTACGTGCGGCTGCTGCTCGAGCGGCGCCTCACCGTCGAGCAGATCCTGGTGCTCACCTTCGGCGTCGCGGCGACGGCGGAGCTGAAGTCGCGCATCCGCGCGCGGCTCGTGCAGGTGCGCGATCTGCTCGAAGCCGGGGAGCTCGCAGCGCTCGCGGGCAGCGAGGACGCGCTCCTCGCGCACGTCGGCGCGACCACGACCGATGCGCGCCGCGATGCCCTGTGGTTGGCGCTCGCCGTGGAGAGCTTCGACGAGGCGCCCGTGTTCACGCTGCACGGCTTCTGCCAGCGCGTGCTCGCGGAACATGCGTTCGAGAGCGGCGCGCCGTTCATTGCCGAGCTCGCGCCCGACGAGTCCGCGCTGATCGACGAGGTGGCGCAGGATTTCTGGCGGCGCGAGACGGCGGCGGCGACGCCGTTGTGGAGCCGCTGGCTCGCGCGCGCGTGCGTCGATCCGGCTGCACTGGCGCGCGACGTGGCGCGCTTCGCGCAGCGCGGCTATGCCGAGGTGACCGGTCCGCCGGAACCGGACGCGGCGCGGGCGGAGCGGTACCTGCACGCGTTCCAGTCGGCCCGCAGCGGCTGGCGCGACGGACGGGACGAGGTGCTGCGGCTGCTCGCACCGCTGGTGCGCAAGGACTGGCTGCAGTCGCGTGCGGCGAAGCTCGACGCGCTGTTCGCCGCGCCGCTGGCACTGCCGCCGGTGGAGAAGGTGCTGCAGTACTTCGTCCCCGCGGACCTCGCCGGACGCGCGAAGGGCAAGGCGGTGCCGGCGCATCCGTTTCTCGATGCCGCGGCAGCACTGTGGGAGGCCGCCGCGGACGCCGACGTCATGCTTCACGAGAAGTACGCCGCCATGCGCGTGCGCCTCGCCGGCTGGGCCCGCGCGGAGCTGGCGTCCCGCAAGCGCGCCCGCGCGCTGGTCGGCTACAACGATCTCGTTGCGCATCTTGCCGCCGCGCTCGCCGGTCCGCACGGCGGGGTTCTCGCCGAGGTGCTGCGCCGGCGCTACCCCGCGGCGCTGCTCGACGAGTTCCAGGACACCGATCCGCAGCAGGCCGCGATCTTCGACATGCTGTATGCCGGCACGGGGCTGCCGGTGTACTGCGTCGGCGATCCGAAGCAGGCGATCTACGCCTTCCGCGGCGCCGACGTGCACGCCTATCTTGCCGCGCGCGACCGCGCCGACCAGCGGCGCACGCTGCTGGTAAACCAACGGGCGGTCGCGGGACAGGTCGAGGCGGTCAACGCGATCTTCGCGCGCGCCGGTGCGTTCCTCGAGCCGGAGATCGGTTTCGCGCCGTCGGTGCCGGGCACGCGGCGGCTGCCGGTGCTCACGCTGCGCGACGACCTGCCTGCGCCGCTCACGCTCTGGCACGTGGCGGGCGAGGCGCCGGGCAAGCCGCTCGGCAAGGGCATCGCGGCGGAACGCGTGGCCGCCGCCACCGCGGCCGCGATCGCTGCGCTGCTCGCCCCGGGGGCGGGACAGCTCGACGACAGCCCGCTCGAAGGGCAGCACATCGCCGTGCTGGTGCAGAGCCATCGACAGGGCGCGCAGGTGCGCGCGGCGCTCGCGCGGCGCGGCATTCCGAGCGTCACCTACGGCCAGGACAGCGTGTACGAGACGCCCGAGGCGGAAGCGGTGGAGCGCATCCTCCTCGCGGTCGCCGAGCCCGGGCGCGAAGGCCTGGTGCGCGCCGCGCTCGCCACGCTGCTGCTCGGCCGCGACGCGCCGACACTCGCGTCGTACGACGACGATGCACGCGCCTGGGACGCCGAGCAGTCACGTTTCCTCCGCTATCGCGAGCGCGCGGTGCAGCACGGCTTCATCCGCATGTGGCGCGAGCTGCTCGAGGCCGAGAGCGTGCCGGCGCGGCTGCTCGCGCTGCCCGACGGCGAGCGCCGCCTCACCAATCTCCAGCACCTGTCCGACCTGCTGCAGCAGGCGGCCGCGAGGGACGGGCTCGACGTGGACGCGCTCGCCCGGCTGCTCTGCCGCGCAAGGGAGGGGCGCTTCGGCGACATCGATGCGCAGGTGCTTCGGCTCGAGTCCGACGAGCGCTTGGTGCGCGTGCTGACCATCCACGCCGCGAAGGGCCTCGAGTTTCCCATCGTGTTCTGTCCGTTCATGTGGGACGGCGGCGTGCGTGCCGGGCGCGACGGCATCGCCGCCTGCCACGACGCGGGCGCGGCACTCATGGACCTCGGCTCGGCCGCATTCGACGCGCGTCTCGAGGCGGCGCGCCGCGAGGAGGCGGCCGAGCGGCTGCGGCTCGCGTACGTGGCGCTCACCCGCGCGCAGCACCGCTGCTTGGTGGCGTGGGGCGACGTGACCGACGCGGGCGACGCACCGCTCGCCTGGCTGCTGCACGGCGTGCGCGGCAAGGAGTCGTTCGCGGCACCGGGCGAGGCCCGCCGTCGCGACGACCTCGCGACGCTCGCAGCGGCGAGCGGCGGCGCGATCGCCGTCGTCGATCTGCCCGCGCCGGGCGAAGGCGGCGCCTTCGGGCCCGGCTTGCGTGCCGTCGATGCGCTCGCAGCGCGGCGCTTCGACGGCGCGATTCCGGCGCCCTGGCGCGTGTCGAGCTTTTCGGGACTGCTCGCCCGGCGCGCGCTCGAGGTCCCCGACCACGACGCGCTGCCGCCTGCGCCCATCGCGGCCATCGAGCGTCCGGTCCGGTCCGCCGGGGAGCGCACGCTGCAGGCCTTCCCGCGCGGCATGCAGGCGGGCACGCTGATCCACACGCTGTTCGAGCAAGTCGATTTCGCCCAGCCCCACGGCGAGGCAGCACAGGCGCTGGTGGCCGAGATCCTTGCCGGGTTCGACGTCGATCCGACCTGGGCGCCCGTGCTGCGCACCATGCTGGTCGACGTCCTCGCCACGCCCCTAGACCCCCGGGGCACCCTGCGGCTGTGCGATGTGCCGGCGCACGCGCGCACGGCCGAGCTCGAGTTCCTGTTCCCGGTGGGCGCCGGGGCGCCCAAGCTGGTGTCCGGCAGTGCGCCGCCGCGCGGCTTCCTCAAGGGCTACATCGACCTGGTCTTCACCCACGCCGGGCGCTGGTACGTGCTGGACTGGAAATCCAACTGGCTGGGGGATGCGCCGGAGGACTACGCGGCGCCGCGGCTCGCCGTCACGATGCGCGAGTCGCTGTACGACCTGCAATACCGGCTCTACACGGTCGCGCTGCACCGGCACCTGGCGGCGCGGGTGCCGGGCTACGACTACGAGCGCCACTTCGGCGGCGTGTTCTACCTCTTCGTGCGCGGCATGCACCCGTCGCGCGGGGCGGCCACCGGCGTCTTCTTCGACCGGCCGACCCGCGGGGACGTCGAAGCGCTGTCCGCGGCGCTGTCGCGTGCCGGGGAGGGCGCATGACCGCTGCGTCCGACCGGCTGGAGGCCCTGCGCGCGCGCGGCATCCTCGGCGATCTCGATGCGCACTTCGCGGCGACGCTCGCACGCCTAGCACCCCGGTCGGGCGATGCGGTCGCGCTCGCGGCGGCGCTCGCCAGCCGCGCGGCCGGGGCAGGGCATGCGTGCATCGATCTCGCCGCCTGGGCCGGCAAAGCGCCCTTCGGCGACGAATGGGCCGCCCCGCCGCTGGACGACTGGTGCCACGCGCTGCGCGCCAGCGAGGCGGCGGGCGGTGGCGACCCGCCGTCACCGCTCGTGCTCGACGGGTCGCGGCTCTATCTGCATCGCTACTGGCGCTACGAGACGGCGATCGCCGCGGACCTGCGCGCCCGGGCCGCGCGCACGCCGCCGGTGGACGAGGCCGCGCTCGCCGCCGGTCTCGCGCGCCTCTTCCCCACGGCGGATCCGGGCGATCCGCAGCGTCTCGCCGCGGAGCGCGCGGTGCGCCGCGGCGTCACGGTGATCTCCGGCGGACCCGGCACCGGCAAGACCACGACGGTCGCGCGCGTGCTCGCGCTGCTGCTCGAGCAGTCGCCGGAGCGGCCACCGGCCATCGCGCTCGCCGCGCCGACGGGCAAGGCGGCGGCGCGCATGCAGTCCGCGCTGGCCGCCGCGCGCCGCACGCTGGGTCTCGGGCCCGCACTCGAAGCCGCGCTGCCCGATGCCGCCGTGACGCTCCACCGGCTCGTGGGGCTGCCCGGCAGCGGCGGACGCGCCCGCCACGATGCCACACAGCCGCTGCCGGTCGACGTGCTGGTGATCGACGAAGCGTCGATGATCGACCTCGCGCTCATGGCGCGCGTGCTCGATGCCCTGCCGGCGGAGGCGCGGCTGGTCCTCCTCGGCGACCGCGATCAGCTCGCCTCGGTCGAACCGGGCGCGGTGTTCGCCGCGGTGTGCGGCGGACTGCCGCGCGACAACGTCACCACGCTCTCCCGCAGCCACCGCTTCCCGGCGCACAGTTCCATCGGCCGCCTCGCTGCGGCGATCCGCGAGGGCGATGCCGATGCGGCGCTGGAAGCGCTCGGCGCCGCGGCGGAGGGCGACGGGATCGCCTGGCATCCGGCGCCCGAGGCCCGCCTTGCGGTGGATCTCGCCATGGCGGGCTACGCGCCGCTGTTCGACGCCGTCGCTGCCGGCGCCGATCCTGCGGCGTGCTTCGCGGCACTCGAACGGTTCCGGGTGCTGTGTGCGACGCGCGTGGGCCCCTTGGGGGCGGACGCGATCAACCGCGGCGTGATCGCGCGGCTGCGGGCGCAGGGCCGGGTCCCGCTGCACGCCCGGCATTTCGTCGGGCAGCCGCTGCTGGTGACGCGCAACGACTACGGCCTGCGCGTGTTCAACGGCGACGTGGGCGTGGTCGTGCCGGACGGCGCGGGCGGGGTTTCCGTCGCGTTTCCGCTCGAGGCCGGCGGACACCGTCTGGTGCCGCCCGGCCGCTTGCCTGCGTACGAGAGCGTCTATGCCATGACGATCCACAAGAGCCAGGGCTCCGAGCTCGACGCTGCGCTGGTGCTCCTGGGCGAGGCGCGCGAGTCGCTCGCGACGCGCGAGCTGCTGTACACCGGCGTGACGCGGGTGCGGCACGCCGTGGCCGTCATGGGGGCGCCCGCCGCGCTTGCCGAAGCGATCCGCCGCCGGGCCGTGCGCGATTCGGGCCTGGAGGGTCGGCTCGCGGCCTGAGTGAGCGCCGCGGCGCAAAAGAGCGCATCATCGCGCCCAGGTCATCGCATAATCAGACGGACATGGATATCCGCACCCTGCAAGCTGCGCTGGCCCGCCTCGCGGCGGACCATGCCGACGATCCCCTCCAGCATCCGAAGAACATCGCCCTCTCGCTCGGCGCCGACGCCGGCCTCCTGCTCTCGCTGTTCCGCGGACACGCCGAGCGCCAGGGGATCGAGGATGGGCTGGCGCGCGAAGCCGCCGCCGATGCGCTCACCAGCATCCTGATCGGCGTCGCGCAACTCGCCAATCACGTGGGGCTGGACGCCTCGGCGGGCCTGCGCGCGCGCATCAAGGGCAAGGCGGCGCCGCCGCTGGCCCCGATCGGCGAGCTGCCCGCCGCCGTCGTCGAGGCCGGGGCGGTGTTGGCGCGTGCGGATGCGGGCAGCGCCGCCGCCGCCGCGTCCGCGCCGCCCGCCGCTGACGCGGCACCGGCCGCTGACGACCCCGAGCCGGCAGCACCGGCCCCGGCCGCCGCCGACCC
>CAZKHE010000107.1:0-15592 GCA_964552535.1 uncultured Enterobacteriaceae bacterium | reverse complement strand
GTCGCGCACAGGTCTTCCATGCGGTCGCCGGTCCACTTCACCGCACGCGCGAGCTGGCGCGCCAGCAGGCAGACGGTCAGCTCCTCCGGATACAGCGAGGCCTTGCCGCCGAAGCCGCCGCCCACGTCCGGGGCGACGACGCGCAGGCAGTGGCCCGGCAGGTCGAGGAGTTCGACGAGTGCGTCGCGGATCACGCCGGGCACCTGCGTGGACGAGTACAGCGTGAGGCCGTCGCGCGCCGCGTCGTACTCGGCGAGATAGCTGCGGTTCTCGATCGCCATCGGCGTCTTGCGGCGGAAGCGGAAGCGGCCCTGCACGCGCACCGCCGCGCCGGCGAGCGCCGCATCGACGTCCTCGCGGCGGAACTCGCGCTGCACGAGCACGTTCGAGCCGGCCTCGTCGTGCAGCAGCGGCGACGACGCCTCCGCCGCGCGCTCGGGGTCGGTCACGTCCGGCAGCGGCTCGAGGGCGACCTCGATGCGCTCCAGCGCATCCTCGGCGATGTAGCGGCTCTCTGCGACGACGGCCACGATGGGCTCGCCGACGTAGCGCACCTTGCCGCGCGCGAGCGGATACATCGCCGTGGGCCGGTAGTCGCGCATCTTGGAGGTGGCGATGGCGGGCTTCGCCAGGCCTTCGAGGGTGTCCATCGTGAACACGCCGAGCACGCCCGGGAGCGCCCGCGCCGCGGCGACGTCGATCGACATGATGTGCGCATGCGCGAGCTCGCTGCGCCGGAAGGCGACGTGCGCCATGCCGGGCAGCTGGCGGTCGTCCACGTAGCTGCCGCGGCCCGCGAGCAGGCGCGGATCCTCGACGCGCTTCACGCGCGCGCCGATGAGCTTGGGCGAGAGCGCTTCAGTCATAGGCCTGCGCCCCCTTGCGCAGCGCGTCCCACTGCGCGAGGTCGTGGCCGTACACCACGTTGGCGCCCTGCGCGGCGATGCGGCGGATCTCCGCCAGGGAGCGCAGCGCCGCGTCCTGGTCCCAGTTGTTGCGCGCCGGGTAGTCGTGCTCGATGATCTCCGCCAGCGCGACCGCGTCGGACGCGAGGAAGAAGCGGCCGCTCCGCTCCAGGGCCACCAGCGCACCCGTGCTGCCGGGGGTGTGCCCGGGCACCGGCACGAGCACGATGCGCCCGTCGCCGAACACGTCGCGCTGACCGGTGATCGGGTCGATCGGCATCGGGTGCTGCCAGTCGATGCCGAGATAACCCTTCTTCGAGGCGTCCGGCGCCTGCGCGGTCGCAAGCTCGTCGGCGTGCACGATGAACGTCGCGTTGGTGAAGAATGCGTTGCACCCGCAGTGGTCGGTGTGCAGGTGGGAATTCACCACGAGGTCGATGTCCGCCGGCCCGAGCCCCAGCGTGGCGAGCTCGTCCACCACGTTCTCGCGCCGGGCGTGCAGCGGCGTCATGAACTTCGCCATGCCCCCCCAGCGCTCCTCGGGGGTCTCGGCGATGCTGGGATGGCAGCCGGTGTCGAACAGCACGTTCCCCTGCGGGTGCCGCAAGAGGAAACAGATCACCGGCAGGTCGACGAGCTCGTCCCGACCGGCGGTGGGGACGTACACGCCCTTCTTCATGCGCAGGCGCCCGCCCGACAGCACGTGCATCTTCATTCGGACTGCTCCTTCCGAAGCGCCGCGGCGGCACGCACCGCGTCCACGATGTGCTGGTAGCCGGTGCAGCGGCACAGGTTGCCGGACAGGCCGTCGCGGATCTCCGCATCGCTCGCGAGCGGCCACTTGGCGAGGAGGTCCACGCTGGTCATCAGCATGCCGGGCGTGCAGAAGCCGCACTGCAGGCCGTGATGCTCGCGGAACGCCTCCTGCAGCGGCGAAAGGCGCTGCGGCGTGCCGAGCCCCTCGACCGTCTGCACGCTGCAGCCGTCGGCCTGCACCGCGAAGGTGAGGCAGGCGCGCGTGCTGTCGCCGTCGAGCAGGATCGTGCAGGCGCCGCACACGCCGTGCTCGCAGCCGACGTGGGTGCCGGTGAGGCCGAGCGTGTGGCGCAGGAAGTCGGACAGCAGCAGCCGCGGCTCGACGGTGCGCTCGTACGCGGTACCGTTCACCACGACGCGGATGGTGTGGGTGTCGCTCAAGACAGCTCTCCTCGGGCGCGCCGCCACGCCGTCTGCACGGCGCGGCGCACGAGCACGCCGATCAGGTGCCGCCGATACTCGGCGGACACCTGCAAGTCGCTCACGGGATCGATCTCCGCATCCACCGCCTGCGCGACCTCGGCGAGGCACGCCTCGTCGGGCACGCGCCCGGCGAGGACGCGTTCGGCGCCGGACGCGCGCATCGGCCCCGCGCCGCCCCCGCCGATCGCGATGGCGGGCGCGGCGACGCGTCCGCCGGACGCGCCCATCACCACGCCGACCGCCGCGATCGCGTAGTCGCCGCAGCGGCGGGCGAACTCCTCGAACGCCCAGCCGCGCCGCTCGCCGAGTCCGGGCAGCTCGACGCGGGTGATCATCTCGTGCGGTTCGAGCGCGGTCGCCAGCGTGCCGGTGAAGAACTCGCCGGCCGCGATGCGCCGCTCGCCCCGCGCCGAGGCGGCGGTGATCACCGCGTCGAGCAGCACGCTCATGAGCGGCAGCTCCGCGGTCGGATCGGCGTGCGCCAGGCTGCCGCCGATGGTGCCGCGGTTGCGGATGGCGAGGTGACCGATGTGCTTCACCGCCGCGCCGAGCACCGGGAAACGCCGCGCGACCTCGTCGGACCACTCGATCACGCGGTGGCGCGTCACGCCGCCGATCGCGAGGCCGCCGTCCGACGTGGCCGTCACCGTGCCGAGATCGGCCAGCCGGTTCACGTCCACCAGCACGGCCGGCGCGAGCAGCCGGAAATTGAGCATCGGCACCAGGCTCTGCCCCCCGGCAATGAGCTTCGCCTCGTCGGCGTGCGCGTCGAGCGCGGCGAGCGTTTCGTCGAGGCGCGCCGGCCGCAGATAACGGAAGCGCGCGGGCTTCATGCCTGCGTCATGGTGGTCGGTCCTCCTGGATCGTGCGGGCGGTCTTCGCCACCCGCACGCTGGATTGTGCACCTCGCGCCGCGCGCGCCCCGGTGGCCCGCGGCGGCGTTTGACGATAGGTATGTAAGGTCTTTACTATACCTCGATTCGATTCACGAGCCTCACAGGCGCGCCCCCTTGAACGCCCCCGCCGATCCGTCCGTCGCCGGCGCAGCCACCGTCGGCGCGCCGGTCGAGCGCGTCGAAGACCTGTCCCTCCTCACGGGTACGGGCCTCTTCGGCGACGACCTGCCGGTGCGCGGCAACACGCTGTACGCCGCGATCCTGCGCTCGCCGCACGCGCACGCGGAGATCCTCTCGATCGACGCGTCGAAGGCGCTCACGCGTCCCGGCGTCGCGGCGGTGATCACCGGGCCGGAGGTGCGCGCGCAGACCGAGCCGTTCATCGTCGGCGTGAAGGCGCCGATCGAGGACTGGGCGCTCGCGGTGGACCGGGTGCGCTACGTCGGCGAGCCGGTGGCGGTCGTCGTTGCTGCCGATCGCTACAAGGCCGAGGACGCGCTCGACGCGATCGAGGTCCACTACAAGCCGCTGCCGCCCGCGGTGGACCCGCTCGAGGCGATGCGCGACGACGCCCCGCTCCTGCACCCGGCCTGCAAGACCAACGTGGTGCACGACCGCAGCTTCCGCTACGGCGATCCGGAGGGCGCGTTCGCGGCGGCGGCGCATCGGGTGAGCATCGAGGTCGAGTATCCGCGCGTGCTGTGCGCGCCGATGGAAGGCTACGTGGTGGTGGCCGACTACAGCGCCGCCGAGGACAGCTACGACGTCGTCGCGAACTTCCAGGGCCCGTTCTCGGTGCTCACCGTGGTGCCGCGCGCGCTGCGCGTGCCGGGCAACAAGCTCCGGCTGCGCACACCGCCCAACTCCGGCGGCAGCTTCGGCTCCAAGCTCGCGATCTTCCCGTACATCGTACTGGTCTGCCTCGCGTCGAAGCGCACCGGACGCCCGGTGAAGTGGGTCGAGGACCGGCTGGAGCATCTCGCCGCCTCGGGCTCCGGACCGTATCGCCAGACGCGCATCGAGGCCGCGGTGTCGCGCGACGGCGAGATCCTCGGGCTCTCCTGCGACCACCTGGAGGAATATGGGGCCGTGCTCCGCGCGCCGATGCCCGGGCCGCTGTACCGGATGCACGGCGTCACCACCGGCGCGTATGCCATCCGCAACCTCGCGATCCGCAACCGCATCGTGCTCACGAACAAGGTGCCGGTGAGCCTGGTGCGCGGCTTCGGCGGGCCACAGATCTACCTTGCGCTCGAGCGATTGATGCATCGCATCGCGGTGGAGCTCGGACTCGACCCGCTCGCGGTGATCCGGCGCAACCTCGTCCCTGCAAACGCCTTCCCCTACCGCACGGCGCCGGGCGCGCTGCTCGACTCGGGCAACTACGCCGCGGCGATCGACAAGGCGGTCACCGAGGGCGGCCTCGACGCGCTGCGCGCGCGCCGCGACGAGATGCGCGCGGCCGGCCGGCTCTACGGCATCGGCCTCGCGTGCGTCGTCGAGCCCGGCGTCTCGAACATGGGCTATCTCTCGACGCTGCTGCCCGCCGAGGCGCGGCGCAAGTCCGGACCGAAGGACGGCGCGATCGGCACCGCGACGGTGGCGGTGGACGGCAACGGGATGGTCACGGTCGTGTCCGACTCCACGCCGCAGGGCCAGGGCCACCGCACCGTCCTCGCACAGATCGTCGGCGACGAGCTGGGGCTCAAGCCCGAGGACATCGCCGTCAACGTCGAGCTCGACACCAGCAAGGACGGCTGGTCGATCGCCGCCGGCAACTACGCCAGCCGCTTCGCCGCCTCCACGTGCAGCGCGGCCTATCTCGCCGCCGGCCGCATCCGCAAGCGGCTCGCCGCGATCGCCGGCAAGGCGCTCGGCGTGCCGGCTGACGACCTCAGCTTCCGCGACGGCACGATCTTTTCGGTGAAGCAGCCGGAGAAGCGCCTGCCGTTCTACCGGGTCGCCGGGATGGCGCACTGGTCGCCGGGCTCGCTGCCCGACGGCGTCGCGCCCGGCCTGCGCGAGACCGCGCAGTGGAGCCCCCCGCAGCTCGCGCCGCCCACCGAAGGCGACGAGATCAACACCTCGCTCACGTACGGGTTCATCTTCGACTTCTGCGGCATCGAGATCGACCGCAACACCGGCGCGGTGCGCGTGGACCGCTACGTCTCGATCCACGACAGCGGCCGCATCCTGAATCCCGCGCTCGCCGAGGGCCAGATCCGCGGCGCGCTCGCGCAGGCGTTCGGCACCGTGCTGTACGAGAACTTCGCATACGGGCCGGACGGCAGCCTGCTCACCGGCACGTTCGCCGACTACCTGCTGCCGACGGCGATGGAGATTCCCGACGTCGAGCTCTTCCACATCGAGACGCCCTCGCCGTTCACGCCCCTCGGCGCGAAGGGCATGGGCGAAGGCAACACCATGAGCGTGCCCGCCTGCCTCTCCAACGCCATCGCCGACGCGCTGGGCGTGCGCCACGTGCCGCTGCCCATCGTGCCCTCGCGCATCGCCGAGCTGCTCCACGGCGAGGAACCGCCGCCGCCGGCCGCCGCCGCCCAGCCGATGCCGCGCCCCATGCCCGCCGCACGCGGCCACGGCCTCACCGGCCGCGGCGATACCTTCGTGCCGGCGGCGCCGGAGCGCGTGTGGTCGATGCTCCTCGATCCGGCCACCCTGCGCGAGCTGATCCCCGGCTGCGAGTCGCTGGACGCGATCGGCGAGCACGCCTACCGCGCGGTGGCGCGCGTCGGCGTCGGGCCGGTGCGGGGCACGTTCACCGCGGAAACGCGCTTCACCGACCTCGATGCGCCGCGCCGCCTGAGCTTCGCCGTGGCGGCCGACGGTCCGCTCGGCGCCTCGCGGGGCGGCGGGACGGTCTCGCTGATGCGCGAAGGCGACGGCACGCGGCTCGCCTACGAGTACGGCGTGGACCTGTCGGGCAAGATCGCCGCGGTGGGCAGCCGCATGCTCGAAAGCGCCTCGCGCGTCCTGATCGGTGCGTTCTTCCAGGCGCTCGCCGCGCGCGCGCAGCCGGCCACGCCTCATGCCGAGGCCGCGGCGCGGACGCCGGCGGCGGCGCCGCTCTCGTGGTGGCGGCGCCTGTTGCGTTTGTTCGGAGCCGGCGCATGAAGCCCGCCGCATTCGACTACGTCCGGCCGGCCGACCTCCAGGAGGCGCTCGACGCGCTTGCGCAGTTCGGCGCGCGCGCGCGCGTGCTCGCCGGCGGGCAGTCGCTGCTCGCCCTGCTCAACATCCGGCTCGCCGAGCCGGACGTGCTGGTGGACATCTCGCGGCTCGGGGAACTCAAGCAGATCCGCATCGACGGCGACTGGGTCGAAGTGGGCGCGGCGGTGGTGCAGGCCGATCTCCTCGCCTGGCCGAAGCTCGCCGAGGAACTGCCGCTGCTCGCGCAGGCGCTACCCTGGGTCGGGCACTTCCAGACGCGCAACCGCGGCACGGTGGGCGGGTCGATCGCCCACTCCGATCCGAGCTCCGAGCTGCCGCTGTGCCTGGCGACGCTCGGCGGCGAGGTCGAGCTGCGCTCGGCGCGCGGCGTGCGCCGGCTCGGCGCCACGGCGTTCCAGACCGGCATGCTCACCACCGCGCGCGAGCCCGACGAAGTGCTCACCGCAGTGCGCTTCCCGCGTCGCCGCCCCGGCGAGGGCTATGCCTTCGACGAGGTCGCGCGCCGCCACGGCGACTTCGCCATCGTCGCGCTGGCCGCCCGCGCCACGGCCACCGGCACGCGCCTCGGCATCGGCGGCGTCGCCGATCGCCCCGCCGTGCGGGATTTCGGCCACGCCGAAGGGCCGGCACTCGCCGACGCCCTCAACGCGTTCGCCTGGTCGCTCGGCGGCAGCGACGACGTCCACGCCACCGCGCGCTACCGCCGCGATCTCGTGCGGCGGCTCGGCCCCCTGATCATCGACGAGGCCCGCTCATGCCGCTCCTGAAGGCGCGCGACCGCCACGAAATCAGCCTGACGCTCAACGGACGCCCCGCCAGCGGGTATGCCGAGCCGCGCATGCTGCTCTCCGACTTCATCCGCCACGAGCTGGGCGCAACGGGTACGCACGTCGGCTGCGAGCACGGCGTGTGCGGCGCCTGCACGGTACGCATCGACGGCCGCGCCGCGCGCGCCTGCCTCACGCTCGCCGTGCAGGCCGACGGCTGCCGCGTGGACACGGTGGAGGGCTTGAACGGCGAGAGCGGCAAGCTCACCGTGCTGCAGGAGGCGTTCCGCCGCCATCACGCCCTGCAGTGCGGCTACTGCACCGCCGGTATCCTCATGTCGCTGTCGCACTTCCTGGACGTGCGTCCGGACGCGACGGAAGCCGAGCTGCGCGAAGTGATCTCGGGGCACCTGTGCCGGTGCACCGGCTACACGCAGATCCTCGCGGCGGCGGTCGACGCGGCCGAGCGGCTGCGGGCGGAACGCAGCCCGCCCGGCTGATTCCGCCGCCCGCGGGCGCTACTTGTTGTCGCCGACGTAGTTCAGCTTGTCCTTGCACTTCAGCTCGATCAGCACGTTCTCCTCGGCGGAGTCCTCGCACAGCATCGAGCGGTGGCTGATGCCCTTCGGGATCACGATCACCTCGCCCTCGCGCAGGATCACCGCGCCCATCTCGGTCTCCCAGCGCAGTGCGCCGCGCACGCAGATGATCACCTCGTGGTAGTCCACGTTGCGGTGCCAGAAGCCCATGTCCTCCTTGGAGCGCTTCGACACGTCGATCTTCACCGGGGCGGAGTCGAACAGGCGCAGCGGCGTGCCGTCGGCCTTGTTGTAGTTGGACGGCTGGTACTTCGCGTCGAAGATGTTGAGGTAGTGGAAGAGCTCCTTGGCGGTGAGCACGCCGAGGTTCTCGACCGGGTTGTCCTTGACCTGCAGGGTGACGTTGGTGCCGTCGATGGTGACGACCTCGCGCAGCGGTCCGTTGGGCAGCGGCATGGTGTTCTCCTTGTGTGAGGGTCGGGTCGGGGGGTCAGTTCTTCGCCTTGCGGCGCTCCGGCGTGCTCTCGCCGGAGGGATAGACGAGCACCGGCGCGCGCCGCCGCTTGCCGGGCGCGGCACGGGCGGCGCGCGCCGACTTGCGGTCGCCGCGTGCGGCGAGGAAGCGCGCGAGCTCGGCCTCCATGGCGCGGTACTGCGAGACCTTCAGGCGCAGCGACAGGAGCTGGAACTCGCGCGCGCGGTGGCGTTCCCCGGGGTGCGCCTGGATGCGCGCCTCGGTGGCCTCCATGAACGCCCGCTCGTTGCGGATGCGATCGAGGTACGCGCCGAGCTCGCGCACGATCACCTCGTCGTCGGCGAAGTTGCCGAAGAAGATGCGCAGCAGCACCTCGTCGCGGGTGATGGCGGCGCGCACCGGCTCGTTGGCGAACTCCTGCAGCGCCTGCATGCCCCTGGGCGTGATGGTGTGGACCTGCTTGTCCGGCTTGCCGACCTGGGCCACCGCCTCGGCCGAGACGAGGCCCTCGTCGCGGAGGGTGCGCAGCGTGTTGTAGATCTGCGGCCCGGTCACGTTCCAGACGAAGTAGATCGAGCGGTCGATGATGCGCTTGATGTCGTACCCGGAGGCGGGCCTGAGCGCGATCAGGCCGAGCAGCGCGAACTTCAGGGACACGTCGTCTCTCCCTCTTCCGCCGCCGCGTCGAGGCGCACCCACACGCCGGCGGCATCGGTGCGCGTCTCGTAGGCGCGCACGCAGGCGGCCAGATCGGTCACGGCGCGCGCGGCCTCCGCCGGCGCGACGCGCCGGCCCGAGGCGTCGAAGCGCCAGCCGTGCTTCGCGCACACCAGTTCACCATCGCGCACGCGTCCGGCCGACAGCGCCGCCCCGCGATGCGGACAGCGGTCCTCCCAGACCCGCAGCGCACCGTCCGCCGCGCGCCACACCACCAGGCGCCGCCCGTCGACCGGGACGGCGGCCAAGCGCCCCGCCTCGACGGCTGCGGCGGGCAACGCCACCCAGCGCGCGCACGTCATGCCTGCGCCTCGGCGGCGCGGGGCGCGCCGTACCGGGCGACGAACGCCGCGCAGGCGGCAAGCGTCTCGTCGGCCCGTTCCCGGAAGGGGTCGTGGCCACAGCCGGGAAGCTTGAGCAGCTCAACCGGGCCGCCGGAGCACTCGGCGATGCGGTCGATCTGCGCCATGGTGCCGTGGGTGTCCTCCTCGCCCTGGATGGCGAGCACCGGCACGCGGATGCGGGCGAGCGAGGACAGCATGGTCCAGCCGCGCATCGCGGGCGAGCGCCACACGTCCGCCCACGCCCGGAACATCGCGTCGGCGTCGCGGTGATGGCGCGCGAGGCGCTCCCGCAGGCCGTCGCTGCCCCAGGTCGCGGCGTGCGCCTCGATGGCCTCGAGCGTACGCGGCTCGTCGAAGACGTGCGGCGCGGCCACCACCGCTCCGCGCGCCGGGTGGCCGGCGGCGAGATAGGCGAGCGCCGCGGTGGCGCCGTCGCTGTGGCCGACGAGCAGCACGTCGTCGAGCCGCAGTGCGTGCAGCAGCTCGGGCAGCACTGCGCGGCCCTCGACGATGAGGAAGTCCGGACGCCGCGGCGCGGTCACCACGTCGGACCCACCATGGCCGTAGCGCGAGTACACCAGCACCGGGCAGCCGGTCATGGCCGCGAGGCGCTCGGGCGCATCGCGCCACATCGAGATCGAGCCGAGCCCCTGATGGAGGAACACGAGCACGGGACGGCCGGCGACACGGTCGCCCGGCAGCAGCCGGTACTCGAGGCGGTGACCGCCCGCGTCCGCAAAGCCCTGGTGCGTCATGATCCCGGCGACATGCACCGCCTCACGCAGCGGCGCCCTCCTTCGCGGCCATCTCGCGCAGCTTGAACCGCTGGATCTTGCCGGTGGCGGTCTTCGGCAGCTCGGCGACGAACACGATCCGGCGCGGATACTTGTGCGGCATCAGCAAGGCCTTCACGTGCGACTTCAGCGCTTCCGCCAGATCGTCGCTCCCCGGTCCGCCGCTCTTGAGGACCACGTAGGCCCACGGCTTCGTGAGCGCATTCTCGTCCGCCACGCCGATCACCGCGGCCTCCAGCACGTCCGGGTGACCCATGAGCGCCGTCTCGACCTCGAACGGCGAGACGTACTGGCCGCTCACCTTGAGCATGTCGTCGGAGCGGCCGGCGTAGACGTAGTAGCCGTCGGCATCCACGTAGTACTTGTCGCCGCTCTTCGTCCACGGGCCCTGGAACGTGGATTTGGTGCGCTCGCGATTGTTCCAGTACATGAGGGCGCTGGTCGGTCCGGAGACGTAGAGATCGCCGATCTCGCCCGGCGCCACGTCGCGGCCCTGCTCGTCGGCGACGCGCACCGCGTAGCCGGGGACCGGCCGTCCGCTCGTGCCCGGCCGGTTGTCGCCCGGCCGGTTCGACATGTAGATGTGGGTCATCTCCGTCGAGCCGATGCCATCGAGGATGTCGGAGCCGAAGTGCTCGCGCCAGCGCAGCGCGAGCCCCGCCGACAGCGCCTCGCCCGCAGAGATGCTCATGCGCAGGCGGACCGCATCGCGCGGCGGCAGGTTCGGCGCCGCAAGCATCGCCGCGTACAGCGTCGGCACCGCGTACAGCACCGTGGGCCGATGCTCCATGATCCGCCGGAAGGCGGCATCCGGGGTCGGCCGCTCGGCCATGAGAATCGCGGTGGCGCCGACCGTGAGCGGAAACGCGAGGGACGCGCCGAGACCGTAGGCGAAGAAGAGCTTCGGCACCGAGAACGTCACGTCGTGTTCGGTGAGCCCCAGGACGCCGCGGGCGTAGAGCTCGGCGTGCACCACGAGGTGCGAGTGCAGGTGCACCGTGCCCTTCGGCGTACCGGTCGACCCGGACGTGTAGAGCCAGAAGCACATGTCGTCCGGGCAGGTGTCGGCCGCGGTGAAGCGGTCCGAGGCCCCGTCGAGCAGGCCGGAGAGATGCAGGCGTCCGTGGGCGTTCTGCCCGCACACGATCACGTGCTCGAGGTGCGGCAGGCGGTCCAGGAAGGGCGCGAACACGGGATACAGCGACTCGGCGACCACCAGCGCACGCGCGCGGCTGTCGCGCAGCATGAACTCGTAGTCCTTCGCGGTGAGGAGCGTGTTGGTCGCGATCGGGACGATGCCCGCCTTGATCGCGCCGAGGAACATCGCCGGGTACTCGATCGTATCGAGCATGCACAGCATCACGCGCGACTCCTGCGCGATGCCCAGGCCGGTGAGCGCGTTGGCGCTGCGGTTCACCCGCGCCGCCAGCTCGTCGTAGGTGCAGCGGCCGGCGTCGTGGATGTAGGCGACCTTACCGCCGCGCCCCGCCGCGAGGTTCCGCTCGATGAAGTCGTGCGCGGCGTTGAACGATCTGGGCAGGGACCATCGCGGCGGCGATGCAGCATGGTCGAAAGTCGAGAGTCCGGTCATCCGCTTCCTCCTGGTGCGACGCGGGCCGGTCGTGGCCGGCCCGTCGGTGTGATCCTGGGATCTCGGCGTCCCTTCTTCAGCGGCCCTTGTACTGCGGCGGCCGCTTCTCGCGGAATGCCTTGACGCCCTCCTTGTGATCGTTCGTAAGGATAAGGGAACTCTGCGCCATCCGTTCCAGGATGCGTCCGGTGGTCGCGTCGATGCTCTGGCAGGCGTTGATCACCGCCTTCGCCGCGCCGAGCGCCTGCGGCGCCTTCTTGCAGAGCTTGTCGGCGAGCGCGCGCGCCTCGTCCAGCAGCCTGTCCTTGGCCACGACGCGCGTCACCAGGCCGACCTGCAGCGCGCGCTGCGCGTCGATGAACTCGCCCGCCAGCACCAGTTCCTTGGTCCAGCCGGGGCCGATCATCTTCACCAGGCGCGAGCAGCCGCCCGAGCCGGGGATCAGGTTGATGTTGCCCTCCGTGAAGCCGAAGCGCGTGTCCTCGGCGGCGATGCGGATGTCCGCCGCCATGGCGAGCTCGAGGCCGCCGCACGCGCAGGTGCCGAACACCGCGGCGATCACCGGCACCTCGACCCGCTCCAGGCAGTCGAAGAAGTCGTGGATCCAGCGGTACTCGACGCGGAAGCGCGGCGTCGTCCACTCCTGCTCGAACCACGAGAGGTCGGCGCCCGCCCCGAAGGCGCGGTCGCCCTCGGCGCGGATCAGCACGCAGCGGATCTCCGGATTGCGCTCGATCTGCAGCTGCAGCGCGGTGAAGTCGCGCTGCATCGCGGTGTTGAAGGTGTTGAGGCGCTCGGGACGGTTCAGCGTGATCTCGAAGACCGGGCCGCGCATCTCGGCCTTGACGGCCTGGTACTTGTAGTTCGGGTTCAGAACGGGGTTGTCGCTGTCGCTCATGGCTCGGGCTTCACTGGTTGGAGAGCAGGATCGCGCGCGTGCTGGGCAGGAGCTCCGCCTTCACCGCCTCGAAGGCGGACAGGGGCGGGAACTTCAGGCCGCATTCCCGCATGTAGCCGAGCATCTCGGTCAGGTAGCGGTTCACGACCGCCTCGGTGGTGTGGCGCTTGAGGCCGGTGCGCAGGCAGAACTCGTTGTCCGCGCCGGTCGGGCGGCCGAAGGCGCGCTTGACGGTCACCGGGAGCATGCGGTTGTAGAGCTGCTGGAACTCGGCGAAGACCTTCGGGTCGCGCGCGAACTCGCGCAGGTTCTCCACGCCGTTGCCGTAATGGCCCTCCTCGTCCTCCAGCACCGAGCGCATCTGCTCGGCCCAGGGGCGGTAGCTCGACTGCTCGTACTCCATGATCTGGTGGCTGCCGGCGCGGTCCACGGTGAAGTTGAAGACCGCGATGTGCACCCAGTTGTCGAGGTCGAGGTCCCAGAACTGCGCCGCCGGCGGACGCTCGGCGAACACCTGCTCCGGGTCGACGCCCAGGTCCTCGAAAAGCTTGCACATGCGCTGGCTGTGCTCGGCTTCCTCCTCGGCGAACTCGGCGGCGAGGAGCTTCTCCTTCAGCGTCGGCGCGCAGCCGATGGAGCGGCCGAACACCTCGGCGGTGGCGGTCTCGGCGTAGAACTGCCGCGTCATCAGGCGCAGCAGCATGTCGCGGTACTCGCCGGTGGCCTCGGCCGGCGTGTTCACCATGGGGACGTTCTGGGGCAGCGGGGCGTTCATCGGACCTCCTGGGGTCGGTTTGCTGGGGCACGGGCGCCGCGCGGCCCGGAAAGGGAACCCGCACGGCGGTCGGTCGCCGCATCACTTGGCCCGAACATAGTAAAGACCTTACATAGGTCGGGTCAAGCGGGACGGCCCCTGCCCCGTGGTGCCGCGCCCGGGAGCGGCCGGGCTACTTCGTCGCCAGCCGGAACACGTAATTCCAGTTGCCCGTCTTCAGGGCGTTGCGGATGCCGAGCAGCGAGAACGGCTCCAGCAGGCGCGACGCCTCGATGCCGCCGGCGTCGATCGCGTTCCATCCGAAGGCGGCGAGGAGCCTCGCGGCGCTCTCCTTGGCCGCGGCGTCGTCGCCGCAGATGAACATCTCCGGCGTGCCGCCGGGGAAGTCCGGCTTGTACATGTGGGCGTTGTTGACGGTGTTGAACGCCTTCACCACCCGCGCCCCGGGCAGCGCGCGCTGCACCTGCTCGCCGAGCGAATCGCTGAATCCGACGCCGAGCGTGAGCTGCTTGTCGGCGCCCATCTTCAGCGGATTGGTGGCGTCCAGGACGACCTTGCCGGCGAAGTGCTCCGGCCCGGCCGCAGCGAGCGCCGCCTCGACCGCCGTCCCGCGCACCGCCACGACCACGAGCTCGCCGAAGCGCGCGGCGTCCGCGAAGCTGCCGGTGGCGCCCGCGGCGCCCACCTTCTCCAGCCAGGCCTTCAGCTTGTCCTTGCCCGGGTCGCGGCTGCCCAGCATGACCCGATGGCCTTCCGCCACGAAGGCGCGGCCGAGCGCCCGGGCGACGTCGCCCGAGCCGATGATTCCGACGTTCATGTGCTCTCCTGATGTGTCGTGTTGCGGTGCACCGCGACTCGCCTGCATGCACACGCGAGGTGCGGACCATAAGGGGAACCCTGTCGGCGAGTAAAGCAGGGCCGCCCCTGCCCGACGGAGATTTGCGTCAGCCCGCCCAAGCGTAGGTATGATGCGCGCAGACATTCCGGCATCGCACGGCCGATCGGGACGTCGAACAAGCGAGAAGAACTGCGAGATCCGCGCGTCCGCCGGGCGGCGCGGCAGCAAAACGCATCACCCACCCAGACAGGAGGCAGTTGTATGAAGAGTAGGCTCGTCGTATCGATGGTGGCCGCGGCAGTCGGCGCGGCGCTGTCCGTTCCCGCACACGCGCAGAAGCTCTCCGGCGACGTCGTGCGCATCGGCGTGCTCACCGACCTCTCCTCGCTGTACGCCGATCTCTCCGGACCGGGCAGCGTGACCGCGACGCAGATGGCGGTCGAGGATTTCGGCGGCACGGTGCTGGGCAAGAAGATCGAGGTCGTCTCCGCCGATCACCAGAACAAGCCGGACATCGGCGCGGCCAAGGCGCGCGAGTGGATCGACACCCAGGGCGTGGACGTGATCACCGAACTGGTGACCTCCTCGGTGGCGCTCGCGGTGATGAAGGTCGGCGCGGACAAGAAGAAGCCGGTGCTGGTGGTGACGGCGGCGACGACGCGCATCACCAACGAGGACTGCAACCCGTACACCGTGCACTGGATGTACGACACGTATTCGCTGGCCAACGGCACCGGCAAGGCGACCATCAAGCAGGGCGGCGACTCGTGGTTCTTCATCACCGCGGACTACGCCTTCGGCCACTCGCTGGAGAAGGACACGGCGGACGCGGTGCGCGCCGCCGGCGGCAAGGTGCTCGGCTCGGTGCGCCATCCGCTGAACGCGTCCGACTTCTCCTCGTTCCTGCTGCAGGCGCAGTCGTCGAAGGCCAAGGTCATCGGGCTCGCGAACGCCGGCGGCGACACGATCAACGCCATCAAGGCGGCGAACGAGTTCGGCCTCACCAAGACCCAGGCGCTCGCCGGCCTGCTGGTGTTCGACACCGACATCCACTCGCTCGGGCTGAAGACCACCCAGGGAATGATGCTCACCACGGGCTACTACTGGGACCGGGACGAGACCTCGCGGAAGTTCGCCAAGCGCTACTTCGAGCGGATGAAGAAGATGCCGACCATGGTGCAGGCGGGTCAGTACTCCGCGACGCTGAACTACCTGCGTGCGGTGCGTGCGGCGGGCACGGACGACGGCGATGCGGTGATGGCGGAGCTGAAGAAGATGAAGATCAGCGACGACATCATCCCGAACGGGAAGATCCGCGCCGACGGGCGGCTCGTGCACGACATGTACCTCGCCCAGGTGAAGAAGCCCGAGGAGTCCAAGTACCCCTGGGACTACTACCACATCCGCTCGGTGATCCCGGCGGACCAGGCCTTCCAGTCGCTCGCCGACTCGAAGTGCTCGCTGGTGAAGAAGTAGCCTGTCGCAACTCGCCGGGGCGGCCGGGCCGCCCCGGCCTTCCCGAAGAGAACGCAGCATGCAGCCGAAGCAGCACCTGGAATTCGTGAACGTCGACCTCGAGAACGGCTGGGAGCGCCCCGCCGGCTATCCCCTCGGGTTCTGGCAGA
>CAZKHE010000106.1:0-15898 GCA_964552535.1 uncultured Enterobacteriaceae bacterium | reverse complement strand
AGCTCGCGGTCATCAAGCAGCACCTGATCGACCCGGAGATCTGCATCCGGTGCAACACCTGCGAGTCCACCTGTCCGGTCGGCGCGATCACGCACGATTCGCGCAACTACGTGGTCGACGCCGAGAAGTGCAACTTCTGCATGGCGTGCATTCCGCCCTGCCCCACCGGCAGCATCGACAACTGGCGCACCCTGCCGCGGGTGAAGGCGTACAGCGTCGAGGCGCAGTTCGGGTGGGACGTCCTGCCGCCGGAGCTTCCGCCGGAGGCGCTCGCCGCCGAAGGCATCGCCGCGGACGCCGTGCCCGCCATCGAGCCGGTCGCCCCGTCGCTGCCCGCGGCCGCCACCGGCGAGGACGTCTTCAGGGCGAGCGCGTATGGCGCGACGGTGCCGCCGTGGTCGGCGGCCCACGCGTACACGAACCTCTACGGCCCCAGGGCTGCCGAGAAATCGATCACCGCGACGGTGGTCGGCAACGTGCGCGTCACCGAAGTCGGCCGCGAGTACGACACCCACCACATCGTGCTCGACTTCGGCGCCATGCCCTTCCCGGTGCTGGAGGGCCAGAGCATCGGCATCGTCCCGCCCGGCACCGACGAGCAGGGCCGTCCGCATCACGCGCGCCAGTACTCCATCGCCAGTCCGCGCAACGGCGAGCGTCCCGGCTACAACAACTGCTCGCTCACCATCAAGCGCGTGCTCGAGGACCACCAGGGACGTCCGGTGCGCGGCGTGGCGAGCAACTACATGTGCGACCTCAACGTGGGCGACAAGGTGGAGGTGATCGGACCCTTCGGCGCGAGCTTCCTGATGCCCAACCACCCGAAGAGCCACATCGTGATGATCTGCACCGGCACCGGCAGCGCGCCGATGCGCGCGATGACGGAGTGGCGCCGGCGGCTGCGCCAGTCGGGCAAGTTCGAGGGCGGGAAGCTGCTGCTCTTCTTCGGCGCGCGCACCAAGGAGGAGCTGCCCTACTTCGGCCCGCTGCAGAACCTGCCGAAGGATTTCATCGACATCAACTTCGCCTTCAGCCGCACGCCCGGCCAGCCCAAGCGCTACGTGCAGGACCTGATGCGCGACCGCGCCGCCGACCTCGCGCCGCTGCTCGCGGACCCGAACGCGTTCTTCTACGTCTGCGGCCTCAAGGCGATGGAGGAAGGCGTCGTGCTCGCGCTGCGGGACGTCGGGAGCCAGGCGGGCATGGACTGGGAGGTGGTCGGCCCGGCGATGAAGCGCCAGGGTCGGCTGCATCTGGAGACGTACTGAGCGGCGGCTGACCGGCCGCCGGGGATCACAGGAAGTACGCCCAGCGCCGGGCGACCCACTCCAGCATGCGCGGCTGCACGCCGCGGTCGCGCCACTTCTCGGCGGTGATGTGCAGGGACGCGGCGAGATCGCGCTCGAAGAGCGCTTCCAGCTCGCGCGCGAACGCAGGGTTGAGCACCACCAGGTCGGCCTCGTGGTTGTGCACGTGGCTGCGCCAGTCGAGGTTCGTCGAGCCGACGCTGGCCCACACGCCGTCGATGACCGCCGTCTTGGCGTGCAGCAGCGCGCCCTGCCGCTCGTGGATGCGGATGCCGGCGGCGAGCAGCTCGTCGTAATGCGAGCGCCCGGCGTGCAGCGGCGCCCAGAAGTCGCTCGTTCCCGGCAGGATGAGGCGCACGTCCACGCCGCGCGCCGCCGCCTCCTGCAACAGTCGCAGCGTGACCGGATCGGGAACGAAGTACCCGTAGGTGAGCCACACGCGCCGGGAGGAGGAGCGGATGGCGTTGAGCAGCGCGGCGAAGGTCTCGTTGCGCGCCTGCTCCGGATCGGCAATGACCACCCGCATCGGCCAGCCCTGCCTGGCGGCTGCCGGTTGGGCGAGGAGCTTCACGGCTCCGTTGCCGCACCGCTGGCTCGCCCAGTCCCGGGCGAACACCTCCTCGAATTGCCGCACCACCGGACCGCGCGTCACGACGTGCGTATCGCGCCAGCGCTCGTCCTGCTTCGCCTCGCCGCCGCCCGACGACCGTCCGGACGAGGCCCCGGACGACGATCCCGACGAGTACACGCTGCTGATGTTGATGCCGCCGGTGAACGCCGCCTCGCCGTCCACCACGAGGATCTTGCGGTGGTTGCGGTTGTTGACCTTCCAGCCCCGCTTCGCCTTGGCGGGGTTTACCGGATTGAACTCGCACACCTCGACGCCGCCCGCGCGCAACCGGTCGAAGTACTCCCTCGGCGTGGACATCGAGCCCACCGCGTCGTAGAGCAAGCGCACCTCGAGCCCCTGCGCGCGCTTGGCGAGCAGCAGTTCGGCGAGGCGCTCGCCCGGCCCCTGGTCCTCGACGATGTAGCTCTGCACGTGGACGCGCCGGCGCGCGCGCTCGATCGCCTTGAACATCTCGCCATGCGTCTCGGGGCCGTCCACGAGCAGGTGCGCCTTGTTGCCCGACACCATGCGCTCGCCCACCGCCGCTTCGAAGACGATGCGATGGCGCGATGCGTCGTCGGCGGTGCGCGGCACCTCCACGTGCACGGTCGGATCCTCGGGCGCCGGCCACAAGGCCGCGCAGCCGGCGACGGCCAGCAGCAGACCCGCCTGCACCAGCAGCAACGCCCGCAGAACGCGCATGACGTCTCCACGATACGAGGAAGCAAACGCCCTCGCGCTCTCCGAAGCAGCAAAACCTTCGGTTCCGCTTCGGAGTCGCCCGTTCGCGGCCTCGATGAGGCCGGCGCGCGGTGCATCGCAAACCGCGTGCCAGATCAATTCCCGTTGCTCCTAGACCGGGCGCGCCTTCCGTCCGGCGCTGCCCGGCCCGGTCGCCCGCCGCAATGCAGCGAGCGTGACCCAGGCAGGGGCATGGTCGCTGGCGTGCGGCCGATCGCGCACCCAGCGGTCCACGCCGGCGTCGCGCAGCCGGGGCGTCAAATCGGGCGACAGCAGCAGGTGATCGATGCGCAGGCCGGCGTTGCGCGACCAGTGGTTGCGGAAGTAGTCCCAGAAGGTGTAGAGGCGCTCATCGGGATGTCGCGCGCGTAGCGCGTCGGTCCAGCCCTGCGCGACGAGGCGTTCGTACCGTGCACGGCTCTGCGGTTGCAGCAGCGCGTCGCGGCGCCAGGACCTCGGGTCGTAGATGTCCAGATCGGTCGGCACCACGTTGAAGTCGCCGGTCAGAACCACCGGATGTCCGGTGCCGAGCAGCGCTTGTCCATGTGCGAGCAGACGATCGAACCACGCGAGCTTGTAGTCGAACTTCGGCCCGGGTTGCGGATTGCCGTTCGGCAGGTACAGGCAACCGACCAGCACGCCGGCCACCGCGGCTTCGATGTAGCGGCTCTGCGCGTCGCGTCCCTCGCCCGGCAGCCCGCGCCGCGTCTCGACGGGATCCGTGCCGCGCGCGAGAATGGCCACTCCGTTCCACGATCGCTGGCCGTGCCACACCGCCCCGTAGCCCGCCTCGCGCAACGCTCCCGCCGGGAAGTCCGCGTCCGTGCACTTGAGCTCCTGGAGGCAGGCGACGTCCGGTGTCGCGCGCGCGAGCCATTCGAGCAGCTGCGGCAGGCGGCCCTTGATGCCGTTCACGTTGAAGGTCGCGATTCTCACGCGGCCAGTCCGGTGCAATGAGCGCGCCCGCGACGGCCTGGCGCGTCACGGTTCCCGGTGAAGCGACTGGGGTACGCGCCGTGTTCGAGCCCGGGACCGCTGCGCCCCTCGGCGTCCTCTTCGTCTGCGCGCACGGGGCGGGCAGCGACATGGACCATCCCGAGATGCTCGCCACGAGCGCTGCGCTGCGCGCCGTGGGCTTCGACGTGGCACGCTTCAACTTCGTCTATCGGGAACTCGGCAGCAGACGACCCGACCCCATGCCGCGCCTGGTGCGCTGCGTGGAGGCGGTGGCGGCGCACGTGCGCGACGCGGTCCGGCCCCGGCGCCTGGTGCTCGGCGGCCGCTCCATGGGCGGTCGCGCGGCCTCGATGCTGCTCGCCGAGCGGGCGCTCGCGTGCGACGGCCTGCTGCTCCTCGCCTATCCGCTCCACCCCGCCGGCA
The DNA here is from genome assembly GCA_964552535.1 of uncultured Enterobacteriaceae bacterium. GTDB lineage: Bacteria > Pseudomonadota > Gammaproteobacteria > Burkholderiales > SG8-39 > CAZKHE01. The sequence continues at coordinate 11,860 of CAZKHE010000106.1, read as the reverse complement.
AGCCGGAGAAGCGACGCGATGCGCATCTCGCGCGCATCCGCGTCCCGGTGCTCTGCGTCAATGGCACGCGCGACGGGCTTTGCGACCCGGCGCTGATGGCCGAGACGCTCGCCGGACTTTCAGGCTGGACGATGCACTGGCTGGAGGGCGCCGACCATGGCTTCGACGTGCTCAAGCGATCCGGGCGTACGAAGCCCGAGGTGATGGCCGAACTGGCGTCGGTGGCACGCGCCTGGGCCGACCGCCTGCCGCCGTCCCGGCAAGCCGATGGACGCCGCTAGCCGGGAGGCACCTCGTTGCCGGTCGTACGCTATCGCGGACGACGACGCTCGCCCGTGCCCGCGAGCGCTCGCTCGACCGGCTCCGCCTCGGCATTGGCCGCCTGCCGCAGCCACCGCTCGAGCGCGGCGGCGGTCAGCGGCCGGCTCACGTGGTAGCCCTGCACCACGTCGCAGCCCATGCCCTTCAGCACTTCGAGCGAGTCAGCGTCCTCGACGCCTTCCGCCGTCACGGTCAGGCCCATGTTGTGCGCGAGATCGATGGTGGAGCGCACGATGATCGCGTCGTCGCGATCGGTGGTGAGGCCCTGCACGAACGACCGGTCGATCTTGAGCTCGCTCACCGGCAGCTTCTTGAGGTAGGCGAGCGACGAATAGCCGGTGCCGAAGTCGTCGATCGACAGTCGTACCCCGAGCGCCGCGATGCGGTCCAGGTTCTCCAGCGCATGCGTCGGGTCGTCCATGACTGCGCTCTCGGTGACTTCCAGCCACAGGCGGTCGGGCGGCACGCCGTGCGCGTGCAGCCGGTCCTCGACGTAGCGCGCGAAATCGGGCGCCTGCAGGTCGCGCGCCGAGGTGTTGACCGAAATGCCGAGATCGAGCCCGAGCCCGCGCCAATGCGCCGATTGCGCGAGCGCCTTGTCGATCACCCACCGCGTGATCGCCTTGATGTAACCGGTCTGCTCGGCAAACGGGATGAAGCTGCCCGGAGGCACCACGCCGCGCACCGGATGTTCCCAGCGAAGCAGCGCCTCGCAGCACTCCACACGGCGGCCGGAGAGCCCGAGCTTGGGCTGGTAGAGGAGCAGCAGCTCGTCGCGCTCGACGGCGCGCCGCAGCTCCGCCATCAGCGACAGGCGCTCCGGTGTGTTCTCGTCGTGGCGCGGGTCGTAGACTCCGACGCCGCTGCCGTTGCGCTTCGCCCCATACATGGCCACGTCGGCGCACCGCAGCAGCGTGGGCGCGTCGCTGCCGTGGTCCGGAAAACCCGCCACGCCGATGCTCGCCCCGACGTCCACGAGCTGGCCCTCGATCACCATCGGCTCGGCGAGCACTTCCGCGAGGCGCTGCGCCACGCGCACCGCGCCGTCGACGCTCTCGGTGGGCAGCAGGACCGCGAACTCGTCGCCCCCGAGACGCGCCACGGTATCGCTGGTGCGCTGGAGGGCGCCGGCGATGCGCGCGCCGACCTCGCGCAGCAGCCGGTCGCCCATCTGGTGACCGAGCGTGTCGTTGACGAGCTTGAAGCGGTCGAGATCGAGCTGCAGGACGGCGAGCCGCGAACCGTGCCGCCGCGCGACCGCCACCGCCTGCTCGATGCGGTCGTTGAACAGGGCGCGATTGGGCAACCCCGTGAGCGAGTCGCTGAACGCAAGCTCGCTGATGCGCCGCTCGCGCGCCGCGATGCCGGTCCGCATGTGCTCCATGGCCGCGGCGAGATTGCCGATCTCGTCCGCAGAGCCCGTGGCGATGGGCGTGGCGTAGTCGCCCTGCTCGATGCTGCGCGCCGCCTCGGCGAGCGCGCTCACCGGACCGGTGACCCGCCGCGACGCCCAGTAGCTCCCCAGGAGGGAAAGTGCCAGCCCGGCGCCGGTGAGCAGGAGGAAGGCCCCCTGCAGCCGGTGGAACGGCGAAGCGGCATCGCTCAGCGACCGCTGCAGCACCGCGACCCATGCGGTCCCGTCGAGCGTGGCCAGCGGGGCATGCTGCACGCGGTAGCGCACGTCGTCGAGGGTCACTGTCGCCCCGGCGCCGGGCGTGGCGCCCGTGAGGGTGGCCGCCAGGGCGGCACGACCGGCCGGTGCGAGGCCGGACGCGTGCAGCCGCCAGGCGCCGCCGCCATCCTGCACCGCGAGGGAGGCAGCGACACCGGTGAGCGCCGTGAAGTCGTGCAGCAAAGCATCCTCGATGCGAAAGCCCATCACCACCCAGCCGAGCGGCAGCGGCGCCCGTACCGGCACCGCCACGATGCGGTACGGAACGCCGCCGAGCAGACCCGAACCCACGTCGCTGCCGTCGCGCCCGATCTGCGCGATGAGATTCAGGACCGGGCGCGGCGTCTCGGCGGCCGCCCTGGTGGAGGCGGTCAGCGTTCCGTCGAGGTCGACGAACATCGCCACGCCCGCCCCGATCCGTCCGCCGTGGTTTTCCAGCGCCGAGCGCACGGTGTTCGCGTCGCGGCTGGCGATCGCTTCGCGGAAGGCATAGTCGCCGGCGAGCACCTGCGAGGCCTGCGCGAGGCGCTGCCCGCTCTGGGCGAGCAGGCGGTCGAGAACGCGCTCGCCCACGGCGAGCTCGGTGTCGGCATTGCGGGTCACGCTGTCGTCGATCGCCGCGCGGATGGCCGCGTATCCCGCGAGCTGGATCGTGAGGATGATGCCGAGGAGGATGGCGGCGAGCCGGGCGTCCAGCCGCCGCGGCACGAGGGATGCGAGCATGGTCAGTGCGGGCTCCGGTGGGCCGGCGCGGCGCCGGAGACCTGCAGCACCGCGCGCACGGCGCGTTGCGCCGGCACTCGCACCTCGGCGAACGGCTGCGGCAGAACGGTGGCGTTCGGCATGCTCGGATGCCAGGCCGCGACCGCGTACTGCTGTTCGGGAAGCTCGAGCACGGCGCGCCCGGCCGCATCCGTTTTCGCGAAGAACGGCGTCTCGACGACGACCACGTACGCCAGCATCTGATCGTGGATGTTGCAGCCGAGCACGACCACCCCGGTCTTGTCGAAGAGGACGGGCTCCCGCGGCGTGCCGATGTAGAGCTTGAGCTCGAACACCTTCGCGGGCGAGAACGAGTACACGTGGTGTCGCACGGTGTCCTCGTTCGGGAACGCCACCGCGGTGCCCGCCTGGATCACCGAGACGAAGGGGTGAAACGCCTTCTGCCGCTGCACGATGGCCGGCGTGGGGGCGGGCGCGGCCGCGACGGCCCGCGCCGCCCTCGCGTAGACGACCGCATGGGCCAGCGGCGCGCCCGCGCCATCCACGACCGTGACCTCGAGCACCGCCGCCGCGGTGCCGGAAGCCCACGCGGCCAGGCAGACGCAGAGCCAGCGCGCCACCCTCTTCATGGTTCGATCGCGATGCCCACGATCCGCTCGCCGCCCGCGATGGTGCCGATGAGCCGTGCGCGCCCGCTGCCGAGATCGATCCCGTACAGCCGCGACGGACCACCGGGCGCGGTGGCGGCCGCGACGAACGCGGCGTTGTCGAGGTCGGCGATGTCGAACGACACGCCGTGCAGTGCGCCGAGCCCCAGCGAACCGACGGTGATGAGCCGCCCGGTGTTCGGCGACACCGCCGGCGTGGCGCCCTCCAGCGAGCCCTGCACGGCCAGGATGCCGAGCGCGCCGTCGATGACATAGTTGGTGGTGAGCTTCTCGTCGCGCTTGTTGTACGTGTACGCGGCGGCGGCGACGCTCGGGACCCGGCCGGCGTTCGGGTCGCCTGCGGCGTACGCCAGGGGGCCGTCGAGCTGCAGGCCCGCCGTGGCAGGATCGCCGTCCACCACGGCGCCCGTATCGGGGTGCAAGCGGGCGTTCTGGCCGGAGGGCGCGACCCAGCGAATGCGATCGACCGTGGGGTTGAAATCGAAACCGTGGGCCTCCCCGGTCACCGGAATCGCGAAGGCAGTGCCGCCCACCGCCGTGGCGCGGCCGCTCGGCACGTCGATGGTGTAGAGGCGCGACGACGTCCCCAGCCCGTACAGCACGCCGCGATGCACGCGATAGTCGATCGCGACCAGGCGCTCGCCGGGCGGCAATCCGGTCAGCGCCCGTTGATCGCGGATCTTCTGGGGCTGGCCGGCGTTGAACGTGAGGAGCCGTCCCGAGGCGGTGAGTGCCACCACCGTTTCCGGGCGCGCCGGGCCGACCGACCCGGGGAGCGAGGCGCAGCCGCCCACGACGATCGCGAAGGCGGAGAAGATGAACGACGGACGAAGGCAGCGCGCGAACGCGCTCAGCAGGGCGCCGGGGAAGCGTGGCATGGAAGTCGGGGCTGATGGATCTCGCATCTCCCGAATGCAAGCGACACACCCGTAGGCCCGCTCGGCCGGTCTGCGTCGTGCAAAAGGGCGGCAGGCGGCTCGACCGCGTGCAATCTCACATGGATGCCGGCGCCGCGGTCAGGGTCATTGCGTTAAGAGTGGCAGTGGCGCGGAGGCGTCGATGTGGAGGCGTCATGGACAGGCACGTCGCGTTCTCGACACGGCCGCCGTTGCACCAGCGTCGACAACGAGCACGAATGGATCGGATGCTCGCCACGCCGGCGATCGCCCCCCTTCGGGCGGCTGCGTCACCCGAAGTCACCCGGAAGCCCGGCAGCAAGAAGAAAGGGCCTGGGCACGGCATCCCAAGTCCCTGTCTTGACGCACGCGCCCCCCCGTCCCCGAGCGGGACTTCGAACAGCGCGAAGATCCAGCCCGTTCAACCCGCGGAGGGAGGCAAGGGGCCGGCGGGGCAGTTCAGCCCTTAAGCGCGGCGGGAAGCCAGAGGCTGAGCGCAGGAAAGGCCAACAGCAGCGTGAGTCGCGCGACGTTGGACGCGACGTAGGGCAGCACGCCGCGATAGATCGCGGACAGCGGCACCTTGCGCGCAAGCGAATGGATCACGAAGACATTCATGCCGATGGGCGGCAGGATCATGCCGAGCTCCACGATCACCACGTTGACCACGCCCCACCAAACCGGATCGAACCCCCAGCTCTTGATGAGCGGCAGGACGAAGGGCAGCGTGATGACCATCGCGGCGACCTCGTCGAACACCGCGCCGAGCAGCAGGTACATCACCATCATGATGGCGAGGATCGCGGCCACCGGCAGCCCGGATGCGCCGATCGCGTCGATCATCGCCTGCGGCGCCTGCGTCACCGCCACGAAGTAGCCGAACAGCGCCGCGCCCACGATGATCACGTAGATCATCGCTGTCGTGCTCGCCGTGTCCATCAGCGTGTCGGCGAGGACCCGGCGGTTGAGCGAGCGGCGCATCAGGGCCACTACGAAGGCCAGCACGGCGCCCACCGCGGCGGCCTCCGTGGCCGTGAACACGCCGAACGAGATGCCGCCCAGCACGATGGCGATGATGGCGACCACCGCCCAGCCGCCGCGAACCACCTGCCAGCGCTCCGTCCAAGGCATGCGCGGCCCGGCCGGTGCGGCGTCGGGCGCCATGCGCACGTGCGCGGCGATGGCGGCCATGTGGAGCGCGAGGGCGAGGATCGACGGCACGATGGCGGCGACGTAGAGCGTGATGATGAGCTCCTGCGCCAGCACCGCGTAGATCACCATGATCACCGAGGGCGGCACCAGGATGCCGAGCGTCCCGCCGGCGGCGATGGTGCCGGTGGCGAAGCCCGCGCCGTAGCGGCGCGCGAGCATGGACGGCAGCGCGACCTTGCCGAAGGTGGCGGTGGTGGCGACCGAGGAGCCGCAGATGGCGCCGAAGCCGGCGCAGCCGGCGATCGTGGCCATGGCGAGGCCGCCGCGACGATGGCCGACCAGCGCGTATGCCACGCGATAGAGGTCCTCCGACAGGCCGGCCGCGGATGCGAAGCCGCCCATCAGGATGAAGAGCGGGATGGTGGCGAGATCGAGACTGGAAAAGGAGCCGGCCGTCTCCGAGGCGAGCAGCGACAGGGCAGGTCCCATGCCAGAGAGCAGCCCGAAGCCGATCAGCCCCGCGACGCCCATCGCCACGCCGAGGGGCACGTGCAGCAGGATCAGCACGAACATCCCGCCGAGGCCCAGGAAGGCCAGCGTGACCGGGTCCATCCCTAGGCCTCCTCGCTGCGCCGGCCGGCCGCGTCGAGAATCGCCGTTAGTGCACCGACGATCGCGGTCACGCCGATCAGCACCGTCACGGCCCACCACCACGGGCCGACCGGCCAGGCAAGCACCGCCATGCGCTCGCCCGCCTGGCTCGCCTCGGCGGCGTAGCGGGCGTACTGCCAAGCCATGAGGGCGAAGAAGATCGCGGTGAGCACCGTGCCGAAGGCGTCGAGGATACGCGCGCCGACAGGGCCGGCGATCCGTGCGCCCGGGCGCAGCGTGATGTTGCCGCGGCGGGCGAGCAGCGCGGGAAAGAATGCCGCGACGATCACCGCGGTGCCGAGGGCCGCGACGTCGGCAAAGCCGCGGAGGGGCTTGCCCAGCACGTAGCGACCGAAGACGTCGGTCACCGTCGCGAGGGCCACGGCGAGCAGCGCGCACACCGCTACCAGCGCGATGGCGCGCGTCGACTGCAACAGCGCGTTCTCGAGGCGTTGCACGGCGGGGCCGCTACCAGCAAACCATATGTCGCATGCGTCGCTCCTGCGGAGCGCGAGGGGACGCAGCCCCTCGCAGGGTCGCGCCTACTGTCCGGCCCGCACGTTCTTCAGCTCCGCGACGAACTGCTGGTAGAGCTGTTCGTGGCGCGGCTTGGCCTTGCGCCACGCGTCGTTCACCGGCTCGATCGCCTGCTGCCAAGCCTGGATGTCGGTGGCCGTCGGCACGATCACCGTGTTCTTGCCCGACTTGGCGATGCGCTCCTCGTAGGACTTCTCGATCTCGTCGAACATGCCGCCGAGCCGGCGCGCCAGCAGCTCGCCGCTCGCCTTGTCGATCGCCGCCCGCGCCTGCGGCGGCAGGGCCTCGTACTTGTCCTTGCGCATGGCGATCATGACCGCCACGCCCCCCATCGGCATGTCGAGGTGGTTGGAGGTCACCTCGTTCACCTTGAAGTCGCCGACGAAGCCCCAGTTGTTGAGGGTCATGTCGACCACACCGCGCGAGAGCCCCTCCGCGATGGCGGGGCCGGCGAGCTGCACGGGAACGCCCCCCACGCTCTCGATCACCCGCAGCAGGTGGTCGCCCGTGGCGCGCACCCGCTTGCCCTTCAGGTCGCCGAGGGTCTTCACCGGCACGCGCGAATGGATCACGAGCGGCGGGGTGGCGGCGAGAGCGAGCACCTTGAGGTCGGCGAAGCCGACGAACGCGTCGCGCTCCAGCATGCGCGTCATCACCACCGACGCCTCGGTCGAGTTGCGGGTAAGGAACGGCAGCGCGACCACGTCGGTGTCGTCGAAGCGGCCCGGCGTGTAGCCGAGCACGATCCAGGCGATGTCGGCGACGCCGTCCTGCACCAGCTTGAACTGCTGCGCCGGGTTGCGGCCCAGCGTGCCGCCGGGAAACATGTCGATCTGCAGCGTCCCCTTGGACGCGGCGCTGACCTCCGCCGCCCAGGGTGTCATCACCTTGGCGGTAAGCGCCGCGGTCGGCGGCTCGAAGCTCGCGAACTTGAGCTTGGTCTGTGCGAGCGCAGGTGCGGCGAGCGCCAGCGCGAGGGCGCCACAGGCGAGGGCGCGCAGGGAAATGAATCCGGTCATGTCTCCTCCTTCGGGTGGGTGCTCGATGCGTTCAGTGCGCCAGCGCGACGTGGCCGCGCGCGCGGTCCCAGATCAGCGGCAGCGCGACCTCGTCCGCGGGGAACGCGCCCGGCTGAACCCCCGGGTCGCTGCGCAGCTTCATGGTGTGCGGACGGGGGTCCCACTGCACGTCGTGTCCCAGGTAGCGGATCGACAGGCCGATGCGCCGCTGGGTGGACGACGCGTTGCCGGTCGCCCCGTGGACGGTGAGCGGGTGGTGGCACAGCACGTCGCCGGGCTGCATGTCCCAGCAGAGCAGGCGGACGGACGGATCGGCGCTGCCCGCGCTGTAGTTGGGGCATTCCTCCAGGCTCATGTCCATGAACCGCGGATCGTAGTCCGGGGTCACGGCGCGGTACCACTTGTTCCACTTGTGCGAGCCGGCGACGTATTCGACGCCGCTGGTCGCCTTGGAGACGGGCGTCAGCGCGATCCAGATCGAGACGAGATCGTTGCCGCGGAAAGGCCAGAACGGCAGGTCGTTGTGCCACGGCGTCGGCGCGCTGGTGCCCGGCTCCTTGATGAAGATCTGGTCGTAGAAGTAGCGCACCGCATCCGCGCGCATCAGCGCCGCGGCGACCTCCGGCGCAGGGGAGGCGTCGCGCAGGGCCCGAAAGTCCGGGTCGAGGTCGGCCAGATACACGTTGGAGTAGAAGCGGCCGCGTCCGTCGACGGCCTTCGCCTCGCGCACCCGTCCTGCGCCCGATTGCATGACGCGCAGCGCCGCGTCGTGGAGCCGCGTGCACCATTCGACGTCGAAGACCTCGCGCAGGCACACCACCCCGTCCCGCTCGAAGGCCAGGACGTCGTCCCTCGATACCGGATGCAGCGGGTGCAGGTTCATGTCGAGCCTCCTCATTCAGCCGCGACGGGGTTGACCAGCGTGCCGACCTGGCCCACCTCGACCTCGACGCGGTCGCCGGGCTTCATGAACACCGGCGGATTGCGCTTGAAACCCACGCCGCCCGGCGTCCCGGTGACGATCACGTCGCCGGGCAGGAGCGGCACGAACGTCGACACGTAGCGAATCAGTGTCGGGATGCGGAAGATCATCATCTCGGTGGTCGCCCGCTGCATGACCACGCCGTTCAGACGTGTCTCCAGGGTCAGCTCCTCGCCGTCGGCGATCTCGTCGCGCGTCACCATCCAGGGCCCGAAGCCGCCGGTGGCAGCGAAGTTCTTGCCCGCGGTCCACTGCGTCGTGTGGCGCTGCCAGTCGCGGATCGAGCCGTCGTTGTAGGGCGCGTACCCGGCGATGTGCGACCAAGCATCGCGCTCGGCGATGCGTCGGCCGCCGCGGCCGATCACCACCGCGATCTCGCCTTCGTAGTCGAGTGACGTCGACTCGCGCGGCACGACGATCGGCTGTCCGTGGCCGACCTGCGAGCCGGGCACGCGCAGGAACAGCGCCGGGTTGTCGGTGGGTTCGCGGTTGGCCTCGATACGGTGCTCCTCGTAGTTCAGGCCCACGCACACGATCTTGTCCGGGTCGGGGATCACCGGCAGGAACGTCACGTCGTCGAGCGGCGCATCGGCCCGCCGGCTGTCGGCGTCGCTCCGCACCTCGTCCAGTGCGTCGGCCGCGAGCACGGCGCGCAGGGTGGGAAACCGGGCGCCGAGCGCCCGGCCAAGGTCGACCACGCCGTCGCTCGTGACCGCGCCCCAGGTGGGCTGGCCGCGGAGGACGAAACTCGCAAGCTTCATGCAGCGCTCCTGTCGAAGGGTTCAGACGGCGGCCCGCAGGCCGAACTGCGCGCGGGCCTCGGCAGGCGAGGCGACCTCCTCGCCGAGCGAACGGATGATCGCGACGGCGCGCTCCACGAGCGCCGCGTTGCCCGGGGCGAGCACGCCGCGGTCGAGATACAGGTTGTCCTCGAGCCCCACACGCACGTGGCCGCCGAGCAGCACCGCCTGCGCGACCATCCGGAACTGGTCGCGCGAGATGCCGAAGCCGGACCACACCGCGTCCGCGGGCAGCAGGTCGCGCATGAACATCATGCTCTCCGGCGTCGCTGCGGCGCCCCACGGGATGCCGAGGCAGATCTGGAAGAGCGGCGGGCGCTCGAGCTCGCCCTGCTCGATCATGTGGCGCGCCTGGCGGATGTGGCCGGTGTCGAACACTTCGATCTCGGGCTTGACGCCGGCGGCACGGATGCGCGCGGCCATCGCGGAGAGGTGGTCCGGCGTGTTGACGAAGACGGTGCGGCCGAAGTTGAGGCTGCCGACGTCGAGGCTGCACAGGTCGGGCCGCAGCGCCTCGACGTGACGCACGCGTGCCTCCGGCGGCGACAGGGTGGTGCCCGGTCCGGGCTGCGCGGGATCGGGCACAGCGGGGTCGAAGCGCGCCCCGGTGCCGGTGGTGAGGTTCACCACCACCGCACGGTTCCGGGCGCGGATGCGCTCGACCACCTCCGCGTAGAGCGCGCCGTCCATGCTCGCCTGGTGGGTCGCGCGGTCCCGCACGTGGATGTGCAGCACCGCCGCGCCCGCGTCCGCCGCCTCGAGGCCCTCGCGCGCGATCTCCTCGGGCGTGACCGGCACGGCGGGATTGATCCGCGTCGTGTCACCCGACCCGGTGACGGCGCACGTGACGACGACCTTGCGAGCCATCCGACTCCTCCTGGCGGTGGGGCACTGCGCCGTCTGGTGCGGGAGCAAGGGCTCCGGCGTGCGGGCTCGCGCCGATTCAGGGACGGATGCTAGGCACACCTGGCCGTATTGTCAACATATGAGAAAAACAGTTGCAATCAGCCCGGCTGCGCCTACAATGCTGCGCGAAGTCCCGTTTAACGAGAATCCGCTGCCATCGACTCCGGAGGGACCATGCCCGCCATTCCGCCCGTCGCCTTCAGCCACATCGGCCTGTACGTGCGCGACCTTGCCGTCATGGAGGACTTCTACACGCGCGTGCTCGGCTTCAGCGTCACCGATCGCGGTCATCTCGGCGCCGTCGCGCTGGTGTTCCTGAGCCGCGATCCTGCGGAGCACCATCAGGTCGTGCTCGCCACGGGACGTCCCGCCGAAGCGCACTTCAACGTGGTCAACCAGATCTCCTTCCGCGTGCCCGACGTGGCGGCGCTGCGCCACTTCCATGCGGCCATCGCGGCGGAGCGGGTGAGCGACGTCGCGCCGGTCTCGCACGGCAACGCCATCTCGCTCTACTTCCGGGATCCGGAGGGCAACCGCATCGAGCTCTTCTTCGACACGCCCTGGTATTGCGCGCAGCCGGTGCGGGAGCCGGTGGACTTCGCGCGCAGCGACGACGAGATCCTCGCGGCCACCGAGCGCATCGCGCGCAGCCTGCCGGACTTCAAGCCGCGCGAGGCGTGGATGGCGGACATGCGTGCACGCATGAGCGTGGACCGTGGCTGAGGCGCCGCGCGCGTACGACGTCGCGATCGTCGGCCTGGGGCCGGTGGGGGCGACGCTCGCCAACCTGCTCGGACAAGCCGGGTGGCGGGTGTGCGTCCTGGAACGCGAGCGGGAGATCTTCGCGCTGCCGCGCGCGGTCCATTACGACGGCGAGACGATGCGCATCTTCCAGGCCGCCGGGCTCAAGGCCGAGGTCGAGGCGGTGTCACGCCCGAGCCTCAAGGGCATGCCCTTCGTGAACGCCGCGGGGCAGACCATGCTGATCCGCAAGGCCGGCGTGAATCCCGGCCCGCACGGCTGCTGCAGCAACTACCACTTCCACCAGCCGGCGCTCGAGGCCGTGCTGCGCGGTGGACTCGCGCGCTTCTCCAACGTGGACGTGCGGCTGCGCCACGAGGTCCTTGCGGTGGAAGCCGCGCGCGACGGGGTGCAGCTCGGCGTGCGCGACCTCGACGCGGACGCGATGCGCGTGCTGACGGCACGCTTCGTCGTGGGCTGCGACGGGGCGCGCTCCATCGTGCGCCGGACCATGGGCTCCACGATGGCCGACCTCGGGCTGCACCAGCCGTGGCTGGTGCTGGACGTGCTGCTCAAGCGCGATGTACCCCTGCCCGACCACACCGTGCAGTATTGCGACCCGGCGCGGCCGATGACCTACGTCAACCTGCTCGGTGCGCGGCGCCGTTGGGAGATCATGCTCATGCCGGGGGACGACCCGGCCACCATCGCGCGGCCGGAGAACGTGTGGCCGATGCTCGCGAAATTCCTCCACCCCGATGACGCGGAGGTCGAGCGCATGGCGGTGTACAC
>CAZKHE010000105.1:0-15962 GCA_964552535.1 uncultured Enterobacteriaceae bacterium | reverse complement strand
GTCGGCCAGACGGTGAAGCTCCTCAAGGAGCACCACCTGCTCGAGGACACCGACGTGGTGATCTTCGACGTCCTGGGCGACGTCGTGTGCGGCGGCTTCGCCGCGCCGCTGCAGCATGCCGACCGCGCGCTGATCGTCACCGCCAACGACTTCGATTCGATCTTCGCGATGAACCGCATCATGGCGGCGATCCTTGCGAAGTCGAAGAACTACAACGTGCGGCTCGGCGGCGTGGTCGCCAACCGCAGCGCGGACACCGACCAGATCGACCGCTTCAACGAGCGCGTGGGCCTGAAGACCATGGCGCGCTTCGACAACCTCGACGTCTTCCGCAAGAGCCGGCTGAAGAAGTCCACGCTCTTCGAGATGGACGACACGCCGGAGGTCGCCGCGGTGCAGAAGGAGTACATGCGCCTTGCCGCGCTGCTCTGGGCCGGCACCGATCCGCTCGAAGCGATCCCGATGAAGGACCGCGACATCTTCGATCTCCTCGGGTTCGAGTGATGGAACGGCCCTCCCTCCCCCTGCACGCCCTCCCCTCCGCAAGCGGAGGGAGGGGGTCACGACGACCCTCCCTCCCCCTGCGCCCCCTCCCCTCCGCAAGCGGAGGGAGGGGGACAACCGAGTACGGGGATTGCGAGGTTCTGGAGGCAACCGCATGCCGACGGTGACGTATCAGGAACGGCGCGGCGAGCTCGAAACCTACTTCGACCGAACGGCGGTCGAGGCGTGGAAGCGCCTCACCTCCGACGCGCCGGTCGGCCGCATCCGCGCGACGGTGCGCGCCGGGCGCAACGAGATGCGCGCGACGCTGCTCGCGTGGCTGCCCGCGGATCTCGCCGGTGCGCGCCTGCTCGACGCCGGCTGCGGCACCGGGGCGCTCGCGGTGGAGGCCGCGCGGCGCGGCGGGGACGTGACCGCGATCGACCTGTCGCCGACGCTCATCGGCCTCGCGCGGGAGCGCGCGCCGCAGGATCTCCGCCCGGGGCGCATCGCGTTCGTCGCGGGCGACATGCTGAGCCCGGCGTTCGGGGCTTTCGACCACGTGGTGGCGATGGATTCGCTCATCCACTATCGCGCGCGCGACATCGTGCGCGTGCTCGCGAGCCTCGCCGCGCGCACGCACGGGTCGATCCTCTTCACGGTCGCGCCGCGCACGCCCGCGCTGACGGTGATGCACGCAGTGGGACAGGTGTTCCCGCGCGGCGACCGCTCGCCGGCGATCAAGCCGGTCGGCGAGTCGGTGCTGCGCCGGCTCATCGCCGCCGAGCCCGCGCTGGACGGCTGGCGCGTCGGGCGCAGCCGCCGCATCACGCGCGGCTTCTACATCTCGCAGGCGCTGGAGCTCGTTCCCGCATGAAGCTTCGCGGCGTCACGTTCGCACTGGTCCAGCCCTGGCTGCGCCTCGGGCCACGGTACCTGCCGTTCGCCGACGCCGCCAGCCCCGACCTGCCGCTCGGCCGCCTGCTGCGTCTGTCGCTCTTCCAGGTGTCCGTGGGCATGGCGGCGGCGCTCCTCGTCGGCACGCTGAACCGCGTGATGATCGTCGAGCTCGGCGTGGCGGCGTGGCTCGTCGCGCTCATGGTCTCGCTGCCGGTCCTCGCCGCACCGTTCCGCGCCTTCGTGGGCTTCCGCTCCGACATCTACCGCTCGCCGCTCGGCTGGCGGCGCGTGCCATTCGTCTGGTTCGGCTCGATGCTGCAGTTCGGGGGCCTCGCCATCATGCCGTTCGCGCTGCTCATCCTGTCGGGGGACGCGGTCAATGGCCCGACCTGGATCGGACACGTGTTCGCGGCGCTCGCGATCCTGCTGGTGGGCGCCGGCCTGCAAACCACCCAGACGGCGGGGCTCGCGCTCGCCACCGACCTCGCCGCCCCGGAGACGCGCCCGCGCGTCGTCGCGCTGATGTACGTGATGCTGCTCGTCGGCATGGTGGGCAGCGGCGCGCTGTTCGGCCTGCTGCTGGCCGACTTCACGCCGACGCGCCTCGTGCAGGTGATCCAGGGCGCGGCAGTGGCGACGATGGTCCTCAACCTCGTCGCGACCTGGAAGCAGGAGCCCCGCAACGCCCAGCGCGCGCGGGAGAAAACGGACCGCGCGTTCCTGCCGCGGTGGCGCGCGTTCGTCGCCGATCGGCGCGCACGCCGCTTCCTGTGGACGGTCGGCCTCGGGACCGCGGCCTTCAACATGCAGGACATCGTCCTCGAGCCCTACGGCGGCGAAATCCTCGGGCTTTCGGTCGGCGCGACCTCCTCGCTCACCGCGTTGCTCGCCGGCGGCGGTCTCGCGGCCTTCGCCCTGGCGGCGTACCGGCTGGCCCGCGGCGCCGACCCCTACCGGCTCGCCGCGTACGGCGCGCTCGCCGGATTGCCCGCCTTCTCCGCCGTGATCTTCGCGGCGCCGCTCGAGTCGGAGTGGCTCTTCCGCGCCGGCACCGCGCTCGTCGGCTTCGGCGGCGGACTGTTCTCGGTCGGCACGCTCACCGCCGCGATGGCGATGGAAGAGCGCGGCAACGTCGGACTCGCGCTGGGCGCATGGGGCGCCGTCCAGGCGTCGGCGGCGGGCCTTTCGGTGGCCGCAGGCGGCGCGATCCGCGACATCGTGTCCGGCCTCGCGATGCACGGCGCGCTGGGCGAAGCCCTCGCGCAGCCCTCCGTCGGCTACAGCTTCGTGTACCACATCGAGATGTATCTCCTGTTCGCCACGCTGGCCGCGATCGGTCCGCTGGTGCGTGCGGCGCGGGGTGCGCGCTGCGCGGAGGAGGTCGGGCAATCGAAGTTCGGGCTGGCCGAGCTACCGGGCTAGCGGCGTCATTTCCGAGGAGAAGCAAGCATGGAAACTGGAGCGTTGACCGGCTACGTGGACGTGGCGCAGCTCGTGCTGTACGCCTTCTGGGCGTTCTTCGCGGGCCTGATCTGGTACCTCGTGCGCGAGAACCACCGCGAAGGCTATCCGATGGACCCGGGACCGCGGTCGAACGCGAGGATCACCGGCTTTCCGGTGCCGGCGCCGAAGTACTTCCTGCTGGAAGACGGCAGGGAGGTGCCCTCGCCCAACCCGGCGCGCATGGACTGGCCGCAGGATCTCAAGCACGTGCAGCTCGCCGGCGGCCCCGGCGCGCCGTTCGAGCCCACCGGCAACCCGATGCTCGACGGCATCGGTCCCGGCGCGTACGCCCAGCGCATGGACGTGCCCGAGTACAACATGGGCCGCGGGCCGAAGATCTTCCCGCTGCGCACGGATCCGCAATACGGCGTGGTGCAGGGCTACGGCCGCGACCCGCGCGGCATGCCGATCGTGGGCGCCGACGGCGTCGTCGGAGGGACCGTGGTCGACCTGTGGCTCGACGGTCCGGAAAGCCTGTTCCGCTACCTCGAGGTCGCCGTCCCCGGCAGCGCCCGCAACGTGCTCGTGCCCATCGGCGCGGTGAAGATCCGTGCCGACCGCGTCACCTGCAAGGCGGTCATGGGCGCGCACTTCGCGCAGGTCCCGGTCACCAGGAATCCCGACCAGGTGACGCTGCTCGAGGAAGAGCGCATCTATGGCTTCTTCGGCGGCGGCACCCTGTACGCCGATCCCCGCCGCGTCGAGCCGCTGGTCTGACCATGCGCACCCACGAACACGAGTTCGAGCCCGAACCGGGGCTGCCGGCACCCCTGCCCAAGGACGAGCGCGTCCTCTGGCAAGGCTCGCCGGACTGGCGCGCGCTCGCGGTCCGCGCCTTCCACGTCCGCAAGCTCATCGCGTACTTCGCGCTGATGCTCGCGCTGCGCGGCGCAGCGACGCTTTCGGCCGGCGGCGGCATGGTCGACGCGCTGGTCGCGATGGCGTGGCTGTTCCCGCTCGCGGTCGTCGGCGTCGGCATCGTGGCCTCGCTCGCACGCCTCTCCGCCCGCACCGCGATGTTCACCGTCACCGACCAGCGCGTGGTGATGCGCGTCGGCATCGTGCTCACGGTGACGTACAACCTGCCCTACCGGTGCGTCGAGAACGCCGACCTGCGCCTCGACAGGACCGGGACCGGCGACATCGCCCTGGCACTGAAGGGGACGGATCGGATCGCCTACCTGCACCTCTGGCCGTTCGCGCGGCCCTGGCGCCTCGCGCGACCCGAGCCGACGCTGCGCGGCGTGCCGGACGCCGCATCGGTGGCGCGAGTGCTGTCGGTCGCGTGGTCGCAGGCCACCGGCGTGACGTTGCCTGCGCCGGCGGCGGCGAAGCCCGAACCCGCGCGCGAACGCGGCCGTGCCGCGCTGGCGCACTGATCGGCACGCGAGGCGACGCACATGAGCAACGAGGTCTTTCCCGATGGCGGCGTCCCGCGCGGACCGCTGATCGCGATCGGCGTGCTGGTGCTGGCGACGCTCCTTGCCGTGAGCGCCGTGCGCCTGTCCGGCATGCAGATCCGACAGCCCGATGCACAGCCCGCAGTGACGCGGCTGCTCCACTTCCAGGATCGCGCCGACGGGGCGGTGACCGTGGTCGATGCCCGCGAGAAGCGCGAGGTCGTGGTCCTCACCGGCGAGCAGGGCTTCCTGCGCGGCGCACTGCGCGCCCTCACCCGCGAGCGCAGCAAGCGCGGCCTCGGGCCCGAGCAGCCGTTCGAGCTCATCGGCCGCGCCGACGGCCGCCTCACGCTGGTCGACCCGGCCACCGGCGAACGCATCGACCTCGAATCGTTCGGCCCCACCAACGCGGGCGTGTTCGCGCGCCTGCTCGAGCTGGACGCGCCGCGCCCCGCGGATCGTCCCTGAGGAGGAAAGCCATGCAGATGGATGCACGCCACGCGGTCGCCGCGAGCATTTCCGACGAAGCCACCAAGCGCGCGGAGGCGAGCACCCTGCTCAGCCCGCGCTTCTACACGACCGACTTCAAGGCGCTGGAGGCGATCGACGTGTCCGCGGTGCGCGCCGAGTGGGACGCGATGATGGCCGAGTACGAGGGCGACAACAACCAGGACCACTTCCAGCGCGGGCCGGAGTTCGCCCACGAGGTGCGCGAGCTCCCGCCCGAGCTGCGGAAGGAGTTCATCGATTTCCTCATCAGCTCGGTGACGTCCGAGTTCTCCGGCTGCGTGCTCTACGGGGAGATCAAGAAGAACGTCGAGAACCCCGACATCAAGCAGCTCATGGCATTCATGCAGCGCGACGAGTCCCGCCACGCCGGCTTCATCAACCAGTCGCTGAAGGACTTCGGCCTGGGCGTGGACCTCGGCGGGCTGAAGCGCACCAAGGCCTACACGTACTTCAAGCCCAAGTACATCTTCTACGCGACCTACCTCTCGGAGAAGATCGGCTACGCCCGCTACATCACCATCTTCCGCCAGCTCGAGCGCCATCCGGATCGGCGCTTCCATCCGATCTTCCGGTGGTTCGAGCGGTGGTGCAACGACGAGTTCCGCCACGGCGAGTCGTTCGCGCTGATCATGCGCGCGAATCCGCACCTGCTCACCGGCCTCAACAAGCTGTGGATCCGCTTCTTCCTGCTCGCCGTGTACGCCACCATGTACGTGCGCGACCACACGCGGCCGGCGATGCACGAGGCCATGGGCTTCGATCCCACCGCCTACGACATGCAGGTCTTCCGCATCACCAACGAGATCTCGCGCCAGGTGTTTCCGCTCTCGCTGGACATCGACCATCCGGCATTCCGCGCCAATCTCGACCGCCTGCGCCGCATCTCCGCGGCGGCGGACCGCGCGAAGGCGCAGGGCGGCGTGGTCGGCACGGTGAAGCGCGCGGCGTGGGCCGTGGCCGGGGCGGCGGTGTTCGCGCGGCTCTACCTGCTGCCCGCCAAGGGCCACCCGCTGCCGGAACGCATCCGCATGGCGCCGGCGTGGTGACGCGGTAGCGGCGAGGGACGGAACATCGCCATGGAGGCGTTCTCGTTCGCCGAGCTCGGGCTGCCGGTCCTGTTCGCGCTGTTCCTGTGGTGGTTCAGCACCGGCCTGGTGCTGATGCTCGACGGGCTGCCGCAGTCCGCAACGCGCTGGAGCCTCGGCATCGCCACGGCGGTCGCGCTGGGCGCGCTGGCGGGCCTGCGCTGGGCCGCGCATCAGGACACCGTGTTCGCCTCCTACGCGGCGTTCGTGTTCGCGATCGTCGTGTGGGGATGGCAGGAACTCGCGTTCCTCACGGGCTGGATCACGGGGCCGCGGCGCCGGGGCTGCGCGCCCGGGTGCCACGGGGCCGCGCACTTCGTGCACGCGGTGCAGGCCATCCTCTATCACGAGATCGCGGTCCTGGGGGCCGGGATGGCGATCGCGCTGGCGTCGCTCGGCGGCGCGAACCACACGGGCCTCTGGACCTTCCTCGTGCTGTGGATCATGCGCATCAGCGCGAAGCTCAATCTCTTCCTCGGCGTGCGCAACACGGGCGAGGAGCTCCTGCCGGAACGGCTCGGATACCTGAAGTGCTACTTCTCGCGGCGGCCGATGAACCTGCTGTTCCCGGTTTCGGTGACCGCGGCCACGGTCGCCGCAACCCTGATCGTCGCCCGTGCGCTGGACCCGGCCGCGACGCCAGCGACCGCCGCCGGCCTCATGCTGGCCGCGGCGCTGCTCGCCCTCGCCATCGTCGAGCACTGGATGATGGTCCTGCCGGTGCGCGTGTCCGCGCTGTGGGAGTGGGCGCTGCGCACCCATCGGCGCGTGCGCGGCATCGACCCGCCTGCACCCCTTGGCCCCATCGAGATCGCGCCGCCGAGGAGCTACTGAGTGCGCTTCGTCCATGCCGCCCTGCAACGCCGCGAAGGCGAGCCGCCGCCGGCGGGCGGCGATCGCCGCCCGCACGCGGTCGTCATCGGCAGCGGCTTCGGCGGCCTCGCCGCCGCGATCCGCCTCTCGGTGCGCGGCTATCGCGTCACCGTCCTTGAGAAGCTCGACCAGCCCGGCGGGCGCGCCTACGTGTGGCGCCAGGACGGATTCACGTTCGACGCCGGCCCGACCATCGTCACCGCGCCGTTCATGCTCGAGGAGCTGTGGTCGCTCGCCGGCCGCCGGCTGGCGGACGACGTCCGCCTCGTGCCGATGGACCCCTTCTATTACCGCATCCGTTTCGACGACGGTACCCACTTCGACTACAGCGGCGACCCGGAAGCGATGCGCCGCGAGGTGGCGCGGTTCTCCCCGGGCGACGTGCCCGGCTACGAAGCGTTCCTGAAGGAGGCCGAGGTGTGCTACCGCCTCGGCTTCGAGAAGCTGGGCGCGATCAGCTACAACAGCCTTGGCGACCTCTTCGCCGCGGTGCCCGACCTCGCGCGCATGCGCGGCTGGCGCAGCATCCACGCCATGGTCGCGAGCCACCTCCGCGACGAGAAGCTGCGCACCGTGTTCAGCTTCCATCCGCTGCTGATCGGGGGCAATCCGTTCTCGGTCACCTGCGTGTACAGCCTGATCAACATCCTCGAGCGGCGCTACGGAGTGCACTGGGCGATGGGCGGCACCGGCGCACTGGTACGCGGCATGGTCGACCTCCTCGCCGCTCGCGGCGCGCCGGTCCGCTGCAACGCGGAAGTGAAGCGCATCACCGTCGAGAACCGCCGCGCGACCGGGGTCGAGCTCGCGAACGGCGAGCGCATCCGGGCGGACATCGTGGTGTCGAACGCCGACGTCGCCTGGACCTACCGCAACCTGATCGCCCCCGAGCATCGCCGTCACTGGACCGACGCACGCATCGACCGCAGCAAGTTCTCGATGAGCCTGTTCGTCTGGTACTTCGGCACCCGGAAGCAGTTCCCGGACGTGCCCCACCACATGATCCACCTCGGCCCGCGGTATCGGGGGCTGCTCGACGACATCTTCCACAAGCACGTGCTCGCCGAGGACTTCAGCCTGTATCTGCACCGGCCCACCGCGACCGATGCCGGCATGGCGCCGCCGGGCTGCGACGCGTTCTACGTCCTTGCGCCGGTGCCGCATCTCGACAGCGGCACCGACTGGGCCGCAACGGCGGAGACCTACCGGAAGAAGATCGCCGCGCGCCTCGATGCCACGGTGCTGCCCGGCTTCGAGCGGGAGGTCGTCACCTCCCGCATCACCACGCCCCGCGACTTTCACGACCGCCTGCTCGCCTACAAGGGCGCGGCGTTCGGCTTCGAGCCGATCCTGCTGCAGAGCGCTTACTTCCGTCCGCACAACCGCAGCGAGGACATCGCGCACCTGTACATGGTCGGCGCGAGCACCCACCCGGGCGCCGGTGTGCCGGGCGTCCTCATGTCCGCCAAGGCCCTGGAGAGCGTGGTCCCCGATGCCGCCGCATTCGCCTGATCCGCGTCACGACGCCGCCGAGTACGCCGCCGCCACCCGCGACGCGCTCGACCACGCCAACCGCCGCCGGCTCATGCGCGGCGGCTCCAGGACCTTCTTCGCGGCATCGCTGCTGCTCCCGGCGTCGGTGCGCGCGTCGGCCACGTCGCTCTACGCCTTCTGCCGGCTCGCCGACGACGCCGTGGACCTGGAAGCCGACGGCGCGGTCGCCCTCGCGGGGCTGCGGCGGCGCCTGGCGCGCGTCTATGCCGGCCGGCCGCTGCCCATCGAGGCGGACGAGGCGCTCGCCTCGGTGGTGCAGCGCCACGGCATTCCCCAGGCGCTGCCGGCAGCGCTGCTCGACGGCTTCCATTGGGACACCGCCGGCCGGCGCTACGACACGCTGGAGGACGTGCACGACTACGCCGCGCGGGTCGCCGGCACCGTCGGCGCGATGATGGCGCTCATCATGGGTGCGCGCACCCCCCACGCACTGGCGCGCGCCTGCGAACTGGGCGTCGCCATGCAGCTCACGAACATTGCGCGCGACGTGGGCGAGGACGCACGCAACGGTCGCCTGTATCTGCCCCGCCAGTGGATGCGCGAGGCCGGCCTCGATCCCGACGCGTGGCTCGTCGCGCCGCGCTTCGACGGCGCGCTCGGCGCGGTGGTCGGGCGCCTCCTCGCCGCCGCCGACGAGTTGTACGACCGCGCTGCGCACGGCATCGCCGAGTTGCCGCGTAGCTGCCGCCCGGCGATCCAGGCCGCCCGGCGCGTTTACGCGGAAATCGGCCGCGAGGTCGAGCGGGCCGGGCTGGATTCGGTCACGTGCCGCGCGGTGGTGCCGCCCCGGCGCAAGCTCGGGCTCGCGGCCGGCGCGCTCTCGGCGGCGGTGATCGCGCCCGCGCGCGTCAATGTCGATCTCGCGCCCCTGCCCGCGATTCGCCACCTCGTCGAGGCGGCCGCGGTCGCCCCCCATTCCCGGCGCCCGCAGTCCTTCTACGACCGTACCGTGTGGGTCATCGAGATGTTCGAGCGCGTGGCGCAGCGCGACCGTCTCGCACCGCTCCTCCCGTCCCCGGTGGATTCCCCCGAGCACTGACGCGGCCGGCCGCGCCGGGCTGGCCAACCGGTCGCAGGGCGGATACGATGCGGGTACATGCAGCAATCGAACCGCCCGATCCAGACGTCTTGTGCCTGCGTCCGCGCGCGCCGGGCGGCGCGGTCGCTCACCGACGTCTATGACGAGGCGCTGCGCCCCGCGGGGCTGAAGATCACGCAGTTCTCGGCGCTGCGCACCGCCTCCCGGCTGGGGCCGGTCAGCATCTCCGCGCTCGCCGAAGAGATGGCGCTCGACCGTTCGACGCTGGGGCGGAACCTCCTGCTGCTGGAACGGCGCGGCCTGGTGCGGCTCGGACCGGGCGACGATCAGCGCGAGCGCTCGGTGAGCGTCACCCCGGCCGCGCAGCGACTGCTCGTCCGCGCCGTGCCGCTCTGGGAGCAGGCGCAGCGGACCGTCGAGCGGGCGCTCGGCAAGGACGACATGCATGCGCTGTTCGACCTGCTGGCGCGGGTGGAGAGACTGCGCCCGGGCTGATTTTTTTTCGCGCTTTGCGGGTATATACCCGCGTTCTCGGAGGGTTCCGCCATGTCGCAGCCGCTCACTTTCGCCTCGGTCGATGTCCGCGCCGTCCTGCTACCCCTCCGCCGCCCGGTCGTGTCGCGCGTCGGCCGATTCGAACACTGGCCGCTGATCCTCGTCGACCTGCACACCGCCGAGGGCGTCACCGGCCGCAGCTACATCGAGCCCTATCTCGCGCATGCGGCCCGGTACATCGCGCCTGCCATCCGCGACCTCGCCGCGGCGCGAGCAGGCTCGCTCGTGCGCCCGCTCGAGGACTTCCAGAATGCGCGCCGATCGCTCAACCTCGTCGGCTACGAGGGGATCGCGATGATCGCGATCTCCGCGCTCGACATGGCGGAATGGGACGCGCTGGCGCGCGCCGCCGGCGTGCCGCTCGCCGTGCTGCTCGGCGGCAGCACGGGCCCGGTGCGCGCCTACAACAGCAACGGGCTGTGGCTGAACGACGCGGCGGGCCTCGGCGACGAGGCGGCCGAGCTCGTCGCCGAGGGCGGCTTCGAGGCCCTGAAGCTGCGCCTCGGTCGCGCGCGGGTGCAGGACGACCTGCGCGCCATCGCCGCAGTCCGCGCATCGGTGGGCGACGAGATCCGGCTGATGGTGGACTTCAACCAGGGGCTGACGCTGGGGGACGCGCTGCACCGCTGCCATGCCCTCGACGACGAAGACCTCTACTGGTTCGAGGAGCCGGTGACCTACAACCATCTGGAGGGCTGCCGGCAGCTCGCCCGGGAACTGCGCACGCCCCTGCAGCTCGGGGAGAACTTCTATGGTCCGCGCGATCTCATGCGCGCGATCACCATGGACGCCGCCGACTACGTGATGCCCGACCTGATGCGCATCGGGGGCGTGTCCGGGTGGCTGCGCGCGGCGCCCATCGCCGCCGCGCACGGCATCGAAGTGTCCACGCACCTCTACCCCGAGGTCGCCGCCCACCTGATGCGCGTCACCGAGACCGCGCACTGGCTGGAGTGGCAGGACTGGGCGTATCCGGTGCTTGCCGAGCCGTTCGAGCTCGTGGCGGGCAGTCTGGTCGTGCCCGACCGTCCCGGCTGCGGCATCGAGTGGAACGAGGACGCGATACGACGCTACCGCTACGATGCCTGAGGCCGGGCCCCTCGCCCCGGGACGCGCGGCATGCGCCAGGGCAGCATGAACTGCACCGCCGGGGACACCAGACGCGGCACGTGCAGGGTCTCGTGCATCGAGGTGACTCGCTCGCCGAGCACGCCCGAATGCAGGACGGAACGCACGTAGAACGGCGTGTCCTCCAGGGTCTGCTCGACTGTGACCGGTACGCCGGGATCGCCGCGCATGCTGCGGCCGATACGCCACAGCGACCGCGGAAGTGCCTGCCGCGGCGGCGCTTCGAAGGGCTCGACGCTGCCCTCGGGGCGGAAGCGCAGAGCAAGCAGCCGGTCGCGGGCCGCCTGCTGGCGGACGTCGTAGATCACCGCGGTGTCGCCGTTCGCGAGCTGCGCACGCGACCAGTCCCACGCCTCGAACGCAGTCGCGATCGGCTCGTCGCCCTCGTTCGAATCGAGGTACGCATGGCCCTGCCAACGCGCAGCCGGACGATCGAGCGCCACCTCGACGCGCGCGCACGGCGCGATCGGGCCCCAGCGGTGGCGACCCGCGTCGTCGAGCGCGGTGACGAAGGTGCACAGGCCCTCGGGATGCACCCGCACCTTGCCGCGCACGCGGTGCGGCACCGGCACGCACCACTCGTCGACATCGATCTCGAGATGGTCGCCGCGCCACGCGACGCGGCTCGGGCCGACGGCGTACTCGCGTGCCGAGCGCGCGATGGCGCCGCGGCCGCGCTCGGTCATCGTCCAGCGCTTGCCCGCCGCGCCATACAGCGCGACGTTGATCGAGCAGTGGTCCTCGGGATCCGCGACGCCGCGCCGGCGCGCCCAGCCGTAGTACGGCGAGAACACGCTGCCGACGAAGACGATGATGGTCAGACCATGCCGGCCGTCGTCGCTGAGGGCGTCGACATACCACCAGAGATAACCACCCGGCGGGACCGGCTGGTCGAAGCGAGGTGCGCCACCAGCGTCTCGGCCGCCAGCCGCCCGGACATCGCCGCCATCGGCACGCCCGGGCCCGGGTGCACGCTCCCCCCCGCGAGATAGAGGCCCGGCAGCGCGCTGGTCGATGACGCGCGCCGGAACGACGACATCCACCCGTGCGTCGCCGGTCCGTACAGCGCCCCGCCCGTCGCCGGGAAGAGCCGCTCGAAATCCCGCGGCGTCGTGCGTACCACCGCCTCCGGCCGGCGCTCCAGCGTCAGGCCGCAGCGTTCCAGCAGCGCGAAGCTCGTGCGTTCGCATCGGTCGATCTCCAGGTCATCGAGTGCTGCGGCATCGCGGTCGCCCACGGCCGGGGCGTTCACCAGCAGCGAGAGCCGCTCCGCCGCGCCGGCAGGCACCGGTGCGCCGCTGCGGTCGGGCGCGCACAGGTACACGGTGCCCTTGCGGGGCAGCCGGCCGCGCCCGAAGATGTCGGCGAACTCGGACGCGTAGTCGTCGTGGAAGAAGACGTTGTGGTGCGCGAGCGGAAAGCCGGCGCTGCGCGCACGAATGAGCCACGTCACGGCCGACAGCGACCGCGCCGCCGGCCGGACCTCGCGCGCCGCACCGCGTGCCGCGGCCCCGAGCAGGCCCTGCGCCAGCGCGTTCACGTCGCCGTTGAACACCACCGCGTCGGCATCGAGGATGTCGCCCGAGGCGAGCCGCACGCCGCGCGCGCGGCCGTCGCGCACGAGCACCTCGGCCACGTGCTCGCCGTAACGCAGGGCCGCGCCGCGCTCGCGCGCGAGCTCGGCGAGCGCCGCGGCCACCGCATGCATGCCGCCGTCCACGGACCACACGCCGTCCATCTCCACCTGGGCGACGAGCATGAGCGTGGCCGGCGCGGCGAGCGGCGAGGACCCGCAGTAGGTCGCATAGCGCCCGAAGAGCTGGCGCAGGCGCGCATCGCGGAAGTGGCGGGCGAGGGCGCGCCACATCGACGGAAACAGCCCGAGTGAAACAAGACCGGCCAGGCCCTTGACGCCGAGGTCGCCCGCCATGCTGGCGAGCGTCGGCCTCTCGGAGCGGATGTAGGGGCCCTCGAGCAGCGTGTAGAGCCGCCGGGCCTCGGCGCAGAAGGCGAGGAAGCGCTTCGCCTCGTCCGGCCCGGCGAAGCGTCCCACCGCGTCGGCGGAGCGCGCGCGATCGGCGTAGAGGTCGAGCGTCGTGTCGGCGTCCCAGGCGTGGCGTGCGAGGACGTCGAGCGGAGTGAGCCGCAGCCGGCTGGAGAGCGAGGCACCCGCCTCGGCGAAGATGCTCTCGAAGATCCACCGCATGGTGAACACGGTCGGACCGGCGTCGATGGGCACGCCGTCCACCTGCACCTGCCGCAGCTTGCCGCCCGGCCTGTGCATGCGCTCCACCAGCGTGACGTCGAGGCCGCGCTGTGCGAGCAGCACCGCACTGACCAGCCCGCCCACGCCGGCGCCGATCACCACGACGCGCGGCGTACGCAGCGCGTCAGGCATAGGCGGTCCCCTTCCAGGTGCCCCGCACGTCGAGCGGCGCGAAGCGGACGAACATCGACTCGGAGAAGAACCCGCCCTCGTGCGACGCGCGGATGGCGGCGAGGTGCGCTCCGGTACGCGCGTAGGCGTCCATCGCCCCGACGCTGTCCCAGAGGCTGAAGGTCGCCTGGCGCAGCACGGGCGCCTCGCCGAGACCCACCGCCAGCCGGCACCCGGCGGCGGACGCGAGGGACATCTCCGCCGGCGGCGCCTTGCGCCAGAACTCGAGGGCGCGTGTCGGGCGGATCGACGCGCGGGTCAGCGCCGCGACCGCCCCGCCGGTGGGCACGCGCGTCGCCACCGCGAGGCGGCGACCGCCCCAGCTGCCGCGGCAGGAGAAGGCCTGCAACGTCGCAGTGAGCAGTTCCCGCGCGTGTGACCTGAAGTCGTCGAGGAAGCTGGAGGCCAGGAAGGCGCTCGCCTTGCCCGCATCGGAGAAGGCGCACAGCAGCCCCTGCCGCGAAAGGCTGGGGCGCAGGCCGAAGCCCCCTTCGTGACCGGAGCCGAGTACCCGTGCGAAGACCAGCCCCGGCACGCGCGGCAGCGCGTAGCGGCCTAACAGGAAGCGGGCGTAGCCCCAGGCGCGCGCATCGGCCGCGATGTCGGCCAGCACGACAACCACCGTCTCCACGCCGGCCCCTGCCGCCTCGTCCCGCGCCTCGCCCACCGACCCCGCCTCCGGCTGCTCACCAGCGCCGGGCGTGCAAGCCGCGTGCCGCGCGTGGGCCGTCGCCGGCGCCGGTGCGGCGAAGGTCATCTGCTGGCCAGCAGGTCGACGCGACGCGCCTCGGCGGTGGCGCCGCCGACCACGAATGCGGGCTTCAGCAGGTTGATCCGGTCCGCCGGCGCACCGGCGGCGGCGAGCGCGTCGCGCACCGCCTGCGCGCGGCGCTTGGCGAGGTCCAGGTTGTGGTCCGCCTTGCCGCTCTGGTCCGCGAACCCCGAGATGTCGACCTTCAGGCCGGTGTCCTTGCGCATCGCGGCGGCCGCGGAGGCGATCACCGACCGTGCCTCGGCGTTCAGCGCCGTCTTGTCGACTTCGAACAGGATCTGCCCGATCACCTTCGCGCCCGCCGGCGCGGCGGACGCGGCTGGCGCAGCGGCGCCGCGCGCGAGCACCGGGTAATCCTTGAGCATGCTCACGCCCGCGAGCGGCTTGCTCAGCCCCTGGTGGCAGGTCGCGCAGTTCGTCTTGAGCACGTCGCCGAGCGGCCCCTTGCGGTTGTCCGGGAAGACCGATGCGAGCGCCTCGATGTAGTTGTTGTTGATGTCCCGCACCATGCGGATGCCGTGATAGGCCGTCGTCCGTGCCGGCGGGCCGCCCTCCCAGGACGCGAACGAGCGCGAGTTGTGGCAATACACGCAGTTCACGCCGAGCCCCACCGACATGTGGGTCATCAGGCCGTAGGTGGCCTCGGTCGTCTGGATGGTCTTGTCGTTGCCGGTCGGCAGCGCCGTCGGTCCGACCACCCGGATCGGCTCGCTCTTGAGCAGGTACGGCGTGAACGGATCGAACGGCAGCGTCGAGAGCTTCACCGAGTCCGCCGGCGCGTTCTGGCCGTTGCGCTGGCCGAGCATGCCCTGCGGACGCGTCTCCGAGGGCTGGGTGGACCAGACGTTGACCGGCACCGCATTGCCGCGGTGGCAGGTCCAGCAGGTGACCCCGGTATCGGCGACATGGTTCTTCCACTTGCCGTTCACGTCCCACGTCATCTGCAGCATCTTGCGCGTCACGACCTTGGTGTAGACCGAGTCGTCGGCGAGGTTCTGCGGGTTGTGGCAGTAGTTGCACCCCTGCTCGGGCGGCGCGACCCACTGCGTCATCGCGACCATGAGGCGGGTGAACTCGGCGACGGAGAGATCGCCCAGCAGCGGCACGTTCTTGTAGATCTCCTTCGCGCGCGGCCCGTCGGCAGGCGCCGGCGGCTGCGGCTCGGGCACCGTGTTGGCCGCGGCGACCCGCGCGGCGATCCGCGGGTTGGTCACCTGCTCCATCCCGGTGCCGCGGTAGCCGATCTGCTCGGTCTCCATCGGCAGGCGTTCGCAGCCGGCGAGCAGCGCAACGGCGGCCACCCCCGCCACCAGCCCACGTCCCAGCATCGAGCTCATGGCTTGACTCCCTGCAGCAGCGCCGGATCCGCGACCGGCGGGAACACCAGCGGATACTGCGGCGCGACGCCGTGCTTCACCGCCCACAGGTACCAGTTGTCCACCACCGTGCCGGTGAGCAGGATGCCGATGCCGCCGGTCAGGGTGGTCAGCACGGCGAACCACCAGGCCCAGCGATGGATCGATTCCATCGTGGCGTTGAAGCCCATGGTCCAGCGCCAGAAGAGCATGGCGCGCTCCGACGCGGTGCCGCGGTCGATGATCTGCTGTATTTCCTGTTCGCCGCCGAACCGGCTCACCGCGAGGATGGTGGCGCCGTGCATCGCGAACAGCAGCGTCGAGCCGTACAGGAACGCGATCGACAGCGCGTGGAACGGGTTGTAGAA
>CAZKHE010000104.1:0-16068 GCA_964552535.1 uncultured Enterobacteriaceae bacterium | reverse complement strand
CCGTAGAGCCGCAGCGGCAGCGCGTTGAAGAGCTGCGCCGGCGCCAGCTCGGCGACCACCGCGATGATGCCGAAGGTGACCCCCGTGGCCGCCAGCGCGAACGCCACCGGGAAGCCGGTGAGCAGGAACGCGAGCAGCGCCACGAACATGATCGGCGCGATGTGGTCGAGGATCCAGCTCATCGCGCACCTCCCGCGGCGAGCTGCGGTTCGCGGGACGGGGACGCCTGCGGGTCGAGCACCGCGATCTCGGGCGCGCGCGGCTCGTCGGGCACCACGACGCTGCCCGGCGCCGGCTGGTTGGCGAGCGCCGCCGACGTCTCCGCCTCGCGCCGCATCTCCTCGAGCAGCATCTCGTGGTCGGTCTTCTCGTGCTGCGCGTGCGGATCGGGTGCCATGCCGGCGAGGAAGGCGACGCGCTTGATGAGCTCGGAGAGCGTCTGCGCGGCGAGCAGGCAGAAGCCGATCGGCACGAGGATGTACAGCGGCCAGCGGATCAGGCCGCCGGGGTTCGCCGACACCTCCTTCGTGTCGATGGCGAGCTGCACCGAGGGCAGCGCCATGTACGCCACCAGCAGGCACAGCGGGACGAGGAAGAAGGTCATGCCGATGACGTCGATCCAGACCTGCGTGCGGCGCCTGAAGCGGCTCGCCAGCACGTCGATGCGCACGTGCTGGTCGTGCAGCAGCACGTAGCCCGCGCCGAGCATGAAGACGGCGGCGAACAGGTACCACTGCGCCTCGAGGTACGCGTTGGAGCTCATGTTGAAGGCCTTGCGCACGATCGCGTTGACCGTGCTGATGAGCACGGCGGCGAGCAGCAGCCAGTAGACGAACCGGCCGATGCGCTCGCTGATCGTGTCGATGACCCTGCTCAGACCGAGAAGTGCGTTCACGGCATCACCTGGGAGTTCTGCTTTTGGTCAGTGAAAAGGCCGCCCCGGGAGCGATGCTCCGGAGGCGGCCCGGTGTCCCGGCGGCGGACGCCGGGACCGGCACGGCGCGAGCGCCGTGCTTACGCGCCCCGCAGCATCGACGCGATGAAGTCGTCGAAGGTGTTCTCGGTCACCCGCATCCAGCTGACCGCTTCGCGCTGGAAGCCGTGGTACGAGTCGTACACCTTCTTGAACTCGGCGTTCTGAGCGGACAGATCACGGTAGATGTCCTGGGAGGCCTTGTAGAAGCCTTCCATCACCGGGCGCGGGAACGGCTTCACCGCCGTGCCGCCCGCGATCAGGCGGCGCAGCGCCGCGGCGTTGCGCGCGTCGTACTTCGCCATCATGCCGGCGTTCGCCTCGTGGGCGGCGGCGAGGAAGATCGCGCGGTACTCAGGCGGCAGCGCTTCCATCGCCTTGTTGTTCACCAGCCAGCCGAGGCCGGCGCCGCCTTCCCAGAAGCCGGGGTAGTAGTAGTTCTTCGCGACCTTGTGGAAGCCGAGGCGCTCGTCGTCGTACGGGCCGACCCACTCGGCCGCGTCGATCGTGCCCTTCTCCAGCGCGGGGTAGATGTCGCCGCCGGGGATCTGCTGGGGCACCGCGCCCACCGCCGACCAGAGGCGACCGCCCAGGCCCGGGATGCGCATCTTGAGGCCCTTGACGTCCTCCATCGTGTTGATGTCCTTCCGGAACCAGCCGCCCATCTGCGCGCCGGTGTTGCCGGAGAGGACGTACTGCATGCCCTGCGGACGCAGGAAGTCGTTGAAGACCTTCTCGCCCCCGCCCTGGAACCACCAGGCGTTCATCTGGCGGAAGTTCATGCCGAAGGGAATGCAGGAGCCGAACGCCCAGGTCGGGTCCTTGCCGACGTAGTAGAAGGCGGCGGTGTGCGAGCACTCGACCGTGCCCGCGGCGACCGCGTCGGCGGCCTGCGGCATCGGGACGATCTCGCCCGCGGCGGCGACGGTGATCTGGAACCGGCCGCCGGTGGCTTCGCTCACGCGCTTCGCGACGTCCTCGGCGGCGCCGAAGATCGTGTCGAGCGACTTCGGGAAACCGGACGAGCAGCGCCAGCGCACCTGCGGCGCGGCCGTGACGATCGCCGGCGCGCCCATGATCGCCGCGCCGGCGCCTGCGCCCAGCGTGGCCTTCTTCAAGAAAGAACGACGTTCCATTCGCTTGTCTCCTGGGTACGAGAAGGTTCATCCGCATGCGGACCGGCCGGTACCTGCCGTTCCGTTTTCCCCGCGCCGCGCACGGCCGCGGAGTTTGTCTGCCGCTCGGGATCCCGGGCCTGGACCGTGCCCGGAACCGGTACGAAGCCAATGTATGCGTGCCCTGGTAAGCGGAAAAGTCGAATGTTTGGTATGACCGATTCGGTTTTCTGGAATATTCCGCCCAAGGCTTTCCCATGCTTCGGTTTTCTGGAATATTGACTCCCCTCCCGCCCCCCGCCCTCCCTCCCCGCTCGCGAGGAGGGAGGGAGCCGTCCTTGCGGAGCACGGCGACGGTGCTCGGGCACGCGGGTCATGGCGTTGCCATGACGCGTGCTTCGTGAGGTTCGGGAGACACGGCTGCGCCGTGGCGCGCCGTAGGGCTCCCTCCTTCCCCGCTTGCGGGGAGGGAGGGCGGGGGGCGGGTAGGCAGTCGGTTAAGTTTTTCAGCGGCGCTGGCGCGCCGAGATACGCAGGAGACGCGCGTGCCCGCGCTCAACTACAAGCATCTCCACTACTTCTGGACCATCGTGAAGTGCGGAGGCGTCGCGCGCGCTGCCGAGAAGCTGCACGTCACGCCGCAATCGATCAGCGGCCAGATGAAGCTGCTCGCGGAGCAGATCGGCGAGCCTCTCATGCGCCGCACCGGCCGCACGGTGGAGCTCACCGAAGCGGGGCGCTTCGTCTTCGAGTACGCCGATCGCGCGTTCGGCGCGTTCGAGGAGCTGCAGGGCGCGCTCACCGACGCGCCCGGCGCCCGGCAGACCTTCCGCGTGGGCGTGTCGAACGTGCTCGGCCGGTCGGTCGCGGTGGCGATGCTGCGCCCCGCGCTCCAGCTCCACCAGCCGCCGCGCATGATCTGCCGCGACGGCCGCCTGCCGGACCTGCTCGGCGAACTCGCCGTGCATCGGCTCGACCTCGTGCTGTCGGACCGGCCGATGGACACGTCGCTCAACGTGCGCGCGTTCAACCACCTGCTCGGCGAGTGCGACGTGACGTTCCTCGCCGCACCCGCGCTCGCGAGGCGCGTGCGCGGACGCTTCCCCCAGTCCCTGGACGGCGCGCCGATGCTGCTGCCCGGCGAATCCTCCGCACTGCGCCCGCGCCTCGAGCGCTGGTTCGAGCAGCATCGGGTACGCCCGCGCATCGTCGCCGAGTTCGACGACACGGCGCTGCTGAAGGCGTTCGCACAGGAGGGCATCGGGGTGTTCGCGGCACTCACGCTGGTGGCCGACCAGATCGCGAAGCAGTTCGAGGTCACGCCGATCGGCCGCGTCGACGAGATCGTCGAGCAGGTCTATGCCATTTCCACCGAACGGCGCGTGACCCATCCGGCCGTGCTCGCCATCAGCCAGACCGCACGAAACGAGGCGTTCGCCGGGATCACGCCGTCGTGAGAGACGGCGCCGCGGCGGCCGCGGACGGCTCCGCGGCGCCGCGCTCCAGCAGCTCGGCGACCCAGTCGACGAAGGCGCGCACCTTCGCGGAGAGGTGGCGGTTCTGCGGGTACATGACGTAGATCGGCAGCGGGTCGATCGCCCAGTCGGCGAGCACCTGGCGGACCTCCTCGCGCGCGAGGTGCCCGCCCATTTCGGCGGCGACCGCCTGGAAGATCCCCAGACCCGCCAGGCCCGCCGCGATGTACGCCTCGCTGTCGTTCGCCGCCACCGGGCCTTCGACGGCGAGCTCGATGCGCTCGCCGTCGCGCGTGAAGTCCCAGGGATACATGCGCCCGGTCTTGGCCGAGAAGTAGTTGACGCAGCGATGACGCGCGAGATCGTGCGGATGGCGCGGCTCGCCGTACTCCGCGAGATAGGCGGGCGTCGCGCAGCAGATGAAGCGCAGCGAACCCACGCGCCGGGCGACCAAGGCGTCGTCGCCCGGGTCGCCGCCGCGCACCACGCAGTCCACGCCCTCCTCGAGCAGGTCCACCGGCCGGTCGCCGCAGCCGACCTCCAGCCGGACATCCGGATAGCGGCGCACGAAATCCGGGAGCGCCGGCATGAGCACGCGGCGCCCGAAGCCGGCGGGCACGTCGATGCGCAGCCGCCCGGTGGCCGTGCCCCGCGTGCGGCGCATCGCCGTCTCGGTGTCATCCACCTCCGCGAGGATCCGCACGCAACGCTCGTAGTAGGCCGCGCCGTCGGCCGTGACGCTCACCCGCCGGGTGGTGCGGTTGAGCAGCTTCACGCCGAGGTGCGCCTCCAACTGCTGGACCAGGGTGGTCACGGTTGCCTTGGGCATGCGCAGGACTTCAGCGGCGCGGGTGAAGCCGCCGCAGTCCACGACGCGGACGAACACGGACATCGCTTGCAGTCGGTCCATTGTTCAGGATCCCGAACGGTGAATTCGGATAAAGCCGCTTTGTCGGCCGATTATGAACGTCTAGCATGTCGCTCCGCAACATATTGGAATCAGGGAGAACGAGTTGAGCCCCGCGGCCCACGCCGACATGCATTGCTATCCGGCCTACCGGGGTGAGCGCCCGCTTTCGGTGTTCCGGGCCGACGAGGCCCCGCTCGCCACCGTCGTGCTGCTGCACGACGGGTGCTTTCTGGAGGGGCGTGCGGATGCGACGGCGCGGGCGGCGGAGCGACTGGCCGAGCGGCTCGCCAGCGTGGTGATCGTTCCCGACTACACCCTCGCGCCCGAGGCGCCGTTCCCGGCCGCCGCCGAGGACGCCTACGCCGCCCTGTGCTGGGCGTCCGCGCACGCGCGCGACGGTGGATGGGAGGCGCGCCGCCTGGTCGTGATGGGCATCGAGGCCGGCGGGAACCTCGCGGCGGCCGCGGCGATGATGTCGCGGGACCGCGGCGAACCGGGCCTTGCCGCACAGATCCTGGTGCGGCCGATGCTCGACCCGAGCCAGTCCTCGCGGTCGATGCGCGCCTGCACCGAGCACGAGGCCGAGCGCTGCCGCGCCGCCTATCGCGCCTACCTGCCGAACGGCGCCGACCAGGTCCATCCCTACGCGGCGCCGCTCGCGTCGCTGCGTCTGGCCGGCCTTGCCCCGGCGCTCATCCTCACCGCCGCGGGCGACGCGCTGCGGGACGAGGCCGAGGCGTACGCCGCCAACCTCATCCGCGCCGGCGTCACCACGCAGGTCACCCGGCTCGCGCACCCTTCGGCCGACGTGCTCGCGGATGCCGCGACGCAGGAGGCCATCGCCGCCTTCGTCGGGCCCCGCATTGCCGGGGCCGCGCACCAACAATAGAGAACGACAACGAGGACACCATGAGACCCGCATCGCTCGCACGACTGTTCGCGCTGGCCGCCGCGCTCGTCCTGGCCGCCTGCGGCAAGGCCGGATCCGAAGGGCCGCCCCCCGGCGCGCCGCAGGGCCCGCCGCCCGTCTCGGTCGCCGCGGCGATCGAGAAGGAAGTGATCGATACCGACGAGTTTCCCGGCCGCGTCGAGGCGATCGAGGCGGTGGACGTGCGCGGCCGCGTCACCGGGTACATCGAGGCGGTCCACTTCAAGCCCGGCGCGCTGGTCAGGAAGGGCGACCTGCTGTTCACGCTCGACGCCCGCCCGTTCCAGGCCGAGGTGGCGCGCGCCGAAGCGACCGTCGCCGGCACGCGCGCGCAGATCGACCTCGCGCGCACCGAGCTCACCCGTGCCGAGGCGCTGTACGCCGATCGTGCGACGTCGAAGAAGGAACTCGACGACGCCCGCACCCGCGTGGTCACGCTGGAATCGCAGCTCAAGGTGAACGAGGCGGCGCTCAACGTGGCGCGCCTGAACCTCTCCTACACGCGCATCACCGCGCCGATCGCGGGGCGGGTGAGCAAGGCGGAGGTCACCGCGGGCAACCTCGTGCAGGTCGAGAATCCCAACACGCCGGTGCTCACGACCATCGTCTCGGTGAATCCGATCTACGCCTCCTTCGAGGCGAACGAGCAGGCGTACCTGCGCTACATCGGGCGCATGCGCAACGGCAACCTGCAGGTCAACGTTGGGCTCGCGGACGAGACCGGCTTCCCGCACGCGGGCCGGCTCGAGTTCGTGGACAACCGCATCGACCCGGCGAGCGGGACGGTGCGCCTGCGCGCGGTGCTGAAGAACGACGACGGCAAGCTCACGCCCGGACTGTTCGCGCGCGTGAAGATGGGCGACGCCGCGGCGCCGCGCAAGGCGGTGCTCGTGGCCGACCGCGCCATCGGGACGGACCAGAGCAAGCGCTACGTGCTGGTCCTCGGGGCGGAGAACAAGGCCGAGTACCGCGAAGTGCGCATCGGCCGGCTCGCCGACGGCGGGCTGCGCATCATCGAAAGCGGCCTCAAGGCCGGCGAGGTGATCGTCGTGAACGGCCTGCAGCGCGTGCGCCCGGGCGCGCCCGTCACCCCGCAGACGGTGCCGATGACCGCGCAGACGACGACGGGGCGTCCCTCGTCGGCCAGCGCCGGCGGCGAGCGGAGCTAGGACCATGGACATCTCCCGTTTCTTCATCGACCGGCCGATCTTCGCGGCGGTCCTGTCCATCCTCATCACCATCGCCGGCGCGATCTCGATCTACGTGCTGCCGGTGTCCGAGTATCCGGACGTCGTGCCGCCCTCGGTGGTGGTGCGCGCGACCTATCCGGGCGCGAACCCGAAGGTGATCGCCGAGACGGTGGCCGCGCCGCTGGAGGAGCAGATCAACGGCGTCGAGAACATGCTCTACATGGAGTCGCTCGCCACCACCGACGGCACCATGCAGCTCACCGTGACGTTCAAGGTCGGTACCGACGTCGACCAGGCGGAGACGCAGGTGCAGAACCGCGTGCAGCGCGCGCTGCCGCGGCTGCCGGAGGAGGTGCGCCAGATCGGCGTGGTGACGCAGAAGAGCTCGCCCGACTTCGCGATGGTGGTGCACATCCTCTCGCCCGACGAGCGCTACGACGAGCTGTACCTGCGCAACTTCGCGGTCCTCAACGTGAAGGACAACCTGCAGCGAATTCCCGGGATGGGACAGGTGCTGGTGTTCGGCGGCGGCGACTACGCGATGCGCGTGTGGCTCGATCCGCAGAAGCTCGCCGCGCGCAACCTCACCGCCACCGACGTGGTGCGGGCGCTGCGCGAGCAGAACAAGCAGGTGGCCGCCGGCGTGGTCGGCGCGCCGCCGGCGCCGAAGAGCACCGAGTTCCAGCTCTCGGTGAACACGCGTGGCCGCCTCGCGACCGAGGAGGAGTTCGGCAACGTCATCGTGGCGACCTCCGCCGACGGCGGCGTGCTGCGCCTGAAGGACGTGGCGCGCGTCGAGCTCGGGGCCGGCGAGTACGCGCTGCGCTCGCTGCTCAACAACAAGCCGGCGGTGGCGATCGCCATCTTCCAGGCGCCGGGCTCGAACGCCATCCAGCTCTCCAACGACGTGCGCGCGGCGATGGCGGAGATGCGCAAGGACTTCCCCGCCGGGGTGGACTTCGACATCGTTTACGACCCGACGCGCTTCGTGGAGAAATCCATCGACGCGGTGGTCTCGACGCTGATCGAGGCGGTGCTGCTGGTGGTGCTCGTCGTGATCGTGTTCCTGCAGACCTGGCGCGCGTCCATCATCCCGCTCGCCGCGGTGCCGGTGTCGATCATCGGCACCTTCGCGTTCATGCTGATGCTCGGCTTCTCCATCAATACGCTGACGCTCTTCGGCCTGGTGCTCGCCATCGGCATCGTGGTGGACGACGCCATCGTGGTGGTGGAGAACGTCGAGCGCAACATCGAGCTCGGCTTCGACGCGAAGGAGGCGACCTACCGCGCGATGCGCGAGGTGAGCGGCCCGATCATCGCGATCGCCCTCACCCTGTGCGCGGTCTTCATCCCGATCGCGTTCGTGAGCGGGCTGACCGGCCAGTTCTACCGCCAGTTCGCCCTGACCATCGCCATCTCGACGGTGATCTCGGCGTTCAACTCGCTCACGCTGTCGCCCGCGCTCGCGGCGATGCTGCTCAAGCCGCACGACGCGCCGAAGGACGCCCTGACGCGCTTCCTCGACCGGACGCTCGGCTGGTTCTTCCGGGGGTTCAACCGCTTCTTCCAGCGCTCGGCCACGCGCTACCAGGGCGCGGTCGCCTGGGTGCTGAACCGCAAGGTGCTCGCGCTCGGCGTCTACGTGCTGCTGCTCGGCGTCACCTACGTCGGCTTCCAGATGGTGCCGAAGGGCTTCGTGCCGGGACAGGACAAGCAGTACCTGGTCGGCTTCGCGCAGCTGCCCGACGGCGCGTCGCTGGACCGTACCGAGGACGTCATCCGGCGCATGTCGGACATCGCCCTGAAGACGCCGGGCGTGAGGGACGCCGTGGGCTTCCCGGGCCTGTCCATCGCGGGCTTCACCAACGCCCCCAACGCCGGCATCGTCTTCTTCGGCCTCGACGAGTTCGAGAAGCGCAAGTCGCCGGAGCTCTCGGGCGGCGCGATCGCCGGGGCGATCAACGCGCAGCTCGGCGCGATCCAGGACGCGTTCATCGCCGTGTTCCCGCCGCCGCCGGTGAACGGCCTGGGGACGATCGGCGGCTTCAAGCTGCAGATCGAGGACCGCGCCGGCCTCGGCGACGAGGCGCTGTACTCGGCGATGAAGGCGATGCAGATGAAGACCTTCCAGACGCCGGAGCTCGCGCCGTCCTTCTCCAGCTTCCAGATCAACGTGCCGCAGCTCTTCGCCGACGTCGATCGCGAGAAGGCGAAGCGCATGGGCGTGCAGCTCACCGACGTCTTCGACACGATGCAGATCAACCTCGGCTCGCTGTACGTCAACGACTTCAACCGCTTCGGCAAGACGTACCGGGTGGTGGTGCAGGCGGACGCGCCGTACCGTTCGCGTGCGGAGGACATCGCGCAGCTCAAGACCCGGAACGCGAAGGGCGAGCTGGTGCCGCTCGGGTCGCTGCTGACGGTGCAGAACAGCTTCGGTCCCGACCGCGCGATCCGCTACAACGCCTTCCCGTCGGCGGACCTCAACGGCGCGGCGGCGCCGGGCTTCAGCTCCGGCCAGGCGCAGGCGGCGATCGAGCGCATCGCCAGGGAGACGCTGCCGCGCGGCATCACGTTCGAGT
Source organism: uncultured Enterobacteriaceae bacterium (assembly GCA_964552535.1). Taxonomy (GTDB): domain Bacteria; phylum Pseudomonadota; class Gammaproteobacteria; order Burkholderiales; family SG8-39; genus CAZKHE01. The sequence continues at coordinate 6,895 of CAZKHE010000104.1, read as the reverse complement.
GGACCGACCTCACCTACCAGGAGATCCTCGCCGGCAACACGACGCTGCTGGTGTTCCCGCTGTGCGTGCTGCTCGTGTTCCTGGTGCTCGCCGCGCAGTACGAGAGCTTCAAGCTGCCGCTCGCGATCATCCTGATCGTGCCGATGTGCCTGCTGTTCGCCATCGCCGGGGTGTACTTCACCGGCGGCGACAACAACATCTTCACGCAGATCGCGCTGTTCGTGCTGATGGGCCTGGCGTGCAAGAACGCCATCCTGATCGTGGAGTTCGCGCGCGAGCTGGAGATGAAGGAGCGGAGCCACGACCCGGTGCGCGCCGCGCTGGAAGCCTGCCGCATGCGGCTGCGCCCGATCCTGATGACCTCCTTCGCGTTCATCATGGGCGTGGTGCCGCTCGTGTTCTCGGTCGGCGCGGGCGCGGAGATGCGCCAGGCGATCGGCGTCGCGGTGTTCTGGGGCATGCTCGGGGTGACCTTCTTCGGGCTCTTCCTCACGCCGGTGTTCTACGTGCTGCTGCACCGGCGGCACAAGTCGCGGCCGCGGCGCGCGCACGCGCCGGCGCCGGCGGCCTGAGGGAGACGGCGATCATGAAGCCCACGGTCATCGTTCTCGCCGCCGCGTTGCTCGCCGGCTGCTCGCTGGCACCGCCCTACGAGAAGCCGCAGCTCGACGTGCCGGCGGCATGGAAGGAACTCGCGCCCGGCGAGCTTCCGGGAACCTGGAAGGTCGGCGAGCCCGCCGAGGACGTCGCGCGCGGCGAGTGGTGGAAGGCCTTCCGCGACCCGGCGCTCGATGCGCTGGTGGCGCAGGCGAACGAGTCCAACCAGACCCTCGCCGCCGCCGCCGCGCGGGTGCGCCAGGCGCGCGCGATCGTCGGCGTCGCGCAGGCGGAGCGCATTCCGCAGGTGGGCGGCGGCATCGGCCCGTACCGCTACCAGCCCTCGGGCGCCGCGCAGCAGCTGCCGCAGGGACAGGTCCCCGCGCCCTACACGGTGTGGCGCGGCATCCTGACGTTCAGCTACGAGGTGGATCTCTTCGGGCGGGTCGCGAATCGCATCGAGGGCGCGCGCGGCGACGCCGAGAGCATCGAGGCCTCGTTCCGGTCGGTGCAGCTCGCGCTGCAGGCCGACGTCGCGCAGACTTACTTCGCGCTGCGCCAGGCGGACGCCGAGCTCGCGGTGCTGCGCGAGAATGTCGCGCTGCGCCGCGAGACCACGCGGCTGCTGCAGCGCCGATACGACCTCGGCGACATCAGCGAGCTCGATCTCGCGCGCTCGAAGACCGAGCTCGCGATCGCGGAGAGCGAGGCCGCGGCGCTGGAGCGCACCCGCCAGCAGCTGGAGCATGCGCTCGCGCTGCTCACCGGCCGCGCCCCGGCGGCGTTCGGGCTCGGGGCGGCGCCGCTCGCGGTGCAGGTGCCCGCGATTCCCGCCGGCCTGCCCTCGGCGCTGCTGGAGCGTCGTCCGGACATCGCCGCCGCGGAGCGCGCGATGGCAGCGTCGAACGCGCGCATCGGCGTGGCGAAGGCGGCGTTCTTTCCGTCGCTGGTGCTGACCGGGCAGGGCGGCTTCGAGTCCGCCGAGCTCGGCGACCTCTTCAAGTGGTCGAGCCGCACCTGGCTGCTGGGGCCGCTGTTCGGCACCATCCTGTCGCTGCCGATCATCGACGGCGGGCGCAACCAGGCGAACCTCGACCGGGCCTACGCGGTGCTCGAGGAGTCGGCGGCGAACTACCGCCAGACGGTGCTCGGCGCCTTCACCGAAGTCGAGGATCAACTCGTCGGGTTGCGCACCCTCGCGGCCCAGGCGGACGCCACGCGCGACTCGGTGAGCGCCGCACGGCGGGCATTCGAGATCGCCGACACGCGCTACAAGAACGGCGCGTCGAGCTTCCTCGAGGTCATCGACGCGCAGCGCACGCTGCTCTCGGTGCAGCGCCTGGAGACGCAGATCCGCGGCGCGCGCGCCATCACCACCGTCGCCCTCGTGCGCGCGCTCGGCGGCGGCTGGGATGCGCCGCCGGCCACGGCCAGCGCGACGCAGACGGCGAAGTAGGGCGGACGCGACCATGGGGCACCTCGTCGAGCTGATCAACGAACACGGCTACGCCGTGGTGCTCGCCGCCGTGCTCGTCGAGCAGATGGGTCTGCCGGTGCCGGCGTTTCCGGTGCTGATCGTTGCCGGCGCCCTGGTGGCCGAAGGCACGCTGTCCGCGCCCGTGGTGCTCGCGCTCGCCATCGCGGCCGCGCTCGCGGGCGACCTGCTGTGGTTCCAGCTCGGGCGGCGCTACGGCCGCAGCGTGCTTGCGACCATGTGCCGGCTCTCCTGGACGCCCGATGGGTGCGCGGTGACCGCGACCGGTGCGTTCCGTCGCTTCGGCCTCAAGTCGCTGCTGGTCGCGCGCTTCGTGCCCGGTCTGGCCGCCGCGGCGCCGTCGATGGCCGGGCTCTCCGGCCACCGGCGCATGCACTTCGCGGCCTACGACGCGGCGGGTGGTGCGTTGTGGGCCGGCGCGGCGGTGGCGACGGGCTACGTGTTCCACCGCGAGGTGGACGCGCTGCTCGCCGCGCTGCACGGGATCGGCACGGGCGCGCTCGTCGCGCTCGCGGCCATCGCCGTCGTCGCGTTCGCCGTCGCGGTGCTGCGTCAGCGCGCCCGCCGCGAGCGCCCCTCCTGTACGCAGTGCTGAAGACGGAGCCGTCCATGCAGGAACACTATCTCGAGGACTTCGCGCCGGGCCAGGTGTTCGTCGGCGCGACGACCGTGCGCATGGACGCGGCGAGCATCAAGGCGTTCGCGGCGCAGTACGACCCGCAGCCGTTCCACCTCGACGAAGCGGCGGCCGCCGACTCGTTCTTCGGCGGCCTCGCCGCCAGCGGCTGGCACACGGCCGCGGTGCTGATGCGGCTGCTGGTCGAGAGCGAACTGAAGCCCGCCGGCGGCATCGTCGGCGCGGGCTTCGACGAGTTCCGCTGGCCGCGGCCGGTGCGTCCCGGCGACGAGCTGCGCTGCGAGAGCGAGATCCTCGAGGTGCGCCCGTCGAAGTCGAGGCCCGGGCAGGGCCTGATCAAGGTCCGCATGACCGCGTTGAACCAGCGCAACGAGCCGGTGCAGGTGATGGTCGGCAACCTCGTGGTGCCGCGCCGTCCGGGCTGAACCCCTCCCGATCGAAGGCGGACGCGAGGCACGCGCGCGTCATCGCCTCACCATTCGCGCGTGCCGACACCTCCGTCCAACTCATCATGGAGTCCGTCATGATCGCGTTCAACGTCAACGGTCAGCCGCGCAGCTTCGGCGGCGATCCCAACACCCCGGTGCTGTGGGTGCTGCGCGAGCACCTCGCGCTGACCGGCACCAAGTTCGGCTGCGGCGTCGCCGCCTGCGGCGCCTGCACCGTCCATCTCAACGGCCAGCCCATCCGCGCGTGCGTCACGCCCGTCCAGGCGGTCGCCGGCCAGCGCCTCACCACCGTCGAGGGCGTCGGCGCGACGCGCGTCGGCCGTGCGGTGCAGGACGCGTGGGTGAAGCACGACGTCGCGCAGTGCGGCTACTGTCAGAGCGGACAGATCATGAGTGCCGCGGCGCTGCTGGCCGCCAACCGCCGGCCCAGCGCATCGCAGGTCGTCGAGGCGATGAACGGCAACCTCTGCCGCTGCGGCACGTACCAGCGCATCCAGGCGGCCGTGGCGGATGCCGCGAAGTCGCTCGCCTGAGGAGAGACGCATGCGCTTCGACTCGATGATCGATCCCCTGCGCGGCGCCGCCCCCCGGGTGGACCGCCGCGGCTTCCTCAAGGCCGTGGCCGCCACCGGCGGCGGCCTCTCCATCGGCTGGTGGCCGCACGGCGCCGGCGCCGCGCCGGAGGCGAAGAAGCCCGTCCACCCCGACGCGTTCCTCACCATTCGTCCCGACAACAGCGTCGAGATCTTCTCCAACCGCCTGGAGTTCGGGCAGGGCACGCAGACCGCCCTGCCGATGCTGATCGCCGAGGAACTCGACGTGTCCATGAGCCGCGTCCGCGGCCTCCTCGCCCCGGCGGGCGATCCCTATCGCGATCCCATGTACGGCATCCAGATGACCGGCGGCTCGACGGCGGTGGCGCACAGCTGGATGCAGTATCGGGAGATCGGCGCGACCGCGCGCGCGATGCTGGTGCAGGCCGCCGCGAACCGGTGGAAGGTGCCGGTCGCGGAGATCCGCACCGAGGACGGCCATTGCATCGCGGGCGCGCGGCGCGCGCGCTACGCGGCGCTCGCCGCGGCGGCCGCGAAGCTGCCGGTGCCCGAGAAGGTGGCGCTGAAGGACGCGAAGACCTTCAAGGTCATCGGCCGTCCGACGCCGCGACTCGACTCGCGCGCGGCGGTCACCGGGCGCAAGACCTTCGGCATCGATGCCTCGCTGAAGGGACAGGTGGTCGCGCTCGTCGCGCATCCGCCGACGTTCGGCGGCGGCCGGGTGACGCGCCTCGACGCGTCGCAGGCGCTCGCGATGCCCGGCGTGCGGGCGGTGCACGAGGTGCCGACCGACCGCGGCGGCGTGGGCGTCGCGGTGTTCGCGGACGGCTACTGGCCGGCGAAGCAGGCGCGCGACGCGCTGAAGATCGAGTGGGGCGACGGCGCCGCGGCCGGCGTCTCCAGCGAGCGGCTCTACGCGCAGTACCGCGGCCTCGCGCAGTCGCCCCCGCTCACCGCGCTGGAGTGGGCGAACGGGGGCTCGCGCGAGCGCCTCGACGCGGCGGCGAAACGCATCGTCGCCGAGTACGAGTTCCCGTTCCTCGCCCACGCGCCGATGGAGCCGCTGAACTGCCTGCTGGAGGTCCGCGCGGATCGCTGCCGGGTGTGGGTGGGCTCGCAGTTCCAGACCATCGACCGCATGGCGGTGGCCGAGACGCTCGGGATGAAGCCCGAGCAGGTCGAGCTGCTCACCATGCCGGCCGGCGGCGGCTTCGGCCGCCGCGCCGTGCCGTCGAGCGACTACCTGCGCGAAGCCGCCGCGGTGGCGAAGGTCTGGCGCGAGAAGGGGGCGGGCGGTCCGGTGAAGGTGATGTGGACGCGCGAGGACGACATCCGCGGCGGCTACTATCGGCCGCTGCACGTGCATCGCGTGGAGATCGGGCTGGACGCGGGCGGGAACGTCGCCGCGTGGGATCACGCGATCGTCGGCCAGTCGATCCTCAAGGGCACGCCGTTCCAGGACTTCCTGGTCAAGAACGGCGTCGACGCCACCATGACCGAGGGCGTGGTGGAGAACACCTACGGCCTGCCGATGCGGCTGCGCGTCGCGCATCCCGACGTACCGGTGCCCATCCTGTGGTACCGGTCGGTCGGCCACACGCACACCGCGTTCGTGATGGAGACGCTGGTCGACGAGGTCGCGCGTGCCGCGGGACAGGACCCGGTGGCCTATCGCCTCGCACGCTTCGGCGACCGTCATCCGCGTCACGCCGCCGCGCTGCGGCTCGCGGTGGAGAAGTCGGGCTACGGCGTCCGCGCGCTGCCCGCGGGACGCGCATACGGCGTCGCGGTGCACGAGTCGTTCGGGTCCGTCGTCGCGAACGTGGCCGAGGTGTCCATGCAGGACGGCCGGCCGCTCGTGCATCGCGTCACGGTGGGTGTGCACTGCAATCGCGTGGTGAACCCGCTCACCGCGGCGGCGCAGGTCGAAGGCGGCACGGTGTTCGGGCTGTCCATGCTGCTGCCCGGCAATGCCATCACGCTGAAGGACGGTCGGGTGGAGCAGAGCCAGTACACCGACTACTCGCCCGCGCGCATGGCCGATGCGCCGCCGGTGGAGGTGCACTTCGTGCCGAGCGAGGACGCACCAACGGGACTGGGCGAGCCGGGGACGTGCGTCGTCGCACCGGCCGTGGCGAACGCGGTGGCGGCGCTCACCGGAACGCGCGTGCGAAAGCTGCCGCTCGGCGCGGCGACGTGACGGCGGGGGAGGCGCGGTGCCTCTCCCCATGCGCGCTCAGCGCGAGCGCAGATCCGGAAGGATGGTGTTCGGATCCTCCCGGAAGACCGCGCTCGCGTCGGCGTCGCGCACGGTCCACAGCTCCTCGTCGACCTGTGCCTGCAGCTCTCCGGGGCGCCAGCCCATGATCCCGGCGAAGTAGCGCGCGCGGTTGGGGGCATTCTCGATCACGCTGTCCACCGCCGCCTCGCCGTTCACCACGACGAGCCCGGGCATGAGCGGCACGGCGCCCTGCGCCGGCTGATCCGCCTCGCGCACGACGGCGAAGAGCACCTGCGGCATCACCGGGCCGCCGACGTACACGGGCGCCTTCACTTCCCGGGACGGGGCGTGGTTGGGGAACAGCGACGCGAGCCGGGTGTCGGTGGGGCGGTTGAGGATGAACCCGACGTGCTCGCCGTTCTGGAACGGCACCGCGAGCAGCACGGTCTCCCGGAAGGGCGTATCGGCGAGCTTCTGCGAGGCGACGAGCAGGACCGGCTTCGCGACGTCGTCGGCGGCCGACGCCGGCGCGGCGAGGAGGGATGCGAAGAGCGCCGAGCACGCGGCGAGCGCGGCGAGGCGTTGGCGGAAGGCCATGAGGGGAACTCCTTGTGAGAGGGACGCTACGCTCGCAGCGAGCAAGAAACGACCCACGGTCCGCGCCTGCGAGACGGCCGCGAGCCTAAGCCGCCACGGGCCGCGCCGCCGGACGAACGCCGGGAAACGCCAGCGCCGCCGCGAGCGTGACCGCCGCGAGCCCGGCGAGGATGGCGAACAGCGGCTCGAAGCCGCCGGTGCGGCCGTACACGCCGGCGATGAGCGGCACCGCGAGGGCGCTCGCGCCGAACGAGACGACGTAGCGGACGGCGTAGGCGCGCGCGCGCCACTCCTCGGCGGTGTACTTCGCGATCATCGCGTCGTTGATCGGGATCTGGCCGAACA
>CAZKHE010000103.1:0-16229 GCA_964552535.1 uncultured Enterobacteriaceae bacterium | reverse complement strand
GGCCGGGCCGGTGCTGCGGGTCCTGGTCGCGCTGGGCGACGCCGAGGCCGCGGCGGGGCTTGCCGCCACGGTCCGTGCCGCGGGCCACGGCGCCGAGGCGGTGGAGGACGACGCCGTCCTCGAACGGTCGCTGGTGGTGCGGCCGCACGTCGTGCTGCTCGGCGGCGCGCTGCCCACGGCCGAGACCACCGCGCTGCTCCGGGCGCTGCGCGACAGCGCGCCGACGCGCGAGGCGCAACTCTTCGTGGTGCTGCCCGCCGACGCCGAGGCGGGCGCGGGCGCGTACTTCGATGCCGGCGCCGACGACTGTCTGCTGCATCCGCTCCGCCCGGCCGCGCTCGCCGCGCGCCTGCGGGGCGCGCAGCGGCTCGCCCAGCAGCAGGAGGCGATGTCGCGCGATCTCGGGGAGATCCGCCGCTTCGCCTCGGAGCTCGCGCTCGACAACCGCAAGCTCCAGGAGGCGGCGCTCACCGACCCGCTCACCGGGCTGCCCAACCGGCGCTACGCCATGGAGCGGCTCAACCGCGAGTGGGCGATCGCGCAGCGCCGCCACGGACGGGTCGCGTGCATGATCGTGGACATCGACCACTTCAAGCAGGTGAACGACACCCATGGCCACGACGTCGGCGACGACATCCTGCGCCACGTCGCCGCGCTGCTGCGCGGCATGTCGCGGCTGCAGGACGTGGTGTGCCGACTCGGCGGCGAGGAGTTCCTGGTGATCTGCCCGGATACCGGCACCGCGGACGTGGGCAATGTCGCCGACCGGCTGCGCCGCGCGGTGCAGGAGGTCCCGCTGCCCGGGGCCCCGACGGCCGTCACGGTGAGCATCGGGGCCGCGGGCCTGGGCCCGGGTGTCGAGGGTACGGCGGCCTTGCTGCGCCTCGCCGACCAGGCCCTGTACGAGGCCAAGCGCGCGGGCCGCAACCGGGTGGTTTCCGCTACGCCCTGACGGGCCGCGTCCGGGAATCCTGAGGGGCTGCGACGCCGGGCGCCGCGAGCCGCGGACCGCCGCTAGCTCGCCGCGGCCGCCGTGCTGCTCGCCGGCCCCAGGCGGCGCTCCAGCTCCGCCGGCTCCAGCGGCTTCGCGATCCAGTAGCCCTGGATGCGGTCGCAGCCTTCGCGCTCGAGGAAGCCCGCCTGCTCCTCGGACTCGACGCCCTCGGCGTGCACGAGCAGCTTGAGCGAGCGGCCGAGCGCGGCGATGGTGCGCACGATCGCCGCATCGTCGGCGTCGACGCGGATGTCGCGCACGAACGACTTGTCGATCTTGAGGATGTCGATGGGAAAGCGCTTCAGGTACGCGAGCGAGGAGTAGCCGGTGCCGAAGTCGTCGATGGAGATGCGCACGCCCATCCGCTTCAGCGCCTCGAGCACGCGGATGGTGGACTCGGCGTTCTCCATCGCCACGGTCTCGGTGATCTCGATCTCCAGCGCGCGCGCGGGCAGCCGCGTCGCGCCCAGCACCTGCGCGATGCGCCCCGGCAGCGACTCGTCCCGGAACTGCGCGGCGGAGAAGTTGACCGCGACGAAGAGATCGTCCCGGTAGCGCTCGCGCCAGTCCTGGGTCTGCGCGCAGGCGGCGTTCAGCACCCACTCCCCGATCTCGATGATGAGCCCCGATTCGTCGGCGAGGCCGATGAACTGGTCCGGCGGGACCACGCCGAACTCGGGATGGCGCCAGCGCACGAGCGCCTCGGCCCCGATGATCGCGTGGGTGCGCAGGTCCACCACCGGCTGGTAGGCGACGAACAGTTCCTCGCGCTCGACGGCGTGGCGCAGGTCGTTCTCGAGCTTGAGCCGCCGCCCGGAACCGTTGGTCATCTCCGGACGGTAGAGCTGGACGTTGTTGCGGCCGCGGCGCTTGGCTTCGAAGACCGCGCTTTCCGCGTTGCGCAGCAGGCCCTCGACGTCCGCCCCGTGGTCGGGGAAGAGCGTCAGGCCGCCCGACGCGGTGAGGAAGAACTCCTGTCCGCCCTGCACGAACGCGGCCGAGAACCGCTGCATCACGCCTTGCGCCACCGCCTGCGCCGCCGCGGGCGACTCGACCGCGTCCAGGAAGAGCGCGAATTCGTCCTGGCCGAGACGTGCGACGACGTCGCTCACGCTGGTGGCCGCCTGCAGCCGCATCGCGACCTGGCGGATCAGCGCATCGCCGGTCGGATAGCCGAACGAGTCATTGATGCGCATGAAGCGGTCGAGGTCGAGGAACAGCAACGCCGCCTGCGGCGACTGCGGAGTGTGCTCGCCGAGGCGAAGCTGCACCAGGTCGATGAACAGGCTGCGGTTGGGGAGCTGCGTGAGCGCGTCGTAGTTCGCGAGGCGCACGACCGACTGCTCGGCGCGCTCCTTGGCGCGGCGCAGGCGGGCGTGCTCCAGCTCGCGGTGGACCACCGCGAGCAGGCGCCCCGGCGCGGACTTGGCGACGAAGTCGCTCGCGCCGTGGTTCATCGCCACCACGCCCGCTTCGTGCTCGATCTGCCCCGAGTAGATGACGAACGGAATCTCGCGGCCGCTCGCCTTGAGCACGGTGAGCGCCCCGGCCGAGTCGAACCGCGGCATGCGGTGATCGGCGATGACGAGGTCCCAGTCCGCCGCACGCAGCTCGCGCTCCATGTCCTCCGCGGTGTCCACCCGCACGAACTCGGCGCCCTGGAAGGCCCGGCCGATCTCCCGGGAGACCAGGAAGGCGTCGTCCTCCGAGTCGTCCACGATCAGGATCCGGGCCGGGCGGTCGCCGCGGGTGGCGGGCCGGCCGCGCGTGATGCTGGTCACGCGGTCACCGAGAAAGGCGGGGGCAGGGGCGTGCATGACTGCTTATCGGCGCCTCGGCGCGGATTCTTGAGCGGGGAGGATTGTTGTATTGTCGCCAGGCCGTGACCTCCCTTCGCACCCAGCTCGTCGCGCTCGTCCTCGGCGTCCTGACGCCGCTGCTGGCCCTGCTGGCGTGGGACATCCGCGAGGACGACCGGACCCGGCGCGAGGAGGCGGGCCGCGAGCTCGCGCGCATGGCGGAGCTGGTGGCCGCGGATACCGAATCGTTCCTGCGCGGCACCCTGCGCCTGGTGGAACAGGTCGAGGCGGGCAGCCGCGGGCGCGAAGACTGCCACCCGCTGTTCGCGCAGTTCGGCCTCATCGACCGTCGCTACTCGGCCCTGGTGGGCACCGATGCGCAGGGCCGGGTGCTCTGCTCGAGCCTGTCACCGGACGACGCGCAGCGGATCGCGCACCTGCCTGCCCGGTGGTTGCCGAAAGAGGGCCTGCAGTCGGGGTTCTCGCTCTCCGCGCCGCTGGTGGGGCGGGTGACCGGCCGGCGCGTCACCGTCCTCGCCGTCCCGGCCACGGTCGACGGGCCGGTCCGGTATTACGCGGTAGGGATCGACCTGGAGGCCTTCCGGTCGTCGTTCGCCAGCGCGCAGTTCCCCTCCGGCTTCGTCATGACGCTGATCGACGCCGAGGGCAACGTCCTCTCGCGCTTCCCGGACGGCGACCGCCTCGTCGGCACCCGGCTCCCGGACCATCCCTTCGTGCAGGCCGTGCTGGAGGGACGTTCGGGGGGCGTGGCCGCGACACGCGGGCTTTCGGGCGACGCGGTGCTGGTCGGCATCGCCCCGGTGCCCGCCGCCGGCTGGACGGCCGCCGTGTCGCTGCCGGTGTCGGTGGCCTTCGCCTCCTCCGCCGAGCGGACGGAGCGCGCCGTGCTCGTGGCCGGACTGGTGGCGCTGGCGGCGCTGCTGATCGGACAGTTCGTGGGGGCCGGCATCGCGCGGCCGATCAGCCGGCTCCGGGAAGCGGTGGCCGAGGTGGCTGCGGGCCGCGCCGCGCGCGTGCCGGTCGAGGGGCCGGCGGAGATCGGCCGCGTGGCGATCGCCTTCAACGGCCTCCTGGATGCGCGCGCCGCCGCCGAACGCGAGCTGCAGGAGGTGACCGCCACCTCCCCGGTGGGCATCGTGCGCGCGGACGGCGCCGGACGGCACAGATTCGTCAACCAGCGCTGGCGGGAGATCTTCGCGGCGCCGGAAGGCGCGGACCTCGATGAGGCGTGGGCCGCAGCGATGCACCCCGACGACCGCGAAGCGGTGGTCCGCGGCTGGCGCGAGGCGGTCGCGGCGCGCGCCCCGTTCCGGGCCGAGTACCGCGTCGGTGCCCCGGACGAGGCGCAGCGCTTCGTGCTCTCGGTGTGGGAGCCGTGCTTCGAGGACGGCGGCCTCACGGGCTACGTCGGCTCCGTCACCGACATCACCGAGCTCAAGCAGGTCGAGCTCGCGCTGCGCGAGAGCGAGCAGCGCTTCTCGCTGGTGGTGCGCGCGTCGAACGCGGGCATCTGGGACTACGACGCCCTGGCGCACACGTTCTACTTCTCGCCGCGCCTGCGCGAGCTGCTGGGCTTCGCCGACGATCCCGCGGCCTTCGACCGGGAAGCGTCGTTCCCGGAATGGATCCATCCCGACGACCGGGAGGCCGTCCTCACCGCGCTGCGCTCGCACGTGGCGCAGGACACCCGCTTCGTGCTCGAGCTGCGCATCCGGCGCCGCGACGGGTCGTACGGCTGGTTCCTCGGGCGCGCGCAGGCCATCGTGGACGCGGAGGGGCGGCCCGTGCGGCTCGCCGGCTCGGTCAGCCCGATCGACCGGGAGAAGGCCGCGGAGTCGGCGCTGATCGAGGCGAACCTCGCCCTCGAGCAGCGCGTCGCGCAGCGCACCGCCGAGCTGCAGCAGGCCAACCGCGACCTGGAGTCGTTCTCGTACTCGGTCGCGCACGACCTGCGCGCGCCGCTGCGCGCCATCTCGGGCTTTGCCGGCGGGCTCGCGCAGAGTCTGCAGGGGCGGCTCTCGGAGCTGGAGCAGCGGCAGGTCCGGCACATCCTCGACCGCTCCGACCGCATGGCGCACATGATCGACGACCTGCTCGAGCTCTCGCGCCTGGGGCGCCGCGAGGTGTCGATCGGGACGGTCGACATGGAGCAGCTCTTCGACGCGGCCGTGGGCGAGGCGGCCGCCGAGGCGGCCCACGCGCCGCAGGTGGCGCGCGGACGGTTGCCGCCGGCGCGCGCCGACGCCGCGCTGCTGCGCCACGCCGTCACCAACCTCGTCGAGAACGCATTCAAGTTCAGCAGCCGCACGGCACAGCCGCGCATCGACATCACCGCGCGGGCGGAGGACGGAGGCCACGTCTACACCGTGCGCGACAACGGCGCGGGGTTCGACATGAACTACGCGGACAAGCTGTTCGGCGTGTTCCAGCGCCTGCACGGCGAGCGCGAATTCGCCGGCACGGGCATCGGGCTCGCCATCGTCCACGCCGTGGTGAAGCGCCTGGGCGGCCGGGTCTGGGCGGAAGGTGCGCCCGGCCAGGGCGCCGCCTTCCACTTCTGGCTGCCGGCGGCGTCCGCGCCGGATGCGGTCGCCGCGCTCAAGGAATCCCCGAGCCTGCCGATATCCGTGTCGTAGCAGCACGGAGAGGGCAGTGGATATCCAGGAAGCGAGGCCGCGCGAAGGCGCGGGCGGCGGCGCGCGCGGCGCCGATGAAGTGGGGATTCCGCCGTGCCCGGCGATACTCACGCGGCTGGTGAAGGAGATGCGCGCCGAGGAGCCCGATTTCCGCCGGGTCGCGCAGCTGATCGGCGCGGACGTCGGGCTGGCGGCGACGATGCTGAAGACCGTCAACTCGCCGTTCTACGGCCTGCGCGCCAAGGCGACCACCGTGCAGCAGGCCGTGACCCTGCTCGGCCTGCGCAACATCACCCAGATCGTCACCGGCCTGCTGCTCGCCAACGCCTTTCCGGTGGCGCAGAGCCGCCTGATGGCCAAGTTCTGGCGCGACTCCGTGCGCGTCGCGTACGCAGCCGCCCACCTCGCCGCGCACATCCGCGTGGGCGACCGCCAGGACGCGTACACCTTCGCGCTCTTCCGCGACATCGGCATTCCGGTGATGCTGCGGCGCCATCGGGGCTACGAAACCTTCTTCGGCAGCGCGTTGGCCACGGCCGACATGACCCTCCCGGAGCTGGAGGGCGAGCAATTCGGCGTGACGCACTCCGAGCTCGGCGCGCAGCTGGCGCGCAGCTGGCTGCTCCCCGAATCGCTGTGCGACGGGATCGCCGTCCATCACCAGTACCACGCCTGGCAGCGCCGGCTCACCGAGGAGGCGCCGGCGGCGCTCGTGCTGCCCGCGCTCGCGTTCGTGGCGGAGCGCCTGTGCGCCGAGGCCCTGCGGACCGAGCTGCCGATGGAGTGGGCCCTCGGCGGGGCGAGCGCCCTCGGCATGCTGGGCCTGCGCGAGGACGACCTGCCGCCGCTCGTGGCGGAGGCGGCCGGGTGGCTCGCGGGCAACTGATCGGGCGGCGCTCAGGTTTCGCCCGAAGCGGCCGATAAGGGAGGCGTGGAGGTCGCGAACGGCGCGGCCGATCAGGCCGCGCGAGAGGTCGCCTCCGGGGAGAAGCGTCGTGAGCAGATTCCGTCTCGTTCTGGCCGCCGTGGCCGTGGTTGCCGCAGGGGGCTGCACCGTCTTTCCCGCCGTGCCGACGTTCGCGCCGACGCAGGTGCTCGCGCCGGTCGATCCCGCCTCGCATCGCCCGCGTGCCGGGCACGCGCTGGTGGTGGTGCGCTTCGACGCGGCCGGTGCGCACGAGATGCGGGGCCGCCTCGCGGACCCGTCGGGCGCGCTGCAGCCGTCGGAGCTGCGGCTGGCGGTGCCGCCGGGGTCGCCCGCGGTGCTGGCGTGGGAGGTCGCGCTCGTGCCCGGCCGCACCCGCCTGGTGCTCGATCGCGCGTACAGCGTCGGCGCGTGCGAGACGCTCGCCGCCGGGGGCGCCAAGGGTGAGCAGCTCGGCGTATTGCCGTGCAGGGTGAACCGTCATGCGGTGGAGGCGGCGCCGCCGATGCAGATCGAGGACGGTCGCGCATACTTCTACGGCACCCTCGGCAGCGTGCCGGCCGGGGACGCACCGATCGCGCTGCACGAACCCTCCGCGCGGGTCGCGGCCACGGTGCGCGGCCTGCGGCCGGACATCGTGATCCGCGAAGTGCCGGAGACGCCGGCGCTGCGCCTGGTCTGGCGCTAGCCCCGCGCGCTGCACACCGTCAGCAGGAAGTCGTCGCGCGCCGGCCGGTAGCCGTGCCGGCAAGCCGCGCGGCAGAAATTCTCGAAGGCGGTCATGTTGAACGCGCGCACCTCCGCATGCAGGGCTGCGATGTGCTCGCGCGCCTCGCGGGGCAGGCGGGCGTAGCCGTCTGCGCACTCGGCCTTCTGCAGCGCCGCACACCGTGGCAACAGCGTGGACCACAGCGCCGCGCAGTCGAGGATCGAAGTGGTGGCGGGCGGCATGGGCAGCGTCGCGTCGGGCGCCGGCGGCTCGGGCCCGGCAGGCGGGGCGGCCCCGTTGCTCATCGACGTCTGCAGCGGCCCGCCGTCGGCGGCCGCCACGACCGCCGGGAGCTCATCCGGGGGCGACGGCTCGCGCGTGCCGCCGTAGAGGAGCGCGGCACAGGCGACCGCGAGGGCGACCACGCCGGGCGCGAGGCGGCGGTGCGCCGCGCCGCCGCCCTCGCGGCGGGCGTGCACCGGGACGGCGCTCGGGGGCGGTGGCGCTTCGGCGTCCGGCGCGTCGTCCTGCCCATAGAAGCGCTCGCCGGGGGGCGCGCCGCCAAGCGCGTGGTGGATCGCCGCGATGGCGAACTCCGGCGTGCAGTGGACGGTCCCGTCGTCCGCCCGGAGCGTCGCGAGGCGCGCGTGGACGAGCTCCACGGTCTTCCGGGGCGCTTCGACCACGGCATCGTAGTGGAGGACGAGGCGGGCTTGCGACGCGGCCGGGTCCGCCGCCGCATGCCCGATGCGCACGCGGCCGGAAGCGCCGCCCGCTGCCACGTAGATCCATCCGCGCATGATCGTTCTGCCTGCCGCCCCGCCGATCGGGCGCACAAGCAAATCCGATGCGCGGCCGGTCAGTCCGTCTTCTCGCCGCCCAGGGCGTCCACCAGCTCGCCGATCAGGCGTCCGAGCTCGCCGGTCATCAGCGCGAAGTCCAGGTCGAAGCGGTCCGCGGCATTCTCGTCCTGCGATTCGGGCTCGCGCTCCAGCACCTCGAGGAACTCGAGCCGCCTCACCTGCATGAGATCGTTCAGCACGAACGAGACCCGGTCGCGCCAGGTGAGCCCGAGCTTCACCGCACTCTTGCCGGCGGCGATGTGGTGGCGGATGTCGGCGCCTTCGAGCGGGTGGCGCACGTAGCGCACGGTCGCCTTGTTGGCGTCGGGCGTGCGCAGCTCCAGCTCGCGGTCCAGCGTGAAGCCGTCCGGCGGTTCGTCCCCGGCGATCCACCGGGTCATCGCCGCCCCGGGACTGACCTGCGTCTGCAGCAGCTTGCAGGGCACATCGTCGAGCGTCGCGCGCAGCACTTCGATGACCGCGTCCGCCTTCGCCGGTGCGGCGGCGTCGATCGCCATGAGGCGCGCCTCGGGGTCGAGCCAGGCGTAGGTGGTGCTGCGCCGGGCGAACGCCCGCGGCAGGAGCTCGTCGGTCACCTGCTCCTTGATGTCGCGCATCTGCCGCCGTCCGACCGGGTGGCCCTGCTGCGCTTCGACGGCCGCGGCGCGCTCCGCGGCGGCGTCCTTGATGACCGACGCCGGCAGCAGCTTGGTCTCGACGCCCAGGGCGATCATCACCTGACGCTGCAGGGCGTGGACCAGCGCGCCGTCGCCCGCCGGGGACACCCAGCCGCGCGTGTGCAGGTCGCGCGCGCCGCAGCGCCCGAGCGGAAGCCGCGCGAGGCGCTCCTCGAGGTGTTCCGGATCGAGGCGCGCCTGGCGGTCGAGGCGATAGAGGAAGAGGTTGCGGAAGAACATCGGCGCGCAAAAAGCCCGCGATCATACGCGTCCGCGCCGCCGCGCTCAATGCGCGCGGAGTAGAGTGGCGGGCGTCGAACGGGAGAGAAGCCATGAAGAAGAACGCGACGCTGCGCCGCCGCCTGCTCGCGGCCGGCGCGGCCTGGCCGTTGCTGCCGGTGATGGAAGCGCTCGCCGCGGGGCGGGTGGAGAAGGGCGTGTACCGGGTGCGCGGCGACGTGCGCGTCAACGGCGAACCGGCCCGCGAGGGCATGGACCTGCGCGCCGGAGACGTCATCGTCACCGGCGCGCGCGGCGAACTGCTCTTCGTAAGCGGCCGCGATGCGTACCTCGTGCGCGAGGGCTCGCGCGTCGAGCTCGCCGGCCAGGCCGGGCAGCTCCTGGTCACCGGACTGCGCATCGTGACCGGGGCGGTGCTGTCGGTGTTCGCACCGGGGGAGCCCAAGCAGATCCGCACGCCCACCGCGACGGTGGGCATCCGCGGCACCGGCGTGTACGTGGAGATCGAGCCCGGCCGCAGCTACGTCTGCACCTGCTACGGGACTGCGGACCTCGAGGCCGCCGCCGATCCGCAGCGCTACCGGGAGACGGTGACCACCCGCCGCCACGACGAGCCGCGCTGGATCTACGCGAGCGGCGAGTCGATGCTGGCGCGGGCGCCGGTGATCAACCACACCGACGACGAGCTGCGCATGCTGGAGGGGCTCGTCGGGCGGTCGCCGCCGTTCGGTCCGCGCACGACCTACTGAAGTGCGTCAGCGGGCGCTAGCGGTCGTCGGTCTGTCCGCGGCCGGTGCGCCGCTGCAGCTCGTCGATCCGCTTGGACGCCTCGGCCTTGGTCAGCTGCTCGTCGAACGGCTCCTTCGCTTCCTCCGAGAGCGTCTTGAGATAGGAGCGCTGCGCGCCCGTCATCGGCTCGTCCCCGGTGGTCCAATCGTCCGGGTCCTTCTCCATGTTGCCGGCGGCCGGCTGGTCCTGGGTGCGCTTGTCGGTCATCGTCGTCCCTCGTGATGCGAGTCGCGTAGCCGCTGCACGCGGCGTGCCATGCGGCGCGCTCGGATTGCTGCAAGTTTTGCCGACGAGAGCCCGCGCCGCCCCGCGTGCCGCCGTGCTTTGGCGGCGGCGTGAAAAATGGACTGCCGCTTCCGGAAAATCCGTACACGCTTTTCCGGGCACTGCGTTATGGTCCGTGTGCGCGTCAGGACAACGTCATACCGGTCCGGCGCCAATCGGGGAAACATGAGCACCGTCGCCGCACGCAGCCCGGGGATGCTGGGCCTGTACCGCGCCTTCTGGCGCTTCGCCCGGGGCAACCGCCTCAAGGTCCTGGCCTCCAGCACGCTGCTGGTCGGCTCGCAGGTCATCAAGCTGTCGGTGCCGTTCTTCACCGCCCAGGCCATCAACGCCCTGCAGACCGACGGCCTGGCGAACCTTCACCACGCCGCGCTGATGATGCTCGCCGTCATCGGCGTGTCGGTGCTTTCCTGGGCCCTTCACGGCCCCGGCCGGGTCATCGAGCGCTCGGTCGGCATCGCCGTGCGCGGCAACCTCGCCGACGGCCTGTACGCGCGCGTCGCGCGGCTGCCGCTCGCCTGGCACGAGCGCAACCACTCGGGCGAGACCCTCCACCGCCTGGAGAAGACGACGCACGCGCTGTCGTCGTTCGCGCAGAGCCAGTTCATCTACCTGCAGAACGCCGTGAACCTGATCGGCCCGATCGTCGCCCTCGCGCTGATCTCGCACTGGCTGGGCCTCGGCGCGATGGCCGGGCTCATCGCGATCGGGGCGGTCATCATCAACTTCGACCGCAAGCTGATCGCGCTCGCCGCCACCGAGAACGAGGCGGAGCGGCGCTACAACGCGTCGCTGGTGGACTACCTCTCCAACGTCTCCACGGTGGTCAGCCTCCGCCTGCAGGACGCCACGCGCGGCCTGCTGCGCGCGCGTCTCGCCGCCGTGTTCGCCCCGCTCCGGCGCAGCGTCCTCATCATCGAGATGAAGTGGTGCTCGGTGGACCTGCTCGGCATCCTCCTCACCTGGGGCCTCGTCGCCAGCTACGCCGTGATGGCGCAGCGCGCCGAGCAGGCGCTGCTGATCGGGAACGTCTTCATGGTGTTCCAGTACGCCAACCAGGCCGGCGGCGTGATCGCCTCCCTGGCCGCCAACTTCCAGAACTTCGCGCGCATGCAGGCCGACTACTCGAGCGCCGACCCCATCTGGAGCGCCGAGGAGCGCCGTTCCCCGGCCAGCGTGATCCCGCCGGAGTGGCGGCACATCGAGCTGCAGCGCATCGAGTTCAACCACTCGCGCCGCCGCGGCGACGCGCCGTCCCTCGCCGAGGTGTCGCTCGCCTTCTCGCGCGGCGAGCGGCTCGCGCTGGTCGGCCCGAGCGGGGCGGGGAAGAGCACGCTGATGCGCCTGGTCGCCGGGCTCTACGACGCCGAGCGCGGCCGCATCACGGTGGACGGCGTCGCGTATCCCGAGCTCCGCCACCTGGGCCAGATCGCGACGCTCATTCCGCAGGACGCGGAGGTGTTCGAGGGCACGGTGCGCGAGAACCTGACCTTCGGCGTGGCGCATGCGGAGGAGGCGATCGCCGCCGCGGTGCGCATCTCGGGCTTCGAGCCGGTGCTCGCCACGATGCCGCAGGGGCTCGACACGGTGATCTCCGAGCGCGGCCTGAACCTCTCCGGCGGACAGAAGCAGCGCATGGCGCTGGCGCGCGGCATCCTGGCCGCGTCGGGCAGCTCGGTGCTGCTGCTCGACGAGCCGACCAGCAGCCTGGATCCGGCGACCGAGGCGCAGATCTACGCGAGCCTGCGCGAAGTGTTCCCGCACGCGACGGTGATCTCGTCGGTGCATCGCATGAACGTGCTGCCGCGCTTCGATCGCGTGGTGCTGATGCAGGCCGGCAAGGTGGTGGATACCGGCACGGTGGACGAGCTGCTGCTCCGGCAGCCGCTGTTCCAGGAGCTGTGGCGCATCTCCAACGGCGGCGGCCAGGCGGTACGGACCGGCACGAACGGATAAGGGCCCGGGAGAGGGCGGCGCGGCCCGCGGACCGATCGAGGTCCGCGGGCCTTTTCTTTGCCGCCGGCGCGCTGCCGTAGAATGCCTCGCTTTCCCCGCCGGCACGTGAAGCATTCATGCACGACCTCCTCATCCGCAACGCGGTCCTCGTCGACGGGACGGGCGCACCGGCCCGCCCGGGACACGTTGCCGTCGCCGCCGGGCGCATCGCGGCGATCGGGCCGGAGGCGGCCGGGGACGCGCGCCAGACGCTCGACGCCGACGGCCTGGTGCTCGCTCCGGGCATCGTCGACACGCACACCCACTACGATGCGCAGGTCACCTGGGATCCGGCGCTCGCATCGTCCACCGCGCTCGGCGTGACCACCGCGGTCATCGGCAACTGCGGCTTCACCGTCGCGCCGTGCCGCGCCGCCGACCGCGACCTGGTGATGCGCAACCTCACGCAGGTCGAGGGCATGTCGCTCGAGGCGCTGCGCACCGGCATCCGCTGGGATTTCGAGAGCTTTCCCGAATACCTGGACATGCTGGAGGCGGCGCCGCTCGGTCTCAACGTGGCGGCGTTCATCGGCCACTCCTCGGTGCGGACCTACGTGATGCGCGAGGACGCCCCACGGCGCGCCGCGACCGCGGAAGAGATCGCGCGCATGCGCGCCATCGTGCGCGAGGGCCTGGCCGCCGGCGCGGTCGGCTTCTCGACCACCACCTCGCCGGCCCACAACGGCGACGGCGGCATCCCGATGCCCTCGCGCATGGCCGCCGAGGGCGAGCTCCTGGCGCTCACCGACACGCTGCGCGAGCACGGCCGCGGCGTTTTCATGCTCACCAAGGGCGGCGGCACCACCATCCCGTTCCTGGAGGAGATCGCCGCCCGCAGCGGCCGGCCGGTGGTCATCGCCGCGCTGCTCCACAACAGCACCAATCCGCGCGTGGTGTTCGACGACCTCGACGGCATCGCCGCCGCCAATGCGCGCGGCCGCCGGCTGCTCGGCGCGGTGTCGTGCTGTCCGCTGACGTTCGAGTTCACGCTGCGTGCACCATATCCGCTGGAAGGGCTGGCCGCATGGAAGCCGGCGTTCGAGGCGCGCGGCGAGGCGTTCAAGCGCGTGCTCGCCGACCCCGCCTTCAGGCAGGCCATCCGCGACGAACTGTCCAAGCCCGCGCCGGTGCGCCTGTTCAACGGCGAGTGGCACAAGCTCCACGTCACCGAGGTCGCCGACCCGCGCCACGCCGACCGTGAGGGCCGCAGCATCGGCGAAATCGCGCAGGTGGCGGGCGCCGACCCGCTCGACACGATGCTCGATCTCGCGCTGGCGGAGGACCTCGCCACCGTCTTCACGTCCACCCTGCTCAACTCGGACGAGGAGGCGGTCGGACGCATGCTGAACCATCCGCACAGCCTGGTCACGCTGTCGGACGCCGGCGCGCATCTCACGTTCTTCAACGACGCCGGATTCGGCCTGCACCTCCTCGGTCACTGGGTCCGGGAGCTTCGAGCCATGACGCTGGAGCAGGCCGTGCATCGGCTTACCGGGCAGGCCGCGCAAGTGTTCGGCATTCCCGGGCGCGGGGTGCTGGCCCCGGGGATGGCGGCAGACCTGATGCTGTTCGATCCGGCGACGGTCGGGCGCGGGCCGAAGAAGCGGGTGTTCGATCTGCCCGCCGGCGCCGCGCGGCTGGACACGCCCGCGCTCGGGCTGCACGGCGTGTGGGTGAACGGCGTGCAGGTGACCGACGCGCGCGGGCCGGTGCCGGGCGCGCGCGGCGCAGGCCGGCTGCTGCGCGACTTCGCCGCCTGAGCCGATGGACCGCACCGAACGTTTCTACAAGATCCAGGGCCTGCTCGAGCGGAAGGGCTCCGTCCGCCTCGAGGAGTTCCTCACCGAGCTGTCCATCTCGCGCGCGACGTTCAAGCGCGACCTCGAGTACCTGCGCGACCGCCTGCACGCGCCGATCGAGTGGGACCGCGAGACCCGCGGCTACCGCTTCACGCGCCCGAATCCCGATGCGCCCAAGTTCCAGCTTCCGGGCCTGTGGTTCAACGCCTCCGAGATCCGCGCGCTGCTGACCATGCAGCACCTGCTGGCGAACCTGCAGCCGGGCCTGCTCGAGCCGCACGTGCAGCCGCTGCTCGCGCGCCTGCGCCAGCTCCTCGACCAGAGCGACCACCCGGCGGACGAGGTGGAGCGGCGCATCCGCGTCATCCATCTCGGCGCTCGCCAGCTCTCGCTGCCGCACTTCGAGGTGGTCGCCAACGCGCTGCTCGCGCGGACCCGCCTTGCGATCACCTATCGGGCGCGCGGCCGCAACGAGGTGACCGAGCGCGAGGTGTCGCCGCAGCGCCTGGTGCACTACCGCGAGAACTGGTATCTCGATGCGTGGTGCCACCTGCGCGAGGACATCCGCAGCTTCGCGGTGGACGCGATCGAGAAGGCCGCGGCGCTCGACAAGCGCACGAAGCCGGTGCCCGACCGCGATCTCGACGAAGTGCTCGCGGCGGGCTACGGCATCTTCTCCGGGCGCAAGACGACCTGGGCGACGCTGCGCTTCACGCCGGAGCGGGCGCGCTGGGTGTCGGCCGAGCAGTGGCATCCGCACCAGCGCAGCCGGTTCGAGGCCGACGGCAGCTACGTGCTCGAGCTGCCGTACTCCGATCCGCGCGAGCTCACCATGGAC
Source organism: uncultured Enterobacteriaceae bacterium (assembly GCA_964552535.1). GTDB lineage: Bacteria > Pseudomonadota > Gammaproteobacteria > Burkholderiales > SG8-39 > CAZKHE01. The sequence continues at coordinate 1,680 of CAZKHE010000103.1, read as the reverse complement.
GTGCTGCGCTACGGGCCCGACGTCGAGGTGCTGGCGCCCGATTCGCTGCGCAGCGCGGTGCGCGAGCAGCTCGCCCAGGCCATCGCGCAGTACAAGCGCTGATCCGCGGCGCTCAGGCGCCCGGCTCGGCGGCGATGTCGTGGCGGATCTGGTGCATGATCTCGCGCTTCAGCGCCGTGAAGCCGGCCTCGGTCAGCGTGTCGAGGCTCCGCGGACGCGGCATCCCGACGCGGTAGCGCGACTGGATGCGCCCGGGGCGAGGCGACATCACGTAGATCACGTCGGCGAGCAGGATCGCCTCGTCGATGTCGTGGGTCACGAAGACCACGGTCTTCTTCAGCGACTGCCACACCTCGAGCAGCAGCTGCTGCATCGACAGGCGGGTCTGCGCGTCCAGCGCGCCGAACGGCTCGTCCATCAGCAGCACGCGCGGCTGCATCACCAGCACGCGCGCGATGCCCACGCGCTGCCGCATGCCGCCGGAGAGCTGCACCGGCAGGTGCCGGTCGAAGCGGTCGAGGCCGACCAGCCGCAGGGTCTCGCGTGCGCGCGGCTCGTAATCGCGCGCCGGCAGCCCCTGCACCTTGGGCCCGAACACGACGTTCTCCCAGACGTTGAGCCAGGGAAACAGCGCGGCCTCCTGGAACACGACGCCGCGCTCCGGGCCGGGCTGGGTCACCGCGGCGCCGTAGACCGAAAGCTCGCCGCCGGTCGGCATCTCGAAGCCGGCGAGCAGGTTGAGCAGGGTGGACTTCCCGCACCCCGACGGGCCGAGCAGCGCCGCGAACTCGCCGTCGGCGATGTCCAGGTCGATGCCGCGCAGCGCTTCCACCGGATGCGCGCCGCCGTAGACCTTGTCGAGGCCGGAGATGCGGATCGCCGACATGCTAGTGCGACTGCAGCCGGCGCCAGGTGAGCACGCGGTGCTCGATGAACACGATCAGCCGGTCGGAGAGATAGCCCGCGAGGCCGATGGACACCATGTCGGCGATGACGACGTCCATGCGGCCGACGTAGTAGGCGTCCCACAGCACGTAGCCGAGGCCGGATTTCACCGCGACCATTTCGGAGACGATCACCGCGGTCCACGCGATGCCGAGGCCGATGCGCAGGCCGGTGAACACCGACGGGAGTGCGGCCGGCAGCACGACCCGGAACAGCAGCTGGCGGGCGCTCGCGCCCATCATGCGCGCGGCGCGGACCCAGTTCCGGTCCACGTCCCGGGCGCCCTGCGTGGTGTTGACGACGACCGGGTAGAAGGCCCCGAGCGCGATCAGGAAGATGGCGCCGAAGTCCCTGATGCCGAACAGCGCGATGGAGAAGGGCAGCCACGCGGTGATGGGGATGGGCCGCAGCCACTGGATCGAGGGATCCACCAGCCGCGCGGTCAGCTTGCTCCAGCCGATGAGCACCCCCAGCGGGACGCCGAGCAGGATCGCGAGCCCGAAGCCCTGCGCCACGCGCTGGGTGGAGAAGACCACGTTGCTCCACCAGGTGCCGCTGTAGGGATTGAGGCCGAGGCCGGTCTCCCCGAAGGCCCACACCTTCCAGGCCTCGAAGACCTTCGAGGGCGTCGGGACGATGCCGTGGAAGACCGTCCCCTCGCTGCCGCCGGCGAGCTCCCACGCGAGCAGCACGGCCGCCGGCAGGATCCAGCCGAGCGCGGCGCGGCGCCAGCGC
>CAZKHE010000102.1:0-16372 GCA_964552535.1 uncultured Enterobacteriaceae bacterium | reverse complement strand
GACTCCCACAGCACTTCGCACACCGCGACCTCGGCCTGCTTGCCCTTGACCGACAGCGCGGCGAGCTCGCGCGTGCCCTGGCGCAGCAGGGGCGAGAGTGCGGCGACGGTGGCGGCCGTGGTGATGATCTGCCCGCTCTTGGCGAGGCCGGCCATGCGCGCGGCGGTGTTGACCGCGTCGCCGAAGTAGTCGCCGTTCTCCTCGATCACCGCGCCGTGGTGGAAGCCGACGCGGATCCCGAGCCGCGTCTCGGCGAAGGCGGGGAGCGCGGCGACGCGGGTCTGCATGTCGCTCGCCGCCTGCAGCGCGGCGTCGGCGTCGGGAAAGCAGGCCATCACCTCGTCGCCGATGGTCTTCACGACGTGGCCGCGATGCGCCTCCACGGAGCGGCGCAGCAGCGCGACGACCGACTCCACCGCGTCGAGCGCGGCGCGGTCGCCGAGCTTCTCGTAGAGCGTGGTGCTGCCGCTGACGTCGGCGAAGAGCAGCGCGAGCTGGCGCGGGGCGGAGGACATGGCGCGAGGATATCGCGTCCCTTGGGCAACGTCCCCCTTCAGGCGTGCTTCAGGCCCGCGGCCTCGACGCCGGCCATGCAGATCTTCTCGTCCTCGTCGCCGGTACCGCCGCTCGCGCCCACCGCGCCGAGGATCTTCCCCGATGCGTCCTTGATCAGGACCGCGCCGGGCTGCGGCAGGAACTTGCCCTGCGCCGTCTGCGCGAGGGTGTGGAAGAACGCGGGATTGCCCTTCGCGCGCTCGCCGAGCTCGCGGCTGGAGACGCTGAAGCCGACGGCACCCCACGCCTTGCCGGTCGCGATGTCGATGCGGAACATCGTGGCGCCGTCCTCGCGCTGCGCCGCCTTCACGTGACCGGCGTCGTCGACGACGACCACCGCCATCGGCTTGAAGCCGAGCTCCTTCGAGCGCGCGAGCGCGGCGGCGATGATCTGGTTGGCCTGGGCGAGGGTCAGCATGCGTGCGTGCTCCGGAATGCGTGAATCGGGACGCGGAGCATACCGCGAGCGGGCCCTCGCCGCAGGTCGGCCGAGAGCGACATTGGGAAGAGGGCCTGCCCCTGTCAAGGGCCGCGCGGCAGCGCAACGCAAAATCACGCTACAGCCCGCCTTTCTCGAAACCTACCCGATCACCGCCACGCACTCGATCTCCACCAGCATGTCCGGATGCGCGAGGCGGCGCACCTCCACCGTCGTGCTGGTCGGGAACCCCGGCCCGAAGTACTCGTGCCGGATGTCGGTGCACTTGAAGAACGCCTCCATGTCGGTCACGTAGGTGTTGGTCTGCACCACGTCCTCCCACGATGCGCCCGCGGCGCGCAGCGCTTCGGCCAGGTTCTCGCAGACCTGCCGGAACTGCACGCGCATGTCGCCCTTGCCCACGCAGTTGCCGTCCTTGTCCCAGGCAAGCTGGCCGGAGACGAAGATCATGCGCTTGCCCTCGACGCTCACCGCGTGCGGAAAGATGTTGTTGCCGTTGACGATGCGCGAGTGCAGCTGCTCGCTGACGATGTGCTGCTTCGTGACTGCCATGACACGCTCCTGATGCGGGGAAGGAGCGGGCAGGTTAGCGCAAACCCGACGGGCCGTGCCGCCGGGGTGGCGCTTGCGCTTAGAGGCCGAGGTCCGAGAGGCCGGGGTGATCGTCGGGCCGGCGGCCCAGCGGCCAGTGGAACTTGCGGTCTTCCTCGCGGATCGGCAGATCGTTGATGCTCGCGATGCGCTGCGCCATCAGCCCGTTCGCGGCGAACTGCCAGTTCTCGTTGCCGTACGACCGGAACCAGTGGCCCGAGTCGTCGCGCCATTCGTAGGCAAAGCGCACCGCGATCCGGTTCTCCGTGAACGCCCACATTTCCTTGATGAGCCGGTAGTCGAGCTCGCGCGCCCACTTGCGCTGCAGGAACGCGACGATCGCGTCGCGGCCGGCGAAGAACTCGGCGCGGTTGCGCCACGTGCTGTCCGGCGTGTAGGCGAGCGAGACCCGCACCGGGTCGCGCGTGTTCCAGGCGTCCTCGGCGGCGCGGGCCTTCTGGCGCGCGGTCTCCAACGTGAAGGGCGGCAGCGGCGGTCGGCTTTCCATGCGGTTCTCCTCCATGAGCGACGCGATTATGCCGCCACCTGCGCCGCGCGGAGCGCACGCACCTCCGCCTCGAGCGCGGCAATGCGCTCGTGCAGCGGTTGCGATGCGGCCTCGACCTCGGCGAGCGTGTAGCGCGGCGTGATGTGCTGCGGGCAGTTCCAGTCGAACGCCTCGACCTCGATCACCGCCACCCGCTCCACCCGTGCGCGGTAGTCGGGCAACTCCACGGCGAATACGAGCTCGGGATCCGCCTCGCCGACGTCCTCGAACCGCAGCCGCCCGAGCAGCTTGAGGCGGCGCCGGTTCGGATAGTCCATCACGATGATCGACACGCGGTCGTCGTGCGCGGCGTTGCCGGCGCTCACGTACTGGCGGTTGCCGCGGAAGTCGGCGAACGCGAGGCGCGTCGGCGACACGACCTTGAGGAAGCCGGCCGGCCCGCCACGGTGCTGCACGTACGGCCAGCCGGTCTCGCTCACCGTGGCCATGTAGAAGCTGTCCGCGCGCGCCAGGAACTCGGTTTCGTGCGGGCCGAGCCCCGCGATCGCCGCGGACTCGGCCTGCATCCGGGCATACGCCGCCCGCGACCCGTGCGCTTCCTGCAGCACCCGCACGCCAGGCGTGAAGGCGATCTCGGCGAAGCTTTTCATCGCACCCTCCTCAGGCGGCTTTCCGCGGCGCGTCGGCGAGCAGGGCGACCTCCGGGAAGTCGATGTCCACCTGCGTCGCCTTGCCGAGGATGTTGGTGAAGACGTTGAGCGCGACGACTGCGATCACCTCGACGATCTCGGCGTCGGAGAGGCCCGCGCGGCGCGCCGCTGCGAACTCGCCCGGCGTGATGTCGCCGAGGCTGTCGTTGAGCGCCTTGGCGAACGCGACCACCGCGGCGCCCTTCGCCTCGCCGGACGCGCCGCGGCGATTGAGCAGCATCTCCTCGTTCGACAGCCCGGCGTGGCGGCCGATGGCGGTGTGCGCGGAGACGCAGTACTGGCACGCGTTGCCTTCGGCCACGGCCAGCGCGACGCGTTCCTGCATGGCCTTGTCCAGGGTGAAGCCTCCGGCGGCGCCGTACAGCCCGAGGAAGCCCTCGAGCGCCCGCGGCGAATGAGCGAGCACGCGGATGAAGTTCGGCGTCACCCCGAGCTGCGACTGCACGGCGTCGAGCAGCCGGCGGGCGTCGCCGGTGGCGGTGTTCGGATCGATGGCGGGAATGCGGGACATGGCGGATCTCCGGGCGGGGGCCGAACGGCGTCGGCGATGGGATCCATGTTGGTTCCTGCCGCCGCCGAAAAAAATGCCGCGCCAGACAGTTGATTGCTGCGGAAAACGCAGCAATACTCGCCGCGTGGACCGTCTTCGCGCCATGGAAGTGTTCGTGCGGATCGTGGACGCCGGCAGCCTCACGGCGGCTGCGGAGTCGCTCGGCATGTCGGTGCCGGCGGTGGTGCGCTCGCTCGCCGCGCTCGAGCGGGCGGTCGGCGTGCGCCTGCTGAACCGCACCACGCGCCGCTCGTCACTCTCCGACGAAGGCCGCGAGTACTACGAGCGTGCCCGGCACGTGCTCGCCGCGGTGGAGGACGCCGATGCCGCGCTGTCCGCCCGCCGTGCCGCCCCGAAAGGACGCCTCCGGCTCACCGCGCCCGTGATGTACGGGCGGCTGCACGTCGCACCGGTCGTGGCCGAGTTCATCGCCAAGCATCCCGCGGTCGAGGTGGAGCTCGTGCTGCTCGACCGCGTGGTCGACCTCGTCGAGGAAGGCATCGACGCCGGCGTGCGCATCGGCCGCCTGCCGGAGTCGACCCTCATCGCGCTGCCCGTCGGCGAGACGCGGCGGGTGGTTTGCGCCTCACCGGCGTATCTGCGCCGGGCCGGCGTGCCGAAGACCCCGGCCGAGCTCGCCGCGCACGCGGCCGTCGTGTTCTCCGGACTGGGCGGCAGCGAGTGGTCGTTCGAGGGTGAGGCGCCCCGGCGCGTGCCCGTGCGCGCCGTGCTGCGCACCAATCAGGTGGACGCCGCGCTGGAGGCGTGCGAGCGCGGCCTCGGCTGTGGACAGTTTCTCTCCTACCAGGTCGAAGCCGCCGTCGCGGCGGGCCGGCTGCGACGGGTGCTGGAGGCCTTCGAGCCGGCACCCGTGCCGGTCCAGATCGTGTATCCGCACGGGCGCCTGCTCTCCTCGAACGTGCGCGCCTTCGTCGACTTCGCGGCGCCGCGCCTGCGCCGGGGTGCCGCGGTCACGGCGCCCGCGGTTCGACGTGGCCGGCCGGCGCAAAGCTGATGCGCCGCGTCTCGACGATGCGCCTGCCGTCGACACGACCCTCCACGATCTCGTAGCCCATCAGGGCGAACACGCGGCCGCGGAGGAAGAGCGGCCGCGCGTTGCCGTACCAGTCCACGCAGGAGGCGCGGCAGCCGTCGTCGTGCGACACGGGCTTCGCACGGAGGGCGCCCAACTCGGAGAGGGTGAGGGCGTCGTTGCGCAGGAACACCACCGCGGGAGCGATGCCCTGGAGGCGGCGCTGCGGGCCCAGGATGACGTCCGCGACCGGCAGGCCGAGCAGGCCCGTCGCCGCATCGTCGGCGCGGTAGAAGAATCCGTGACTGCGGAGGTCGCCCTGCACCGCCTCCGGTCGTGCATGGCTCGCCGCCACCATCGGATGCGGGTCGAGCCGCACACTCGAGAAGCGCAGGTTCGGCCCATCGTTGCCGACCGCTACCGCGTTCGACCCCATCGCTTCGATGCGCTCCACGGCATGCCCCACCGGGACGGCATACGTGTAGCCCTCGCGGTAGCGCACGGCGAACAGACGATGGTCGGGAAGGTGGCGCGGCGCGACCATTCCCATGCCGCTGCCGTACAGGAGCCACGGCCCGATGAACCGGTTCTGCAGCGTCAGTGCGCCCGCGTCCGGGAGCGGCCGATAGGCGTCGGCGGGCGCCGCCTCACGGCCGTTGCCGAAGCTCGAGAGCGGCACCCGCAGCAGCTTCAGTCCGGAGGGCTTCCCTTGCTCGGCGTGCCACATCCCGTCGCCGCGACCGTTCGCGCGAACCAGGACGTTCAGCGCTTCGCCGTCCTCGAGGAACGAGAACTGGTCGATGGGACTGCCGGCCGCGCGCAGGGCGGATGGCGCGGACCCGTCCAGCGGGATCCGGAAGACGGTCGACGAAGTCTCCTGCGGCGCGACGCCCCGCCAGTGCCCGCCGGCCGTCCACACGTACACCGACGACGGCGAGACGTAGAAGACGCGCCCCGGCGGCCCCATCACCGCCGTGCTCTCGCAGGCGAGCTCGCGCTGCGCCAGGTCGCAGCTCGTCACGCTGTGCAGCGCAACGCCGCGTTGCGGATCGAGATCGTCCGCGCGATACACCCGCCACGCCGGCGCGATTCGGCGAAACTCGTCGCGCGTCGCTTGCGCGTGCCAGCGGCGCATCGCCGGAAAGCCCGCGAACGGGTCGGGCGCATACGGGCTGACGTAGAGCGGCGAGTAGAAGACCAGCCGGGTGCCGATGAGCCGGCTCGCGTAGTTGCGCGACGAGTAGTAGTCGTTCGAGCGCAGGTGGTAGGTGGCGCGGTAGGCGAGGTGACCGCGCGGCGTGATATCGAAGAGGCCGATCTCGGTGCCGCCGCGCGCGTAGCTGTAGCCGATCACCACCACGGTGTCGCCGGACACGATCAGCTCGTCGTACCACGCGCCGTCGGGGCTCGCATCGGGGGCGTAAGCGTCCACCTTCGAGACGGGCCGCAGCGCGCCGTCGCCGATGGCGACGGTGAACAGCCGGCCGCGGCGCAGGATGACGAGGTGATCGCCGTGGACCTTCACGATGCCGCCCTCGTCCACCCCGGCGTGCTGCACGTTGGTGACCGCTTCGTCGGCCTTCGCCGCGGCGCCGGGGGCCGACAACATGACCGGGGGCGCGGCGGCGAGCGCGCGCGCTTCCTGCGGTGCCCGCGCCGCGCGGCGCGCCGCCTCCTCGTCGCGCCAGCGCTTGAAGAGGGCCGCGAGCTCCGCCTCGTCGGCGAAGGCGGCGAGCGTCGCGCGCGGCGGCGACGACGCGACGGCGGGCAGGGCGAACAGCGCGAGCAGGGCGGCAAGGGCCGCGGCGGTGCGACGCATGGCATCCTCCGGTCGGGTGGGCTCGCCGCTTTCAACGGCGCACCGGCGGCGGCGGGGTTAAGCCGACGCGTGGACCGCTAGGTTGTCATTGCCACGAGGTGGCAGGCCCCCTCGTCCTCGCCGAAGCCACGAAGCCTTCTTCCTCCTAGATTTCCGGGACGCGCGCTCGCCCGGCGCGCTGCTTCGCTGCCTCGAGCAGCGCCCCCCGCTCCTCCACCGTCAGTTTCGCCGCCGCGCGCTTGAACGCCTGCTGCAGCGCTTCCTGCATCGCGGTGGTGCGCGCCTGCACCTCGCGGAAGTGACGGTCGATCGCCGCGCCGTCGGGCTGCGGCCTGGCCATCTCGGCGGCCACGGCCGCGCGCGCCTCCTGCATCGCCTGCAGGTCCCGCCGCACCTCGGGCAGCACCTGGCGCAGCTCGCGGCGCACCAGGCCGCGCTTCTCCTCGGGCAGCGTCGCGAGCAGCGCCTCGAAGCTGCGCTTCGCTCGCACCCCCTGCGCGGCTTCGCCGCCAATGCGCCCGGCGACCACGCCCGCGAGGAACAGGTTGAGCGCGACCGACGCGATCAGCGCGAGCGTGAGCCAGCGCGCCTTCACAGCCCGAACCCCTGTGCGCCGCCGGGCCCCACGATGAACTGGGTGAGCAGGTCGTCGCCCGGATCCGCCGGCACCTGCATGAAGCCGACCGCGAAGCCGAGCACCGCGCTCGCGGCGAACGCGGCGGCCGACCACGCCGCGCGGCGCATGCGGCGCGGGCGTTCGTCAAGTGCGGCCGCCGCGATGCGCGCGGCGAGATCGTCCGGCGCGGCATCGCTCGGCCATGCATCGAGGAAGTCGTCGGTGCGGGCGGCCGCGGCGAGGATCGCCGCGCCGGCCGCGGTGTGCGCGTGGCGCGCGTGCAGCGCGCGGTCGGCCGCCGGCCAGCGCCGCGGATCGGCGCCGTACGCCTCGGCGCAGGCCTGGAATCGTTCGAGCTCGTTCATCGTGACCCTTTCCTTCGTTGCCCTCGTTGCCGCGTTCAGTGCAGTTCGCCCTGCATCGATTTCTTCAGCGCCGCGCGCGCGCGCGACAGCAGCGACTCCAGCGCGCCTTCGCTCACCCCGAGCGTCGCCGCCGCGTCCACCTGCGACACCTCCTGGTAGTAGCAGAGCACGATCGCCGCCCGCTGCCGCGCCGGCAGCGCCGCGAGTGCCGCGCGCACGCGGTCGGCCCGCTGTGCCGCTGCGTAGCGCTCCTCGCCGGTGGGCGCGCCGTCGGGCAGCGCCTCGTCCACTTCGTCCATCGGCTCGCCCCGCGCCCGGAAGTGGTCCATGCACAGGTTGTGCAGCACGCGGTAGAACCAGGTGCTGAACTTCGCCGCGGGCGCCCACTTCGCCGCGCCCTGCCACACGCGCAGGAACGCCGTCTGCACCAGGTCCTCGGCGTCGGCACGAGCGCCGACCATGCGCTCGGCGTAGCCCACGCTCCAGCCGACGTGTCGTTCCACCAGCCGGCGGAAGGCGCGCGCGTCCCCGCGCGCCACCCCCGCCATGAGCGCGTGATCGTCGTCCGCTCCCCCGGTCATGCGCCGATTGTCGCCGACGCGTGCTACTCGGTGCGATCCGGCGTGAGCGTCACCGAGCGCGTGTTGCCCCCGGCGCCGGTCACGTTGCGCGTGAGCGTGCCCGCCTCCCGGTCGTAGCTGTTCGCCGTGGAGCGCGTGTACGTGCTGCCGTCGGGCGCGGTGTAGGTGCGGTCCACGCCCCGGGTCTCCGCGTTGTACGCCGCCGTGCCGGAGGACGTGCGGCCGTTGGGGCCGGTGTAGGTCGAGCTCGCGGTGCGCGCGTCGCGGTCGTACGTCGTGCTCGCCTGCGTCTCGCGTCCGCCCGGCCCGGTGAGGGTGCGGTCGTACGTGTGCGTGTCGCGGTTGTACGTACCGGCGGCGGTGCTTGTGTAGCCGCGCGGGCCGGTGTGGGTGCGCGTCACCGCGCCGGTGCTGCGGTCGTAGGTGCCGGAGGTCGAACGGTCGAACGTGCGGCCGTCGGCGGTGGTGACCGAGCCGGTGCGGCTCACCGCGCCGCGCGACCGGTCGACGCTGCGCTGATACGTGCCGGTCTGGCCCCCGGCCGTGGCGTAGCTTCCCGAGCGGCTGCGCTCGCGCGCATCGGCATCGGGAACGACGAGTGCGACGGCGGCGGCCGCCGCGACGAGCGAAAGCGTAAGCGAATGTTTCATGACGTCTCCTTGCGGGTCGGGTGAGGTAGCGTTGCTGCTGCGACCCTTCAACGTGCCGGGCGCGCGGTTTCCTTCGGCGCGGCGCCGGAAAGTCGGCGCGGATGCGACTTTCTTCACGGCGCGCGCGCCGAACCTGCCCGGCGGGCGAAGGATCCGGCGCCGCCCGCGCGTTGAATGCGCATCACGAACACGAAGGAGGCGATGCGTGAACCCCGAAGCCGTGATTGCCGTGAACCGATTCGGGCTCGGCGCCGCGCCCGGGGAGCTGGCCGAGGCGGCGCGCGACCCGCACGGCTGGGTGCTCGCCCAGCTGCGCGGCGGGACGCCCGCGTACCGCGAGCTCGACGCGCTCGCCGGCTCCGACGAGCTGCTGAAGGAGTTTCCGCGCTGGGTGCGCTCGCTGCGCGAGATGCGCGCGGCGCAGGCCGAAGGCATGGCGCAGCAGGCGGGCGTGGAGCAGAGCTTCGCGCGGCACTTCGCGCCGCTGCTGCAGCAGGAGGTGGGCGCGCGGTTCACGGTGGCCGCCGCGACGCGCACGCCCGTGCACGAGCGGCTCACCTGGTTCTGGGCCAACCACTTCAGCGTCTCGGCGCAGAAGCCGGCGGTGCTCGCCGTGGCCGGCGCCTTCGAGCGCGAGGCGATCCGTCCCAACGTGAACGGGCGGTTCGCGGATCTCCTCCTCGCCGCGACGAAGCACCCGGCGATGATCCTGTACCTCGACAACAACCAGTCGGTCGCGCCGGGCTTCAAGCCGCTCGCGCGCGCCGACCGGCCCAACCTGCCCCGTCCCACCGGCCTCAACGAGAACCTCGCGCGCGAGATCCTCGAGCTGCACACGCTCGGCGTGAGCGGCGGCTACACGCAGGCCGACGTCACCACGTTCGCACGCGCGCTGACCGGCTGGACCGTGGGCGGGCTCGCGGACACGGGCTTCCGCTTCGTGGCGCGCCGCCACGACGCCGGACCGAAGACCGTCCTCGGCAGGACGTACGCGCAGGAGGGCCTCGCGCAGGGCGAGGCGATCCTGCGCGACCTCGCCGCGCACCCGGCCACGGCGACGCACGTCGCCACCAAGCTCGTGCGCCACTTCATCGCCGACGCGCCGCCGCCTGCCGCGGTCGAGCGCGTGGCGCGCGCGTTCGTCGCCTCCGGCGGCGATCTGCCCACCGTGCATGCCGCGCTGGTCGCCTGCCCCGAGGCGTGGGCGCAGCCGCTCGCCAAGCTCAAGCAGCCGGTGGAGTACGTCGTGTCGGCGCTGCGCGCGCTGCCCGAAGCGCGGGGCGCGAAGCCCGAGTCGCTGCACTTCGCCCTGCGCGAGATGGGACAGGCGCCGTACAGCGCGCCGTCGCCGCAGGGTTGGCCCGATGCCGCGGCGGCGTGGGCGAATGCCGACGGCGTGTGGAAGCGCATCGAGTGGGCGAGCGCGCTCGCCGAGCGGGTCGGCACGCGCGTCGATCCGCTGCGCGTCGCCGAGTCCGCCTACGGTCCCGCGCTGAGCGAAGGCACGCGCCTCGCGATCCAGCGCGCGGAGAGCAGGCAGCAGGCGCTGACGCTCGCGCTCGCGAGCCCCGAGTTCCAGCGGAGATAGCGGCAATGACGACACGACGCGATGCACTGAAATCCCTCGGCGCCCTCGCAGCGCTCGGCGCGCTGCCCGGCCTCGCGCTCGCGCAGGGCGCGCCCGGCGCGCGGCGGCTGGTGTTCGTGTTCCTGCGCGGCGGGCTCGACGGCCTCTCCGCCGTGCCGGCGTACGGCGATCCCGAGTTCGCGCGCCGGCGCGGCGACCTGGCGATCGCGCCGCCCGGCGAGGCGAACGGCGCGCTCAAGCTCGACGGCACCTTCGGCCTGCACCCGCTGCTCGGCGAGATGCACAAGCTCTATGGCGCGGGCGAGCTCGCCGTGTTCCACGCGGTGGCCACGCCGTATCGCGAGCGCTCGCACTTCGACGCGCAGAACCTGCTCGAGAACGGCACCGCGCGACCCTACGGCCGCGACGCGGGCTGGCTCAACGTCGCGCTCGCCGAGGTGCAGGCGCGCGGCACGCCAGGGGTGGCGCTCGGCGCGAGCGTGCCGCTCGTGCTGCGCGGCGCCGCGCCGGTCACCTCGTGGTCGCCGTCGCTGATGCCGGCGCCCGATCCCGACCTGCTCGACCGTCTCGCGCGGCTCTATCGCGACGATCCGCTGCTCGCGGCGCCGTTCGCCGCCGCGGTGGGGACGCAGGCGCTCATGGAAGGCAACGAGCGCGGCATGCGTGGCGAGGGTCGCGGCGCCCCGGTGCTTGCGCTGGTGAACGCTGCGGGACGCTTCCTCGTGCAGCCGGACGGGCCGCGCGTGGCGGCGATCGATTTCGGCGGCTGGGACACGCACGCCAACCAGGCGGGCGAGATGGGCCCGCTCGCGCGCAACCTGCGTCTGCTCGATCGCGCGGTCGCGCAGTTGAAGGCAGCGCTCGCGCCGGTGTGGCAGGACACCGCGGTGCTGATCGTCACGGAGTTCGGCCGCACCGTCGCCATCAACGGCTCGCGCGGCACCGACCACGGCACCGGCGCGGCGGCCTTCGCGCTCGGCGGCGCGGTGCGCGGCGGCCGCGTGATCGCCGACTGGCCGGGCCTCGGCGACCGCGACCTGCACGAGGGCCGCGATCTCCGCCCGACGCGCGACCTGCGCGGCCTCTTCAAGGCCGCTCTCGCGGCGCAGCTCGGCGTGAGCGAGGCCGCGCTGGAGACGAAGGTGTTTCCGGAGAGCCGCGGGGTGCGGCGGGTGGAGGGCGTGTTCGGATAGGCGCGAGGCCCGTCGGGCGTCGCGCCCGGGGAGCGGGTAGCGTTCGCGCGCGGCTGCGCCATCGAAAGCGCGCTGGACACTGCCCGCCGCCCCGCCGAGAATCCGCCGCGTGCCTCCTCCCGTCGAACGCTCTCCCGAAGGCCTGACCCTCGCGCCCGTGCGCGTCGTGCCGCTGGCGCGGCCGTTCACGTGGCTTGCGCTCGGCTGGCGCGACTTCACCCATGCCTTCGGGCCGAGCCTGTTCCACGGGTTCATCGTCGCGATCGCCGGGCTCGCCATCGTCACCGTCGGCCTGCGCATCTGGTACGTGCTCCCGGGGGCCGTGTCGGGCTTCGTGCTGATCGCGCCCATCCTCGCCACCGGGCTCTACGAGCTGTCGCGCCGGATGCTGCGCGGGGAGCGGCCGCGGCTGCTCCACGCGTTCGAGGCGTGGCGGCGCGGGACGCGCCCGCTGGTCTGGATGGGGCTCGGGCTGGCCATCGCCGGTACCGCCTGGGTGTCGGTCTCCGCGGTGCTGGTCGCGCTCTTCGTGAAGGCGCCGATCACCGGCCTCGAGGATTTCCTCCGGCACGTGGTGCTGTCCGAGAGCTCGAACCTCTTCTGGCTGTGGATCGCGCTCGGCGGGCTCGGCGCCGCGTTCGTCTTCGCCGCGACGGCGGTGTCGGTGCCGCTGATGCTCGACCGCGACGTGGACACGCTCTCCGCGGTGCTCACCAGCGTACGCGCGGTGGGCGAGAACCCGGTGGCGATGGCGCTGTGGGCCGCGGTCATCATGGCGCTCACGGTCCTCGCCATGGCGACGCTCATGCTCGGCTTCGCGTTCGTCGTGCCGATCGTGGGCCACGCCACCTGGCACGCCTACCGGGACCTCGTCGATGCCGACGGGTTGCCCGCGCGCCTCTAGCAAACGCCGGGCGCCGCCCCCATGTTCGGCCTGACCGAAGAGCAGATCGCGGAGATCGGCCTCACCTGGGGCCTCGCCTTCTTCATCGGCTTCATGCTCTTCATCATCTGGGACCTCGCGCGGAAGTCCAAGGCGGGGAAGCTCGGCACCTTCGTGCTGTTCTTCGTGCTCGCGTTCGGGATCTTCGGCTTCGTCGCCAAGAACATCATCCAGTGGCTGCTCGGATTATGAAGAACGTGCGGATGTGGACCGACGGCGTCCCGGTGGAGCCGGAGGCGCTGGCGCAGATCGCGAACGTCGCGTCGCTGCCGATCCTCGGCGGGCACGTGGCGGTGATGCCCGACGTGCACCTCGGCAAGGGCGCCACCGTGGGCAGCGTCATCCCGACGCGCTGCGCGATCATCCCGTCGGCGGTGGGCGTCGACATCGGCTGCGGCATGATGGCGGTGCGCACCACGCTCGCCGCGAAGGACCTGCCCGACTCGCTCGCGCTCATCCGCGCGCGCATCGAGCGCGACGTGCCGGTGGGCTTCAATGCGCACGACCGCCCGGTGGAGGTCGGCGGCGAGGGACTGTCGGGCGCGGCGATCGCGCGGCGCATGCACGCGCTGGCGCGCCGCTACGACGATCTCGCCATCATGCGGCGCGTCGGCAGGTTCGACCACCGGCGGGTCTGGCGCCAGTGCGGCACCCTGGGCGGCGGGAACCACTTCATCGAGCTGTGCCTGGACGAGGCCCAGCGCGTCTGGGTGATGCTGCACTCGGGCAGCCGCAACGTCGGCAACACCATCGGCGAGGTGGCGATCTCGATGGCGCGGCGCCTCGCGGAGCGCGCCGACGCGCATCTCCCCGACCGCGACCTCGCTTGGCTCGACGAAGGCACGCGCGAGTTCGACGAGTACGTCGCCGCGCTCGCCTGGGCGCAGGACTACGCGGCGCTGAACCGCGACACGATGATGCACCTCGTGCTCGCGGCGCTGGCACGCTTCTTCGAGGGCGACATCGCCATCGCCGACACCGCGGTCAACTGCCACCACAACTACGCGAGCCGCGAGACGCACTTCGGCGAGTCGCTGTGGATCACGCGCAAGGGGGCGGTGTCGGCGCGCGCCGGCCAGCTCGGCATCATTCCGGGCAGCATGGGGACGAAGTCCTACATCGTCCGCGGCCGCGGCTGCGCGGCGGCGTACCACTCGTGCAGCCACGGCGCCGGCCGGCGCATGTCGCGCAACGAGGCGCGCCGGCGCTTCTCGCGCGAGGACCTGGAGCGCCAGACCGCCGGCGTCGAATGCCGCAAGGACGGCGGCGTGCTCGACGAGCTGCCCGCCGCCTACAAGGACGTGGACGCCGTGATGGCGGCCCAGGGCGAACTGGTCGAGGTGGTGCACACGCTGAAGCAGGTCCTCTGCGTCAAGGGCTGACCCGCCGCTGCGGCGGTTGGTGAATACCGCACAACTGTGCGGTGAAGTCTCCACCGCCCGGCCTCGTCCGCGCGGCCTAACCTCCTTTCAGGGCCGGCCGATCGGCTGGCGCAGGAGCGGAGGACGACATGCTGAAGATCGTGGTGATCGGCGCGCAGCCGATGATGCGGGACGCCTGGGGGCGTCTCGTGACGCAGCTCGAGGACGACCTCGCCTGGTTCGAGGCCGACGATGCGGAGGCGGGCGCGGCGATGCTCGCGAGCCGGGAGGACGTGGCGCTCGCCATCGTCGAGGTCGCGGGGCAGGCGGACGCTGTCGCCGCGGTGCGGCGGTTGCACGCCGCGTGCGCGGCGCTGCCGGTGCTCGCCGTCGCGGCCGACGACGATGCGCTGCTCGCCCGTGCCGTGCTCGGCGCCGGCGCGCGCGGATTCGTGTCCACGCGGTCGCCCTTGCCCGTGCTGCGCGAGGTCGTGCGGCTCGTGCTCGCCGGCGGCACCTACGTCCCGCCCGCGGCCGCCGGCGTCGTCTGGCGCACGACGAAAGCCGAGCCGATCCGCACCGGGGACCGCAGCGAGCGGCGCGTGCAGGAGGTGCGGCTCACCGAGCGGCAGCGCGCGGTGCTCGCGCTGCTGCTGAAGGGCCGGCCGAACAAGGTGATCTGCCGCACCCTGGACCTGCGCGAAGGGACCGTGAAGACGCACATCGCCAACATCTTCCGGCTGCTCAACGTCAACAACCGCACCGCTGCCGCATACGCCGTGATGCGCCTCGGCATCGAGCTTCCGGACGTCGAGGAGCGGCCTTCGCGCAACTTTCGGCCGCCGGGGCTGCCCCTTCCGCTCGCCGCGTAGGCAGGCGCCGACCGCGGCGGTCTAGCGGGGCAGCTTCGCCGCCGCGCGGCGCACGGCGGCAAGGCGCATCTCGATCATCGGCGCCACCATGGTGCGCACGCCGGCGAGGGTCTGCGGATCCGCCGTCTCCGGCGTGCCGCCGCGGAACGGCGGCTGCGGGTCGTATTCCAGCAGCAGCTGGATCTCGCGCGCCTTGGCCTCGCCCACCAGCGCCGCGACCACCGCGAAGGCGAAGTCCAGCCCGGCCGTCACGCCGCTCCCGGAGATGTGGTTGCCGTCGGTCACGATGCGCGCCGGATCGGGAATGGCGCCGAACTCGCGCAGCATGTCGCGCGACAGCCAGTGACAGGCGGCGCGCCGCCCGCGCAGCAGGCCGGCCGCACCCAACACCAGCGACCCGACGCACACCGAGGTGAGCAGGCGCACCTCGGGCGCACGCGCGCGCAGGAAGTCGAGTACCGCATCGTCCTCGAGCAGCGCATTCGCGCCCGGGCCGCCGGGCACGCAGATCACGTCGAGCCTGGGGCACGAGGCGAAGTCGACCGTGGGCTGGAGCGGCAGGCCGGCGTCGCTCACCACCGGCTCGAGCGTCTTCCAGATCCAGTGGATGCGCGCGCCGGGAATCCGCGCCAGCACCTCGAACGGTCCGACGATGTCGAGCGCGGTGATGCGCGGAAACACGACGAGACCGATGTCGAAGCCGGCGGATGCGGTCATGGCAGGTCCTTGCAAGTCGGGGAGTCCGCATACTATGCGACCTGACCGGAAGCGATGGGAGGGCATGCAGTGAACGACACCAACTGGCCGCGCGTGGCGGTCCTGGGCGCCGGCGCCGTCGGCTGCTTCTTCGGCGGCATGCTGGCGCGGGCGGGCGCGCCCGTCACGCTGATCGGGCGCCCGGCGCACGTCGAGGCGATGCGGCGCGACGGCCTGCGCATGGAAACGCTGAAATTCGACGAGCGCGTCCGCGTCGGCGCCGACACCGCCGCGTCGGCGGTCGCCGGGCACGACGTCGTGCTGGTCTGCGTAAAGTCGGGCGACACCGAGGCCGCGGCGCGCGAGATCGCCCCGCACCTGAAGGCGGAGGCGGTGATCGTCAGCCTCCAGAACGGCGTGGACAACCCCGCGCGCATCCGCCCGCACGTCGCGGCCGAGGTGCTGGGCGCGGTGGTGTACGTCGGCTGCGAGATGGCCGGCCCCGGCCACGTGCGCCACACCGGGCGGGGCGACCTCGTGATCGGCGGCGCGCGCGGCTCGGCCCGCGGCGCCGAGCGGGCGCGCGACGTGGCGGCGATGTTCGAGCGCGCCGGCGTGCCGTGCGTGGTGTCCGCCGACGTCGACGCCGACCTGTGGGTGAAGCTCATCGTCAACTGTGCGTACAACCCCGCGTCCGCGCTCGCACGGCTGCCGTACGGCCGGATGCTCGCGCAGCCGGAAGGCCCTGAGCTGATGCGGCAGGTGATCGAGGAAGCGATCGCGGTGGCGCGGGCCGAAGGCGTGAACCTCCCGGTCGAGGGGCTGGTGGACAAGGTGCTGGCCGTCGGCAAGGCGATGCCGACGCAGGTCTCCTCCACCGCGCAGGACGTCGGCCTCGGCAAGCGCACCGAGATCGATGCGCTGAACGGCCACGTCGCCCGGCGCGGCGCCGCGCTCGGCGTGCCGACGCCGGTGAACGCGACGCTGTGGCGGCTGGTGAAGCTGCTGGAGACGGCGACGTCGAAGGCGGCCTGACGGGGCCGGTATCATTCGCGCTCGTCGCAACCGGAGGTGTCCATGATCCGTTTCGTTCGCACGCTCGCGGCCGCCGCGTGCCTCGCCCTGGTCCCCGGCCTGGCACCGGCGCAGACCTACCCCGAACGCCCCATCCGCGTCATCGTGCCGTATCCCGCGGGCGGCGGCATCGACGTCCTCGCGCGCGCGCTCGGCGAGGAGCTCGGCAAGCGCTGGGGACAGGGCTTCGTCGTGGAGAACCGGCCGGGCGGGAGCACCATCCCGGCG
>CAZKHE010000101.1:0-16458 GCA_964552535.1 uncultured Enterobacteriaceae bacterium | reverse complement strand
GCCGTCGCAGTGAGCGTGACGAGGCCGATGGCGTTCGGCGTGAACACGGCGCGGCCGCGGTCGTCCAGCGTCACCGGGGTGCCGTCGATGGCGAGGGTCTTGCCCGCGATGGCGGAGAAGGCGTCGGCCAGGACGGTGATGGTCACCGCCTGCCCGGGCACCACCGGGAAGCTCGGCGTGAGCTCGATCGACACGTCGGGCAGCTGCGGCGTCTGGGTGACGCGCAAGGCGAGCGGCGCGACCCGCTCGTCCTTGCCGTCGGAGAGCTTCACCAGCACCAGGTAGTCGCCCGCCTGGCCGGCGTTCGGCGTCCAGGAGAAGGCGCCGGTGACCGGATGAAGGGTCGCGCCGTCGGGCAGCCCATCGGCGGAGAAGGTCAGCGTCTCGCCGACATCGGGATCGCTGCCGCCGAGGGTGAAGGCGAGCGACTCGCCGAGCTGGACCAGGCGATTGGTGAGCGCGATGACGGGCAGGCGGTTGACGTCGTCGATGCGGACCAGCACGTCGAGCGTGTCGGTCGCGCCTTTCGGGTCGCGCGCCTCGAAGCTCAGGGTGTAGCTCCCGGCCTGCTCGTAGGTCGGGATCCATTCGAACCGGCCGTTCGACGGATCGAAGAAGCTGCCCGCAGGCAGCGGCGCGAGCGGCGCGTAGACGAGCGCCTCGCCGTCGAGATCGGTGCCGACGAGCGTGAACGTCACGAGCTGGCGCTCCTGCCCGCCGAGGGGCGGAATGCCGGCGAGCAGCGGCGCGCGATTGGTCTGCGTGACGACGATCGAGAAGGTCTCACTGCTCGACGCCGCGCCGTCCGAGGCGGTAACGGTGATGTCGTCGTACGTGCCGGCCTGGAAGAGGTTCGGCGTCCACGTGAGCAGGCCCGTGGCGGCGTTCAGCACCGCGCCGGGCGGCAGGTTGGCGGCGGTGTAGGTCAGCGGGTCGCCGTCGCCGTCGAGCACAGCGAGCTGCAGCGCGAGCGTCTCCCCCTCGGCCACGGCACGGTTGCCGATCGGCAACAACAGCGGCGCGGCGTTCGACGTGCGGACCACCAGCGTGATCGTCTGGCTGTCAGAGCCCACGGGGCCCGCGCCCCCATTGCCGTCGTCCTGCACGGTGAACGTGAGGGTGCGGCTGCCCAGATCCGCGGCGGTCGGCGTCCAGCGGAAGATCTTGGAGCCGTACTGCGGACCGTCGGTGAAGGTCGCGCCAGCCGGGAGGGTCGAGGCGGTCAGCGTGAGCGCGTCCTGGTCGAGATCGGAGGCGCGCACCGTGAAGACGAGCTCCTGCCCCACCACCGCCACCTTGTCGCCGATCGGCGCGAGCAGCGGCGGCTCGGCAGGCGACTCGGACGAAATGACGAACGTGCGCGAGACGGATTGACGGGCGCGTGCGCCGCCGCCGTCGCCGTTGTCGCTCGCCGTGATCGTGACCACGCTGTCGCCGCGATCGCGATCGCCCGGCGCGATGCGCAGCGTGGCGGTGCCGTCTGGCGCCACGGTGAGCGTGGCGAAGCGGGGCAAGCCTTCCGCGACGTAGGTCACCGGGTTCCCGTCGGGGTCCGGCGCGCTCACGTCGATCTCGATCACCTCGCCCTTGTCCACCGAAACGTTGGCGAGTTCCGGCAACGCGGGCGGCCGATTGGCGTTCAGCACCGTGATCGGCACGTCGACCACGGTCGTGAGCGGCGTGCCGAGCCCGTCGCCATCGTCGGTGGCGGTGAAGCGCACGGTGTAGGTGCCGGCCCGGTCATAGCCGGGCAGCCAGTCGAACTCGGCCGTATCGGGGTCGAACGTCGCGCCGGGCGGAAGACCCTGCACCGTGTACGCGACCGATTTCGCCACGCCCTCCGCGTCGGCGAGCGTACCGTCGGCGAGCCGCTCGGGGAGCACGTAACCGGGATTGTCCGGATCGAAGGCGAAGGCGCGGAAGTTGATCGGCTGGCCTTCGAACACCTGGAGGCCGGTGAAGTCGTCGAAGCGCGGTGCGGCGTTGGCGTTGGTGACCGTGATGCGCACCGTGCGGTCGGCGACGTCGAGGCCGTCGGTCACGCGCACCGTGATGTCGTACACCCCGGCCTGGTTGAACTGCGGCGTCCAGTCCAGCACGCCGGTGTTCGGATTGACGAAGGCGCCGGGGGGCAGGATGGCGCTCGAGTAGTGCAGGACGTCGCCGTCGATGTCGCTGCCGACGAAGGCGATGCGCAACGGATCGCCCTCGCGGACGGTGCGGTCGGGTACGGCGGCGAGCTCGGGCGGCGCGTTCGCAGGGTCGACCGTGAACGTCAGGGCGTACTCCGTCGCGAGCCGGCCGTCGGAGACGCCGACGCGCACGTCCTTGTAGATGCCGGCCGCGTCGAACGCCGGCGTCCACTCGAAGAGGCCGGTCAGCGGATCGAAGCGTGCGCCCGGCGGCAGGCGGTCCATGTACGCCGTCACCGCGTCGCCGTCGTTGTCGATCGGCGTGACCTGCAGCTGGAGGGTCTCGCCTTCGCGGAGCCTCAGCTCGCGCGGAATGGCGACGATGTCGGGCGCATCGTTGCCGCCCGCCACCGCGAGCGTGTAGACCTGCTGGGCGTGGCCGCCGCGCGTGTCGTAGGCGCGCAGCACCACCTGCGTGCGCGTCGGCGCGTTCGCGTCGGGCGTCCACGAGATCACTCCGGTGGCGGCGTCGATGGTCATGCCGTCCGGACCGTCGACGATCAGGTACGCGATCGCGACGCCGTCGGGGTCGACGGCGTTCACGTCGTAGGTGTACGGGGTGCCGGCGCGGGCGCCGTCCTGCGGCGGGCTCGAGGTGATCACCGGCACCGCGTTGGGATACGGCAGCGCGTAGATGCCGAACCCGAGATCGGCGCGCTGATCCTGCGGGTTGCGGATCGTGACCGTCTGGACGACGGTCGATTCGCCCGGGTTGAGCCGGCCGTCGGCAAGCTGCTGGCCGAGGTCGATCATCCACAGCCCGGTGACGCCCTGCACCGCCGGCAGCGATGGACCGCCGGCGAAGTAGCGTGAAGGGTCGATGACCAGCGCGAGCGGCGTGACGAGGTCGTAGTCGGTCGTGTTGGTGACGCGCACGTCGTAGGAGATCGTGCCGGTGAGACGATCGGAGCGCGTCGCCTCGAAATCCACGCGCACGCGCGCGGAGAAGTCCTGGAGACCGACGAAATCGGTACTGAACGGGGTGCCGAGCGTGAGGCCGAACCGGCTCTTGAGGGCGGCGCTCGCGGTCACCGTGTAGCCGCCGGGCAGCAGACCGTCGGCGCCGAGGAAGACGGTGCGCGAGGGCGCGTCGTAGCGGATGCGGTCGATCGCGACCGTCACGCCGTCGCGCACGACGGTGTAGTTCGCGCGGTTGAGCACGGAGCCGGCCTCGGTGCCGGCACCCGTCTGCATGTCCTGGTCGAACGTCAGCGCGATCTCGCCGAGCGGCAGCGGCACCAGCGCCTCGTCGGGCGGATTGGTGGCGACCACCTTCGGCGCGAGGATCGGCGCGATCACGTCGATGCGGTGCGCGTTGGCCACCAGCAGGCGCCCGTCGGCGGTCGCGAGCAGGTTTTCGGCGCCGGGCCCGCCGCGCGCAACCTCGACGCGCTTCAGCGTGACGAGGTCGATCATCCAGAGGCTCGCGCCCTTCGGATCGTTCTGGCGCGCCTTGGCCGATGCGAAGAGCAGCCCGTCGAGCGGCGTGCCGGCGCGGCCGAAGGCGAGCGAGTCGATCTCGGCGTCGAGGCGCACCTGCACCTGCGCCCGGCCCTGCGCATTGAACGTGACGAGGTCGCCGCGTGCGGGCCAGGTGGTGCCCCACAGCCGCCCGTCGGCCCCGAACGCAAGGTCGTCCACGCGCACGTCGCTGAAGTGGCGGAAGGTGCGGGTGAGCGGGTCGAAGATCTCGATGCCCGCGCCGGACGACACGTAGAGCCGGCCCGTCGACGGGTCGAGCGCGATCGCCTGGGTCAGGCTCTCGCCGTAGCGGGCGACGATGCGCCCCGTGGCGAGATCGAGCTGCAGCAGCTCGCCGCCGCCGCTCGTGGCCCACACCTGGCCGTCGCGGTCGTAGACGAGGTCGAATACCGGCTCGGCGACGGTCGCGAACGGATTGAGGACGCGGCCGCCGTCCTGGTCGAACAGATACAGCGCCCCGCGGTTCGCGCCGCCGCTCGCGATGAAGTTGCCGTCGGGGGTCGCGAGCAGAGCAAGCGGGCCGATGTTCGCGTGGCTCTGCGCGATGCCCGTGCCGAACGAGACGCCGGTGAACGGGGCGAGGACCGACTGGTACTCGGACGGCTCGGACGGCTGCGCCGAGGGAATGTTGGCCTGCGCCTGTACGAAGAGCGGATTGGTCGCGGGCTGGGTGCTCGGCGCCGGCGGATCGCCCACGTCGGGCGTGGTCTGGCCCACGCCCGGCGTGCCCCCGAGGTTGGGGCGCGAGCCGTCGTCGGGCGCCTGGTCCCCGGCCGGCGGACGCTCGCGGTTCCCGGCGTTGTCGGTGGAGAGCGCGAGGAACTCGTAGCGCTTGCCCGCCTCGCCCTGGAACACCGCCTGCGTCTCGGTGGTCTGGCGCAGCCAGATCTGCCAGTCGCCGCCGTCGGCGGACACGTACACCGTGGTGTGCTTGACGCCTGACCCGCCTGCCTCGTCGGCGACGCTCCAGCGCACGTCGTAGTCGTTTCCGCCCGCCGCGATCGGCGTCGCGGTCAGCGTCGTGACCGGCGCGGCCGCGTCGAGCGTGTGCGTGACGACCGCGGTATCGAACGGCGCCTGCGTATCGAGGATCACGCGCGCGGACGCATCGATCGCCTCGCCGCTTTGCGCGCCGAAGGCGGACGTGACCGTGTACGAGACGAAGCCGGCGCCCAGCCCCTGGGCATTGTTCGGCGCGAGCAGCCCCCGCGTCGCGTCCTGCAGCACCTCGCCGGTCAGCGGATCGATGGCCTGCAGCACCCAGCTGGCGGTACGCGTGGTGGTGTCGATGCCGGCCGAGACGCGCAACACGAAGCCCTTCGACTGGGTGAAGTCGAAGTCGCCCTGGAAGCTCGCGCGCTCGCCGGGGATGCGCACGCTGATGTCGCCGATGCGCAGGTCGCCCAGCCGGAAGCTGCGCGGGTTGAGGCTGTCGTCGAGCTGCGTGACGATGCGGATCTCCGCCGGCCGGGTCGTCGCCGCGGCGGGGTTCTCGAAGCGGATGGTGTACGGCAGCGCTTCATTGGCCGGCACGAAGTTGCCGGCGCCGGTGCCCTGCGGCCCGGCGATGGTCGCGAGGCTCGTGTCCGCGGCGGCGGCCTCGAAGAGCCGCTGCAGGTCGAGCAGGGTGAGCTCGTCCGATCCGGCTACCGAGCCGAAGGATTCCTGGTCGGCGACGCCCGTGAGGCCCACGTAGGGCGAGAAGACGTTGAAGGCCTGGAAGTAGGTCGGCTGCGACAGGCCGAGGTCGTGGTCCTCGAACTCCGGCAGCGCCGGGATGGGGATGTCGTACTCACCGCACTCGTCCGACACCCGATGGTCGTAGCCGGCGATGGGGGCGAGCTTGCCCGGCGTGTCGCCGTACCACTTGTGCACCTGCTCGAAGAACGCGGCGAGGCTCGAGGGGCTCTGGATCTGGCTGCCCGCCGGACCGACGAGAACGCCGCTGGCGAGCACGCTCATGGTGCTCATCACCTTCGGGTCGAGCCGGATCGGCGGCGCCTCGTCCTCGGGGCGCAGCAGCCCGCTGTCCTCCAGCGCGGCGAGATACGCGGCGACCCACGCCTCGCGGTCCGCCGCGAGGTTCACCAGCGCCGCATTCGCGGTGGTGTCCTGCAGGATCTTCGCCCGCAGCGCATCCGCCTCCTGCGTCTGGCGCGCGACGAACTCCGCGCGCGTCATCGGCGTCGCCGCCGACATGACGTTGAAGCGGAACGGCATGAAGAAGATCTCGCACTTGTCCGGCACCGGCTTGGTGGGATCGGTGAAGATCTCCTTCAGCCCCCCCGACAGCGACTCGATGCCCCCGTCGAGCACACCGTCCTTGGCGAGCTGGGGTCGCGCGTCGTAGAGCGCGCGCCGGAACGCCTCGAAGTCGCGGTCCGCCAGCGCCTTCAGGCCCGGATAGGTCGTGACCGCGAAGCTCATGCCGACGTAGCCGCCCGCGGTCACGTCCAGGGCATAGCCGCTGGCGAGCATGAAACCGTTGGTGTTCACCTCCGAGTCGAGCGCAGCCCACGGCACATCGGTGCGCACCCCGTCCGGCTCGCCCTTCACGTTCGAGGTGAAGGTGAGGAACGGCAGGCCGTAGACGCGTGCGTTGTTGCCGATCTCCGGTGCGCCGAACTCGAAGTACACGTACGGCGTGTCGACGTTCGTCAGGCTTTGCAGCGCGATGCTGTAGAGGCCGGACTGGCCCGCTGGAAGGACACGGGGCCCGCCGAGTCCGATGGTCACATCGGGCGGCAGCGCGCGCTCCACCAGATAGCGATACGGGAGCACCGCCTCCGCCCCGTCGGGGTTGATCACCTTCACGTCGTAGAGGGCGCGGTCCACGTTGCGGAAGTCGAACGTGGCGATGATGCGGGTCGCGTCGATCACCTCGTAGCGCGCCGGCTCGATCTCCTCCAGTCCCGGCCGGACCAGCTTCACCAGCGCATCGGGCTTGAACCGCGCCCCGGTGATGGTCATGGTCACCCAGCGGCTGTCTCCGCCCTGGTCCGGCGTGACGTCGGTGATCTGGAACGGCAGCGTCTCGGCGACGAGGGTGACCGGGATGTCGGCGCGGGGCGCGGAGCGCCCGACGACCAGCACGTAGTAGGTGCCGGCGTCGGTGGAGGGCACCAGCGCGACCTGATCCTCGTCGAGCAGGCTCTGGCCGGCCGCATCGAAGGCGAAACCGCTCGGCACGTCGTTGTAGCGCACGTAGAGCTCGTGGACGGCGGCGGCCTCGTCGGCATCGAGACGCACGCGCAACGTCTCGTTGCCCGCGACGCTGACCTTGTACAGCCGCACCTCGCCGGGCGAGAGCGCATCCTGCACCGGCACGCCGAGCACCAGCGGCGCGACCGTGACGTTGACGACGCCCGGCGACGCGGTGACGTTGTTCGCCTCGTCGGCCGCCTCGTACACCTCGTTGTAGATGTCCGGGCGCACGATGAAGCGGTACTGCCCTTCCTTCGACGGCGGCAGGCGGGTCTGCAGGGCGCTCGTGTAGGTGCCGTCGAGGGCGAGGCCTCCGGAATGCGTCACCCGTCCGATCAGCCGGTCGGAGAGGTCCCACGCGCCGTCGGTGGAGAGATAGACCGCGTCGGTCCAGCTCCCCTGCACGTCGGCGCCGCGCTGGTTCTGCACCGTCCACTCGACGGTGAACGTGTCGCCGCTGACCGCGTTGGCCGGCGCGTCGATGTCCACCACCACGAGGTCCGACGGCGGTGGCAGCTCGATGAGCACCGGGTCGTCGGAGCTGCGCGTGTTGTCCAGTTCCGCGGCGGCTTCGAACACCGCCCCTCGCGGCTTTGTCCCGAACGCAGGATCGGTGACCACGAAGAGGTAGTAGTCGCCCTGCACGTCGCGGGGCAGGCGCACCGTGCGCTCCACGGTGTAGCCGGCTCCGGCGGCGAGAGCGCCGGTGCGATACACCGTCTCCAGATAACGGTCGGCGGCAAGGTCCAGGACCGGATCCGCCGACAGGTAGACGCGGTCCTCCCAGAGGGCCTGTCCCGGCGGCGTCGGCCCCTGTCCCACGTTCGTCACGGTGTAGGAGTAGGACAGCGTCTGGCCGACGAGCACGCGCTCGACCGTCTGCACGCCGGTCACCCGCAGGTTCGCGGCGGGACGCAGCGTGACGTCGAACGCCTTGGCGGTGAGGTTGTTGCCCTCGTCGCGGAACTCGGGGACCTCGTCGGACAGCAGGCGCACCCCACCCACCTCCGTGGGGGACGGGTTGGCCCCGCCGACGGTGCCGCGCACGTCGGAGTCGGCGTAGGCGATGAGGTAGAACGTCCCCTCCGCGCCTTCGGGCAGCGCGAAGGTCGCGTTGAGCTCGTAGCTCTGTCCGACGCCAAGCCGTCCCCAGCGGCGGAACTCGCCCACCTGCAGGTCGCTGGCGTCGAGCGACGGATCGCGCGACAGGTAGACGCGGTCGATCCAGGTGATCTCGCGGGTCTCGCGCGTGCCGGCGTTGGTGACGGTGACGGTTGCGGTCATGGTGTCGCCGGAGAGAATCTCGCCGGCGGGCAGCGTGATGGTGCCGATGCGCAGGTCCGGCTCCCGGTACACCACCGGCAGGTCGTCGCGCAGCATGTTGTTGTGCACGACGTCCGGGTTCTCGTACACCGAGGCGCCGTAGCGGCCGTAGGACTCGATGTTCCGGCCCGCCCGATCCTCGGGCAACGGCGCGAAGCGCCGCGACCCGGGGAAGTCGGTGTACACGTAGACGAAGTAATCGCCGCCGATGCCGCGCGGCAGCGTCACCTCCGCGCTCGCGGTGTACGTCTCGCCGTTGGCGAGACCATCGCCGGCGGCGATCACCGCGGCGCCGATCTGCAGCGCCCGGCTTTCGATGAAGACCGGATCGGGCGAGATGAACACCGCGTCGGTCCAGAAGCGCGTGCCCGACCACACCGCGGCGCCGTCGTTCACGACCGTCCAGCTGACGGTCGTCTTCTCGCCCGAGAAGTTGCCGCTCGCCGGCGCATCGATGGAAACCACGCGCAGGTCCGCGGGCCGGGCGGTGACCGCGGTACCGACGGTCAGGCCGTTGTTCGTCTCGTCGGACTCCTTCACCGAGGGGTCGAAGGCCGTGTCGGTGAGCACGGTCACGTACAGCCCGCGGGCGGCGGGCGAGAGATCGAACGCCTGCACCTGCTGGTAGGTCGCCAGCGAGTCCAGCCCCTGCGGGCGCATGAACGAGCCGAGCGTCCACACCTCGCTCCCCGATTCCGACATCGTCGGCTTGTTGTGGAGGAAGACCGTGTCGATCCACTGCCCGGGGGCGGCGCCCTCCCCGTCGTTCTTCACCACCCAGGTCACGGTGAACGGCTGGTCCACGGAGCCCGGCGCATTGGTGGCGATCGAGGTCACCTTGAGGTCGGGCAGCGGCGGGATCGGCGTGCCGATGATGTCGATCGCGCGCGCCTTGTAGTTGTTGTTGTCGAATTCGTTCGGGTCGTCGGGGTTGGTGTTCGACGCGAGCGTGTCCTCCAGCACCGCGTCGTAGGCGTCCGACCACGGCGTGACGTACCAGACCCCGGACTCGATCTGCTGCGGGATGCGGACCTTGACGATCTGCTGGTAGCTCTCGTTCAGCGCGAGCCGGCCCTCGTGCGCGAAGGTCCCGAGGAGGATGGCGCCGTTCTTGCCGGGGTTCGGACGGGTCGGGTCGCGCGTCAGCCACAGGGTGTCCGTCCACCCGGTGCGGTTGGTCGGCGCGGAGCCCTTGTTGGTGACGGTGTAGCGGACCTCGATCTCGCTGCCGTAGACCGCCTGGACCGGCGCGGCGACGCCGCCGGTCACCAGGTCGGCGAGCGGCTGCGGGTCGACGAAGATCGGCTTCGACACCAGGTTGTTGTTCTCGTTGGCGCGCGGGTACTCGTCCACCGAGCCGCTCGCGTCGGCGAGGACCACGATGAAGCCCGCGCCGCGGAATCGCTCGGGGATGAGCAGCGTCTGCGTCGTCTCGGTCCGATAGGAGGCGCCCGACGCGAGGGCGGAGTCGTTGTCGAGGCTGCCGATGAGGATGGCGTTCGCGCCGACGCTGCCGTCGAGCGAGAGATAGACGTTGTCCTTCCACCGCGGCACGTCGGTCGCGACGCTGCCGCGATTGGTCACCACGAAGCTCACGGCGATCGGCGACCCCGCCTCCACCCGGTCGGGCGCGGTGATGTTGGACACCTGGAGGTCGGGGCGCGCGAGCAGCGAGAGCACCAGCGGCACGTCGTCGCCGGTGCTGTTGTTGCTCGCCGCGGCGCCGTGCTCGTACAGCGTGGTGCCCGCATTGGTCAGGACCACCACCTGCCAGGCGCCCTCGATCTTGGACGGGAGCTTGACGCGCTCGCTGCGCGAGTACGCGAGCCCGGCCCCAAGACCCGACGACCAGGTAAAGGTGCCGAGGTTCACCGCCTGCGCGTTCGGGTTGCCGGGGTTGCGCAGGAACACGCTGTCGGTCCACGTGCCCCCCGCCGGGGCATCGCCGCGATTGAGGACGGTCCAGGCAATGTCGATGCTTTCGCCCTCGAACGCCGCGGTCGGCGCCACGATGTCGGTGACGACCAGATCCGCGCTGGGCGCGAGCGAGATCTCGACGGGCCCGGAGAGCGCCGTGTTGTCGTTCGTGTAGATGAACTCGAACGGCCCGCTGGTCCGCACGCGCACGAAATGGGTGCCCGTCAGCCCGTTCGGGACGGTGAGGTCGGCGGAACGGGTGTAGCTGCCCTGCGGCGCGAGCACGCCCAGGTGGTCGAAGCTGTACGACTGCACCACGACGACGTTGCCGCTCACCACCCGGACGAGATCGACGGCGTCCGCCCACTGCTCGCGGTCGGTGCGGCCGATGCCGGCATTGGTCACCGTCCAGGTGACGCGCAGCGCCCCACCCGACTCGGCCGTCGGCGCGACCTCCAGCGACGCGACTTCGAGGTCCGCATACGGGATCGGCATGACGTCGAACGGCTGCGGCGCGGGCGCGGCGTTGTTCGCCTCGGACCCGTTCTCGAACACGACGCGTCCGGCGTCGGTGCGCACGAACAGGTTGTAGCGCCCGGTGAACGACGGCGGGAGGAAGATGCTCTCCGTGCGCGTGTAGGCGGCGTCCTTCGCCAGCCCTCCGGTGCGCGTGAACGTGGCGAGCACGATGTCGCTGTCGTCCGCCACGCCGTCCACGGAGGCGACGATGGCGTCGACCCACTCCGAGGTCAGGCCCGCGCCGGTGCCGACGTTGGTCACCGTCCAGCCGACGGTCACCCGCGCCGGATCCGCAATGGTGAGCGGCGGCGCGGTCACGTCGGACACCCGCAGGTCGGCGTAGGGCGCAAGGTCCACCGTGATCGCGGACGCACCCTGGTTGTTGCCCTCCGCGCCCCGCTCGCGCAGCGCGTTCGCCGCGTCGGCGACCACCAGGATCTGCCACGGACCGGAGACGTCGACCGGAATCACCACGTCGGCCTCGACCTCGTAGCCCGCCCCCGCGGCGAGCGGCGCCGTGCGGGCCACCGTCGCGAGCAGCCGGTCGCCGGAGCTCACCGTACCGTCGGTCGAGAGGTAGACGCGGTCGATCCAGCCACCGGTCGCCTCGGTGCTGCCGTCGTTGACCACGCGCCAGCGCACCTTCACCGTCTCGGCGGAGGTCGCGCCGGCGGGCGCTTCGACCTCGACGAGGCGCAGGTCGGGATGCACGATGCCCGTCGCTGCGGCGACCCCCGCGTTGTCGTCGTCCCGGCCCTGCTCGAACACCGTTCCGCCGGCGTCGGCCACCACGATGATGCGATACGCCCCGTCGGCGGCGTCGGGCAGGGTGACCTGCGCGCTCTGCGTGTACCGGTCGTTGGCCGCGAGCGGCGACGTGCGCGCCACGCTCGTGAGCAGCGTGGCGCCGGTGAGCGAGCCGTCGGTGCTGAAGTAGATCCGGTCGGTCCAGTCGCTGCGCGTCTCCGACTCGCCGACGTTCGCGACCGTCCACGTGACGGTCACGGCCTGCTCCGGTAAGGCGACCGCGGGCGCGGTGACCGATTCGACGACGAGGTTCGGTGCCGGGGACAGCGACACGGCGAGCGTGCCGATGGACGCGCCCGTGTTGTTCGCGGTGAGGCCCTTCTCGTACACCGCGCCGTCGACGTCGCTCACCACCAGGATGCGGAAACTGCCGGAGATGCCCTCGGGCAGGGTCACCGACGAGGTGCCGCTGTAGGCGGCCTCCGGCGCCAGCGCGCCGCTGCGCACGATCTCGGCGAGCACCGTGTCGCCCGCACCCGCCACGTCGTCCGACGAGAGCAGCAAGCGGTCCTTCCAGGAAGCGGCGCTCGTGGTGGTGTCGCCGATGTTCCGCACGCGCCAGGTCACGTCGATGCGCGCGCCGGACTGCGCTGCACCGGGCGCGACGACCGCCTCGACCGCGAGGTCGGCATAGGGGGTCGCGAGCGTGAGCGTCGCGGGCGCGGACACGTTGTCCGCGCGCGTGCCCGGCTCGGGGACGACGTTGCCGACGTCGGTCCGCACGAATAGCCGTACGCTCTGATCGATCTGCTGCGGGAGCAGGACGCTTGCGCTGGCGTCGTAGGAGAGGCCCGCGCCCAGCCCGCCGGTACGGGCGACGGTGGCGAGCACCAGGTCGTCCGAGTTGCCGTACACCGCGTCGAGCGACAGCACCACCACGTCGTTCCACGCCCCCGTCGCGTCGACCCCGTTGTTCGTGACGCGGAAGCCGATGCTGACCGTGTCGCCGCCGCGCGCCGAAGCCGGCGCAGACGTGATCGCCGCGGTGAGGTTCGGGTACTCGCGCTCGATCGCGCCGAACGTGACGACGGCGCTGTTGTTGGCCTCCGCCGTGCCGGCCGCGTTCGCCTCGATCACCGATGCGGTGCCGGACGCGTTCTGGTCGGCGATCACCGTGACGCGGAGGGTCCCCGCGCCCGCCGCACCGTCGGGCAGCGTGAAGCTGAAGCTGCGCGCCGCCCCCGCACCGGCCGCGAGCGGACCGCTCGCGGCGACCGATGCGTTGACCAGCGTCTGGTTGGTCGTCTCGTTGAGGACGACGACGCGATTCGTCCACCCCGCCGGTGCCGGCCGCGTGCCGGCGTTGAAGTCGTTCCACAACACCGTCACCGTGTCGCCCGACTGCACCCCGGTGTTCTCGATGCGCAGGTTCTGGACGACGAGATCGGGGGCCGAAGCAAGGGTCAGCTTGGCGAGGTTGTTGGACTCGGCGTTGCCGGGGCCGTTGTTCTCGAACAGGGCGTTCCCGGCATCGACGTTGACGATGAACTCGAACAACCCCTGAGCGGCGTTGCCGGTGGTCCAGGCGAAGGTCGCGGTGCGGTCCACCCCGCCGCCGGCCGCGATGGCGCCGTCTCCCGGGGCGCTGCGTACCAGGGTCTGCGAGTACACGGTCTCGCCGGTGGTGACGTTGCGCACCAGCACGGTCTCGGTCCAGTCCGATGCGGGTGCCCGGGTGCCGCCGTTGTCCACCCGCCACGACAGCGTGACCGACTCGCCCGGCGCCCACGCGCCGGAGGGCGTCACGGCCAGGCTGGAAACCAGGAGGTCGGGATATGCGGCGAGCGCGACCGTGCGCGTGATCGACGCGACGTTGTTCGTCTCGGCATCGCCGGAGGTGTTCTGCTCCGTCACGGCGTTGTCGACGTCCGTCTCGACACTGAACGTGATCGCGCCGGCGCCGCGCGGGCCGTCGGGCAGCGTGATCTCGACCGAGCGCGGCCGCGTCTGGCCGGGCCCCAGGATGCCCAGTTCCGCGGGATCGTAGGGGACGATCTCGTTCGCGATGATCTCGTTCGCGGCGTTGCGCACGATCACGCGGTCGCGCCAGGCGGCGGCGTCGCGGTTGCCGGTGTTGCGGTCGATCCAGTTGACCGTCACCGTCGCGCCGGACTCCAGCGGACCGACGGCGACCACCTCGATGTCGGTGATGCGCAGGTCCGGCCCGGGGATGCCGCCCAGGTTGCCGAGCTGCACGGGCGCGACGTTCGGCACCGGCTGCAGGGCGAAGCTGTAGGGCAGCGGCGTGACCTGCCCGCGGCGCCCCTCGACGAGCAGCCAGTACGTGCCCGGCACATCGAGCACGCGCGTGTCCACGTCGCTGTTGAGATTCTCGGCGAACGTTTCGCGGCCGAGCGGGTCGAGGAGACGCCACCACGCGCTGTTCGCCGTCGTGTTGCGGGTGTCGAAGTAGACGCGATCGCCGGCCTGCACCGTGAAGCGGTAGATGTCGGTCTCCGGGGCGGGGTCGAGCTGGCCGCTGAACACCGTTCCCAGGGGCACCGTAGGTGCCGTACCCATGTCGAGCAGGCGGAAGGCGAAGTTGCCGGTGAGGTCGGTGGTGCCGAAGACGTCGAGTCGGTACTGCCCGGCTGCTGCGAGGAACACGGGGTTGCCGCCGTCCTGGCGGTCGATGGCGGCCATCGGCGCGTTGTTGACCACCAGGCCCCGCGGCCCGGTGAGGGACCAGCGGTAATCGATGTTGACCAGGCCGTCGAAGTACAGCCACGTGTCCTGGGCGAGGGTGAACGAGTAGCGGACGGCCTCGCCCTTCTCGTCGAGCGTGCCGTCCACGCGCTGCCCGACGGTGAGCGGGAGAAGCTTGTCCGCCACCGGCTGGACGTTGAACGTGTAGTTGATGGGACCGGCCGCGCCCCGGCGCCCCTCCACCAGGACGAGGTACTCGCCCGGCACCGTGAGGGTACGCGCCGGGTCGTCTTCGGTCATGCCGTTCGCGAAGACTTCGCGGCCCAGCGGATCGATGAGCCGCCACCAGGTGGACCCGGTCCCGGAGGATTGCGAGTCGAGGTACAGGCGGTCGCCGGCGAGCGCCGTGAACCGGTAGAGGTGCGATTCGCTCCCCGGGTTGAGCTGTCCGCTCACCGGCGTGCCCGGCGTGATCGCCGTCGCCGCAGCCGAGTTGAACAGGCGGAAGCCGTACTCTCCCGTGAGCTCTCCGCTGCCGTAGATCTCGAGCCGATACTGGCCGGCGACCAGATCGAGGATCGGGTTGCCCCCGTCCTGCCGGTCGATGGTCTGCAGCGAAGCGTTGCTGACGTGCACGCCACGGGGCCCGACCAGCGACCATCGGAAATCGACGTTGGTGAAGCTGTCGAGATACAGCCGCGCGCCCTGTGCCAGCGTGAAGGTGTAGCGGTCGA
Source organism: uncultured Enterobacteriaceae bacterium (assembly GCA_964552535.1). Taxonomy (GTDB): domain Bacteria; phylum Pseudomonadota; class Gammaproteobacteria; order Burkholderiales; family SG8-39; genus CAZKHE01. The sequence continues at coordinate 1,634 of CAZKHE010000101.1, read as the reverse complement.
CCTCGCCCTTCTCGTCGATCGTGCCGCCGGTCACCGCACCGAGGGTGAGCGGGAACTCCTGGTCGGCGATCGGCTGGACGTTGAACGCATAGGGGATGTTGGCACCCTGGTTGCGCCGGCCCTCGATCAACACCGTGTAGGTGCCGGTGTAAGGCAGCGCCCGGACCCCGATGTCGGTGTTCAGACCCTCGTTCACGACTTCGCGGCCGAACGGGTCGATGAGGCGCCAGTAGCCGTTGCCGGCGTTCGGCGTGCTCACGTCGAAATAGAACCGGTCGCCGGCCTGGGCACTGAAGCGCCAGAGGTCCGTCTCGTTGCCCGGAGAGAGCGTGCCGGTGAACGGCGTGCCGGGCGTCAGCGATGCCGCTGTGGCGAGGTCGTGCAGGACGAACGCGTAGTTCCCGGTCGCTCCGCCCAGGGTGAGCTGGTAGGTTCCGGGCACGAGGCTCAGCAGGGGATAGCCGTCGTTGGCGTCGGAGGCCTGCAGTGAGCGGTTCGACACCACGGTGCCGCGCGGTCCGGCGAGCGTCCACTGGATGGCGGTGTCCTGGCGCGTATCGAACGCGACGGCCGTCGGCGTGGCCAGCGTGAACACGAAGCGATCGAGTTCGCCGGTCGCGGAGATCGTCCCGCTCACGAGCTGCCCGAGCTCGATCGGGTCGCCGGCCAGCGGGGCCGGCGGCGTGTTGCCGCGCAATTCGACGTTGAAGGTGTAGCTGCTGATGCCCCCGAGGTAGCGCCGCCCTTCGAGCAGCAGGTAATGGGTGCCGCCGGTGTTCAGGGTGATCTCGCCGAGATCCGTGTTGATGCCCGAGGACAGCAGGATGTCGCCGTAGGCGTTGATCAGCCGCCAGGCGCCGTCGCCCTGGGGCGCGGACTGCATGTCGAAGAAGTAGCGGTCGCCCGCGGTCACGTTCAGCCGGTACGCCACGGTTTCGGCGGCGGGGTCGAGCAGCGTTGTGACCGGCGCGGGCGACCCCGGGGTGCCGGGACTCAGGGTGGTGGCCGCACCGAGGTCGAGAAGGCGGAAGCCATACGCGCCGATTTCGTCGCCCGACATGTCGAAGATGAGCGTGTAGCTGCCGGCACCGAGGTTCAGCACCGACAGACCATCGCTCGAGTCGGTCGACGTGAACGAGCGTGCCGCCACGAGCGTTCCGGACGCCGCACTCGTGAGCGTCCAGGAGAGCGACGTGCTGGAGAGCGCATCGAGGTAGAGCAGCTTCGGCTCGGTGAGCTCGAAGGTGTAGAGGTCGCGCTGGCCGGGATACACGATCGCGCCGGCGACCGCCCCGGCCGCCCCCGCCAACCGCGTGAGCAGCGTGCCGGCCGGCGTGCCGACCTGGGTGGCGGTGGCCGAGTTCGCCACCACCGTTCCCGCGCCGTCGTCGAAGCGCAAGTTCAAGGCAAGGCCGCCCTCGTTGCCGGCGAGCGGGGTGCTACGGGCCGCCGAGATCTCCGCCCCGGTCCGCGCCACGTTCCAGAGGCGCAGATCGTCGATGCTCCCGACGAAGCCGACCGAGCCGCCCTCGTTGATGTCCAGGCCGACGCGCAGTCCGTTGGTCGTCGCCGCGAACTGCGCCGTCCCGAGCGCCCGGCTCGCCACCTCCACGCCGTCGAGGTACATGCGCAGC
>CAZKHE010000100.1:0-16695 GCA_964552535.1 uncultured Enterobacteriaceae bacterium | reverse complement strand
ATCCGCGCAACACGTACTGGGACATGTACGGCATGCCGATGTTCGACCTGCGCGACGCCGCGGGCGTCATGGCCGAGATCGACGCGTGCCGCAACACGTTCCCGAACCGTTACGTGAAGGTCAACGCCTTCGATGCGACGCGCGGGTTCGAGACGATGCAGCTCTCCTTCATCGTGCATCGGCCGGCGGACGAGAAGGGCTTCCGCCTCGACCGCCACGAGGGCGAGGGCCGCAACCTGCGCTACACCACCCACGCCTACGCCACCGACCGCCCGGAAGGCGAGCGGTACGGGAGCTAGCGATGGCACTCGTCTCGATGCGCCAATTGCTCGACCACGCCGCGGAGTATGGCTACGGGATCCCCGCGTTCAACGTCAACAACCTGGAGCAGATCCAGGCGATCATGCAGGCGGCCGACGCGACCGACAGCCCGGTGATCATGCAGGGCTCCGCGGGCGCCCGGAAGTACGCGGGCGAAGCGTTCCTCCGCCACATGGTGCTCGCCGCGGCGGAGCAGTACCCGCACATCCCGGTGGCCATCCACCAGGACCACGGCGCGAGCCCCGCGGTGTGCCAGAAGTCGATCCGCTCCGGCTTCACCAGCGTGATGATGGACGGCTCGCTGCGCGAGGACATGAAGACGCCCGCGAGCTACGCGTACAACGTGGAGGTCACGCGCCGCGTGGTGGACATGGCGCACGCGGTCGGCGTGTCGGTGGAAGGCGAGCTCGGCTGCCTCGGCTCGCTGGAGTCCGGCGAGGCGGGCGAGGAGGACGGCTCGGGCGCGGAGGGCAAGCTCGCGCGCGAGCAGCTGCTCACCGATCCCGACCAGGCGGCGGACTTCGTGCGCCAGACCGGCGTTGACGCGCTGGCGATCGCGATCGGCACCTCCCACGGCGCCTACAAGTTCTCGCGCCGCCCGACCGGCGACATCCTCGCGATCGACCGCATCCGCGAGATCCACCAGCGCATCCCGGGTACGCACCTGGTGATGCACGGGTCCTCCTCGGTGCCGCAGGACTGGCTCGACGTCATCCGCGAGTTCGGCGGCGCCATCCGCGAGACCTATGGCGTGCCGGTGGAGGAGATCCGCGAGGGCATCCGCAACGGCGTGCGCAAGGTCAACATCGACACCGACATCCGTCTCGCCATGACCGGCGCGATGCGCCGCTGGTTCGCGCAGCATCCGGACGACTTCGATCCGCGCAAGCCGCTCAAGGAGGCGATGCTGGCGGCGCGCGACATCTGCACGCGCCGCTACGAGGAGTTCGGCTGCGCCGGCCACGCGCACGCCATCCGGCCGGTGCCGCTCGACGCGATGGCCGAGCGCTACGCGCGCGGCGAGCTCGCCCCGGCGGTGAGCTGACCCCGCCATGAACGCGCCCGGCACCGCGCCCGCGCCGCAAGCGTCGGTCGACCTCGCGGAGATCGCGCGCGAGGCGCGCATCCAGGAGGTCTTCGACGCCCTGGACGCCGACCTCGTCGGCCTGGTGCCGGTGAAGACGCGCATCCGCGAGATCGCCGCGCTGCTGCTGGTCGACCGCGCGCGGCAGCGGCTCGGACTCTCGACCGGCGCGCCATCGCTGCACATGAGCTTCACCGGCAACCCGGGCACCGGCAAGACCACCGTCGCGCTGCGCATGGCGGAGATCCTCCATCGGCTCGGCTACGTGCGCAAAGGGCACCTGGTGGCGGTCACCCGCGACGACCTCGTCGGCCAGTACATCGGCCACACCGCGCCCAAGACCAAGGAAGTGCTGAAGAAGGCGATGGGCGGGGTGCTCTTCATCGACGAGGCCTACTACCTCTACCGCCCGGAGAACGAGCGCGACTACGGCCAGGAGGCGATCGAGATCCTGCTGCAGGTGATGGAGAACCAGCGCGACGACCTGGTCGTGATCCTCGCCGGCTACCGCGACCGCATGGAGACCTTCTTCCGCTCCAACCCGGGGATGAGCTCGCGCATCGCCCACCACCTCGAGTTCCCCGACTACGCCCCGGGCGAGCTCCTCGACATCGCCGGGCGGATGCTCGCCGGCATGCATTACCGGCTGTCCCCGCCGGCACGCGCCGCGCTGGAGGAGTACATTGCGCTACGCATGCGTCGGCCGCATTTCGCCAACGCGCGGTCGGTGCGCAACGCCCTCGACCGTGCGCGGCTGCGGCAGGCGAACCGGCTCTTCGCCGCGAGCGGCGGGCCGGTGGACCGCGACGCGCTGCAGACCATCGAGGCGGCCGACATCCGGGCGAGCCGCGTGTTTGCAACCACGCAGGAGGGCGGGGCATGAGCGTCGCGGCAGTGATTTTCGATTTCGACGGCACCATCGCCGACACCGAGGAAGCCCACCGCCAGGCGTTCAACGCCGCGTTCCTCGAGCATTCGCTGTTCTGGAACTGGAGCCCGCAGCGCTACGGCGAGCTGCTTGCCGTGTCGGGCGGCAAGGAGCGCATCCTCGCGCACATCGAGTCCATGCCGGCGAGCGCCGACGAGAAGGCGCGGCTGGCGGGCATCGCGCCGCTGGTGCACCGGTCCAAGACGCGCATCTTCGCCGAGCTGGTGGAGTCGGGCGGCGTGCCGCTCCGGCCCGGCATCGCGCGCCTGCTGCGCGAGGCCCGCGCCCAGGGCGTCCGCCTCGCCATCGCCTCCACGACCACGATGACGAACGTCGAATCGCTGCTGTCGGCGACGCTCGGCGGCGAGGCGCGCGGCTGGTTCGACGTCATCGCTTGCGGCGACATCGTCGCGGCGAAGAAGCCGGCGCCGGACATCTACCTGCTCACGCTCGCCTCGCTGCGCCTGCCGGCGGAGTCGTGCCTCGCCATCGAGGATTCGGCGAAGGGGCTCGCGGCGGCGCGGGGGGCCGGGCTGCGCACCCTGATCACGCCGACGTACTGGACGGCGGGCGACGACTTCACGAGCGCGGTGGCGGTGCTGCCGGGGCTCGGCGATCCGGAGCACCCGCTCGATCTCGTGTCGCAGCGCACCGTCGGCGCGCCGTTCGTCGGGCTCGCGGAGCTCGCGAAGCTCGCGGGCGAGGACGCGGGGCGCGCCGCGGCATAGCACCACCCTTGCGGAGGAGGAGACCATGGAAGGGCGCGAGACGACGCTCACCGAGTTCATCATGCAGGAGCAGCGCCGCTTCCCGGAAGCCACCGGGGACTTCACCGCGCTGCTCAACTACGTGCGGCTCGCGTGCAAGCGCATCAGCTTCATCGTCGGGCGCGGAGCGCTCGGCAACGCACTCGGGTCCGCGGGCTCGGTGAACGTGCAGGGCGAGACGCAGATGAAGCTCGACCTGCTCGCCAACGACGTGTTCCTGCGCACCAACGAGTACGGCGGGCACCTCGCCGCGCTGGCCTCCGAGGAGATGGACGCGCCCTACCTCGTTCCCGAGCGCTATCCGCGCGGCCGCTACCTGCTGGCGTTCGATCCGCTCGACGGCTCGTCCAACGTGGACGTCAACGTATCCGTCGGCAGCATCTTCTCGGTGCTCCGCTGCCCGGACGAGGTCGACGTGCCCGACGAGCGGGCCTTCCTCCAGCCGGGCACGCGGCAGCTCTGCGCCGGCTACGCCATCTACGGGCCGAGCACGATGCTCGTGCTCACCGTCGGGCGCGGCGTCCACGGCTTCACGCTCGATCGCGGGTTCGGCGAGTTCATCCTCACCCATCCCGACCTCGCGATCCCGCCGGAAACCCGCGAGTTCGCCGTCAACACCTCCAACGAGCGGTTCTGGGAGCCGCCGGTGCAGCGCTACGTGGCCGAGTGCGTCGCGGGCCGGAGCGGCCCCCGCGGCGCGGACTTCAACATGCGCTGGATCGCGTCGCTCGTGGCCGAGGTGCATCGCGTGCTGATCCGCGGCGGCCTGTTCATGTATCCGCGCGATGCCAAGGACCCGGCGAAGCCCGGGCGGCTGCGCCTCGTGTACGAGGCGAACCCGATGGCGATGATCGTGGAGCAGGCGGGCGGCGCGGCGAGCACCGGGCGCGAGCGCCTGCTCGAGGTGCAGCCGGAGTCGCTGCACGCGCGGGTCCCGGTCATCCTGGGCTCGCGCGACGAGGTCGAGCGCATCGAACGCTATCACCGCGAGCACGACGCCGGGCTGGACCGCCCGTTCGAGTCGCCGCTCTTCCGCGAGCGTTCGCTGTACGTGGGCTCGTAGCGCCGGATTTCGTATCGCAGGGAGCACCAGCATGTCGGCCAGGCATCCGATCATCTCCGTCACCGGCTCGTCCGGCGCAGGCACCACTTCGGTGACCCGCACGTTCCAGTGGATCTTCCGCCGCGAAGGCATCCGCGCGCAGCTCGTCGAGGGCGATTCGTTCCATCGCTACAACCGCGACGAGATGAAGGCGAAGATCGCCGAGGCGTCGCGGCGCGGCGACCAGCATCTCTCCCACTTCGGGCCCGAGAACAACCTGTTCGAGGAGCTCGAGCTGCTCTTCCGCGGCTACGGCGAGGGCGGCCGGGGGCGGGTGCGGAAATACCTGCACAACGACGAGGAGGCCGCCCCGTACCGGCAGCAGCCGGGCACGTTCACCGACTGGGAAGACATCCCGCCGGACACCGATCTCCTCTTCTACGAGGGACTGCACGGCGCGGTGGTGACCGAGAACATCAACGTGGCGAAGCACGCGGACCTGTGCATCGGCGTGGTGCCGATCATCAACCTCGAGTGGATCCAGAAGCTGCACCGCGACAAGGCGACGCGCGGCTACTCCACCGAGGCGGTGGTGGATACGATCCTGCGGCGCATGCCCGACTACGTGAACTACATCGTCCCGCAGTTCTCGCAGACCCACGTGAACTTCCAGCGCGTGCCCACCGTGGACACGTCCAACCCCTTCATCGCGCGGTACATCCCGACGGCCGACGAGAGCTTCGTGGTGATCCGCTTCGCCAATCCGAAGGGGATCGACTTTCCGTATCTGCTGTCGATGATCCACAACTCCTTCATGTCGCGGCCCAACATCATCGTCGTCCCGGGCGGCAAGATGGAGCTCGCCATGCAGCTGATCTTCACGCCGATGATCCTGAAGCTCATGGACATCCGGCGCCGCGCGCTCGGCGCGCCGCCGCGGTCCTAGCGCCGCGGCGCCTTCCGTCCCCGGGCGTGGCCGTGGAAAAAACGGCCGCGATACGGGATAATTCAGGCTGTCCGGGCGGGATCTTCGGCCGCTCCGCGGCAGTCATACCCTCCTTCGAGCTCCTTCGAGCATTGCGCCCGTGACCGCCTCCACGCCAGACACCCGCGACCTCGCCAACGCCATTCGTGCGCTCGCGATGGACGCCGTGCAGAAAGCCAATTCCGGACATCCCGGCATGCCGATGGGCATGGCGGAGATGGCCGTCGCCCTGTGGCGCAACCACCTGCGCCACAACCCGGCCAACCCGCACTGGGCCGACCGCGACCGCTTCGTGCTCTCGAACGGCCACGGCTCGATGCTGCTGTACGCGCTGCTGCATCTCACCGGCTACGACCTGCCGATGGACGAGCTGAAGCGCTTCCGGCAGCTGCACTCGAAGACCCCGGGACACCCCGAGTACGGCTTCGCGCCCGGGGTGGAGACGACCACCGGCCCGCTCGGTCAGGGTCTCGCGAACGCCGTCGGCATGGCGATCGCCGAGCGCGTGCTGGCCGGCCAGTTCAACCGGCCGTTCTTCGACATCGTCGATCACCACACCTACGTGTTCCTCGGCGACGGCTGCCTGATGGAAGGCGTGTCGCACGAGGCGTGCTCGCTCGCCGGCGTGCTGGGGCTCGGCAAGCTCGTCGCGCTGTACGACGACAACGGCATTTCCATCGACGGCCACGTCGAGGGCTGGTTCCGCGACGACACGCCGAAGCGCTTCGAGGCGTATGGCTGGCACGTGATCCCGAACGTGGACGGGCACGACGTCGCCGCCGTCGATGCGGCGATCCGCGCCGCGAAGGCGGTGTCCGGCAAGCCGAGCCTCATCTGCTGCAAGACGGTGATCGGCAAGGGCGCGCCGACCAAGGCCAACACGCACGATGCGCACGGCGCGCCGCTGGGCGACAAGGAGATCGCCGCGACGCGCGAGGCGATCGGCTGGCCGCATCCCGCGTTCGAGATTCCCGCCCACGTGTACGCCGGCTGGGATGCGCGCGCGGCCGGTGCGAGGCACGAGGCAGCCTGGAACGAGCGCTTCGCGAAGTATGCGGAGAAGTACCCCGAGCTTGCCGCCGAGTTCCGCCGGCGCATGGCGGGCGAACTGCCAGCCGACTGGCCGGCGAAGGCGCGCGAGTTCCTCGCCGCGGTGGACGCGAAGGGCGAGACCATCGCGTCGCGAAAGGCCTCCCAGAACGCCATCGAGGGCCTCGCGAAGCTGCTGCCCGAAATGGTCGGCGGCTCCGCGGACCTCGCCGGCTCCAACCTCACGCTGTGGACGGGGTCGAAGGGCGTGCACGCCGGCGACGGCGGAAATTACGTCTACTACGGGGTGCGCGAGTTCGGCATGTGCGCCGCGATGAACGGCATGGCGCTGCACGGCGGGGTCATTCCCTACGGCGGCACGTTCCTGGTCTTCTCCGACTACGCGCGCAACGCGCTGCGCCTCGCGGCGCTCATGAAGATCCGCTCGATCTTCGTGTTCACCCATGATTCGCTGGGCCTCGGCGAGGACGGCCCGACGCACCAGCCGATCGAGCACGCGTCCAGCCTGCGCCTCATCCCGGAAATGGACGTCTGGCGGCCGTGCGACACGGTCGAATCCGCGTCCGCGTGGATCGCCGCGCTGGAGCGGCGCGACGGCCCGTCGTCGCTGCTCTTCAGCCGCCAGAACATCGCCTTCCAGAAGCGCTCGCCCGAGCAGGTCGAGGGCATCCGCCGCGGCGGGTACGTGCTCGCCGACGCGCCGAATCCGCGCGCCGTGATCATCGCGACCGGCTCCGAAGTCCCGCTCGCGATGGGCGCGCGCGACCAGCTCGCCGCCGCGGGCATCGCGGTGCGCGTGGTGTCGATGCCCTGCACGAACGTGTTCGACCGGCAGGATGCGGCCTATCGCGCAGCGGTGCTGCCCGCCGGGGTGCCGCGCGTCGCGGTGGAGGCCGGCGTGACCGATTTCTGGCGCAAGTACGTCGGGCTGGAGGGCGCGGTCGTCGGCATCGACCGGTTCGGCGAGTCGGCGCCGGGACCGGAACTGTTCAAGTTTTTCGGCTTCACCGCGGAGAACGTCGCCGCGGCCGTGAAGTCGGTGGTTGGCTAAGGCTCACTCGAGGATTCCATCATGACCATCAAAGTCGCCATCAATGGCTACGGCCGCATCGGCCGCAACATCCTCCGCGCCCACTACGAGGGCGGCAAGAAGCACGGCATCGAGATCGTCGCGGTCAACGACCTCGGCGACGCCAAGACCAACGTGCACCTCACCCGCTACGACACCGCGCACGGCAAGTTCCCGGGCAAGGTCGAGGTGGACGGCGACCAGATGGTCGTCAACGGCGACCGCATCAAGGTCTTCGCGCAGCGCAACCCGGCCGAGATTCCGTGGGGCAGCCTGGGCGTTGACGTGGTCATGGAGTGCACCGGCTATTTCACCAGCAAGGAGAAGGCGTCCGCGCACCTCAAGGGCGGCGCGAAGAAGGTCATCATCTCCGCGCCCGGCGGCAAGGACGTGGACGCGACCGTGGTCTACGGCGTGAACCACAACGTGCTGAAGGCGTCCGACACGGTGATCTCCAACGCCTCGTGCACCACCAACTGCCTCGCGCCGCTCGTCAAGGCGATCCACGACCGCATCGGCGTGGTGAACGGCCTGATGACCACCATCCACGCCTACACCAACGACCAGGTCCTCACCGACGTCTATCATGAGGACCTGCGCCGGGCGCGCTCCGCCACCATGTCGATGATCCCGACGAAGACCGGCGCCGCCGCCGCGGTGGGCCTGGTGCTTCCCGAGCTGAACGGCAAGCTCGACGGCTTCGCGATCCGCGTGCCGACCATCAACGTGTCGCTGGTGGACCTCTCCTTCGTCGCCAAGCGCGCGACCACGGTGGACGAGATCAACGCCGCGGTGAAGGAGGCCTCCGAAAAGGACCTGAAGGGCATCCTCGAGTACAACAAGGACCCGCTGGTCTCCATCGACTTCAACCACAACCCGGCGTCCTCGATCTTCGACTCCACCCTCACCAAGGTGAGCGAGGGCACGCTGGTGAAGGTCTCGGCGTGGTACGACAACGAGTGGGGCTTCAGCAACCGCATGCTGGACACCACCGTGGCGCTGATGGCGGCCAAGTAGGTCGCGCGGTTTGCGCGGGGGGTGTGACGTGAAGATCCTGAAGATGACCGATCTGGACCTGCGCGGAAAGCGGGTCTTCATCCGCGCCGACCTCAACGTCCCGCAGGACGACGCCGGGCGCATCACCGACGACACGCGCATCCGCGCGTCGGTGCCCGGCATCCGGCGGGCCATGGACGCGGGCGCCCGCGTCATGGTCACCTCGCACCTCGGCCGGCCGAAGGAAGGCGAGTTCAAGCCCGAGGATTCGCTCGCCCCGGTCGCGGAGCGCCTCTCGCAGCTGCTCGGCAAGCCGGTGGCGCTGAAGCAGAACTGGGTCGACGCGGGGGAGGTGGCGCCCGCGCCGGGCGAGGTCGTGCTGCTCGAGAACTGCCGCGTCAACAAGGGCGAGAAGAAGGACGACGAGGCGCTCGCGAGGAAGATGGCGGCGCTCTGCGACGTCTACGTGAACGACGCCTTCGGCACGGCGCACCGCGCCGAGGCGACCACGCACGGCATCGCGAAGTTCGCGCCGGTCGCGTGCGCCGGGCCGCTCATGGCGGCCGAGGTCGACGCGCTGGCCAAGGCGCTGCGCGAGCCGAAGCGGCCGCTGGTGGCGATCGTCGCGGGGTCGAAGGTCTCGACCAAGCTCACCATCCTCGCGTCGCTCGCCGGGAAGGTCGACCAGCTCGTCGTGGGCGGCGGCATCGCCAACACGTTCCTGCTGGCCGCCGGCGGCAGGATCGGCAAGTCGCTCGCCGAGCCGGACCTCGTCGGCGAGGCCCGGAAGATCATGGACGCGCTGGCGGCGAAGGGCGGTCGCGTGCCGATTCCGGTCGACGTGGTCACGGCGAAGGAGTTCGCCGCGACCGCACGTGCGGAGACCAAGGACGCGTCGCAGGTGGCCGACGACGACACGATCCTCGACATCGGTCCGCGCTCGGCCGCCGAGCTCGCGGACATCCTGAAGCGCGCGGGCACCATCGTCTGGAACGGCCCGGTGGGCGTGTTCGAGTTCGATCAGTTCGGGGGCGGCACGAAGGCGGTGGCGGAGGCCATTGCGGCGTCGCCCGCGTTCTCCATCGCCGGCGGCGGCGACACGCTCGCGGCGATCGCCAAGTACGGCGTGGGCGAGCGCATCTCCTACATCTCCACGGGCGGCGGCGCGTTCCTGGAGTTCCTCGAAGGCAAGACCCTGCCCGCGATCGCCGTGCTCGAGGCCCGCGCGGCAGGTTAGGATGGCGGGGAGCGACGCCCCCTTCCAGGAGACCACGCGCACATGCTTTCGCACAACGCCGGCACTCGCGGCGACAAGCGCCCCCACCGCAGCACCAAGATCGTCGCCACGCTCGGCCCCGCCTCCAGCGCCCCGGACGTCCTCGAGCGTCTCTTCCGCGCCGGCGTCGACGTGGTGCGGCTCAACTTCTCGCACGGCACCGCGGAGGATCACCTGCGGCGTGCCGAGCTCGTGCGCGAGACCTGCCGCAAGACGAGCCGCACCGTCAGCATCATGGCCGACCTGCAGGGGCCGAAGATCCGCGTCGGCAAGTTCCGCGACGGCCGCGTGACGCTGCAGCCGGGGGATGCCTTCATTCTCGATGCGGCGTGCGAGCTCGGCGACGAGACGCGCGTGGGCCTCGACTACAAGGAGCTGCCCAACGACGTCCGCGCGGGCGACGTGCTGCTGCTCGACGACGGGCGCATCGTGTTCGAGGTGGAGCGCGTCGCCGGTACCGAGATCCACAACCGCGTGCGCCACGGCGGGGTGCTGTCGAACAACAAGGGCATCAATCGCCAGGGCGGGGGGCTCACCGCCCCGGCGCTCACGCCGAAGGACATGGAGGACATCCGCACCGCGGCGGCCCTGAAGGCCGACTACCTCGCGGTGTCCTTCCCCAAGTCCGGCAAGGACATGTATCTCGCGCGCGAGCTGCTGCGCGCGGCCGGCGGCACGGCGATGCTGATCGCCAAGATCGAGCGCGCCGAGGCGGTGAAGCTCGACGCCTACGAGGACATCCTCGCGGCATCCGACGGCATCATGGTGGCGCGCGGCGATCTCGCCGTCGAGGTGGGCGACGCGTCCGTCCCGGCGCTGCAGAAGCGCATGATCCACCTCGCCCGCGAGCGCAACAAGCTCACCATCACCGCGACGCAGATGATGGAGTCGATGATCACGAGCCCGGTGCCGACGCGCGCGGAAGTCTCCGATGTCGCCAACGCCGTGCTGGACGGCACCGACGCGGTGATGCTCTCCGCGGAGACGGCGAGCGGCAAGTACCCGGTGGAGACGGTCGAGGCGATGAGCCGCATCTGCCGCGAGGCGGAGAAATCCTCGCCGCTCACCCTCGACCGCGACTTCCTCGACCGCGTGTTCACGCGCGTGGACCAGTCGATCGCGATGGCGGCGCTGTTCACGGCCTATCACCTCGACGTGAAGTGCATCGCCGCGCTCACGCAGTCGGGCTCCACGGCGCTGTGGATGTCGCGCCTGAACTGCGGCGTCCCGATCTACGCGCTGTCCTCGGAGACCTCGACGCGCTACCGCGTCAGCCTGTTCCGCGACGTGTATCCGCTCGAGACCTCGTATCACGGCCACGACCGCGACGCGATGCTGGAGGAGGCGGAGGAGGTGCTGGTGCGCAGCGGCGCGGTGAAGGCGGGCGATCTCATCGTGCTGTCCTACGGCGAGCCGATCGGCAAGAGCGGCGGGACGAACACGATGAAGATCGTGCGCATCGGCGAGCACCGGCGGCCCTAGCACGGCATGGCAGCGCCCCCGGTCCGCGTGCTTCCCGACGCCTTCCGCGACACCGACCACCTCGAGGACGCGATGACCGCGCCGTCGCCGGCGCTCGTCGACGATCTCGCGCGGGTGCCCGGCGACATCGTCGTGCTGGGCGTCGGCGGCAAGATGGGCCCGACGCTCGCGCGCATGGCGAAGCGGGCTGCGCCCGGGCGGCGGGTCGTCGGCGTCGCCCGCTTCTCCGAGCCGGGCCTGCGGGCGTCCCTCGAGGCGCACGGCATCGAGTGCATTCCCGCGGACCTGCTCGAGCGCGCGGCCATTGCCGCGCTGCCCGATGCGCCCAACGTCGTATTCATGGCGGGGCGCAAGTTCGGTTCCACCGGGCGCGAGGACCTCACCTGGGCGATGAACGTCCACGTGCCGGCGATGGTCTCGGAGCGCTATGCGGGCTCGCGCATCGTGGCGTTCTCCACGGCCTGCGTGTATCCGTTCGTGCCGGCCGCCTCCGGCGGCGCGGCCGAAGGTACGCCCACCACGCCGCCGCCGGGCGACTACGCCGCCTCCTGCGTGGGCCGCGAGCGCATGTTCCAGTACTTCTCGGCGCGGCACGGCACGCCGGGCCGGCTGATCCGGCTGTCGTACGCCATCGACATGCGCTACGGCGTGCTGCACGATCTCGCGAAGCGCATCCTCGCCCGCGAGCCGATCGACCTCGCGATGGGCCACGTCAACGTGATCTGGCAGGGCGACGCCAACGAGCAGGCGCTGCGCGCGCTCGCGCAGTGCACGTCCCCGACGAGCGGCCTCAACGTCAGCGGACCGATGCAGCGGGTGCGCGATCTCGCGCTCGCGCTCGGGGCGCGCCTCGGCATCGAGCCCGCGCTGCGCGGCGCGGAGGCGCCCGATGCGTGGCTCGTGGACTGCGCGGAAGCCGAGCGGCTGTTCGGCCCGCCGCGGGTGGGCATCGAGACGCTGCTCGACTGGACCGCCGACTGGGTGCGGCGCGGCGGCGCCACGCTCGGCAAGGACACCCATTTCGACGCGCGTGACGGCCGCTACTGACCTGGCGACCCGGCCTTTCGGCGAGGGCGACTTCGCCGCCGGCGCGCGGCTGATCGCGCAGGCGAACTGGAACCAGGTGGACGACGACTGGCGCTGCTTCGTGGCGCGCGGCACCGCGTATGCGGTCGAGTCGCCCGGCGCGGGCGTGATCGCGACGGCGGCGACGCTGCCGTACGAGGGCGTCGCATGGATCAGCATGGTGCTGGTCGACCTCGCCTGGCGGCGGCGCGGCATCGCACGCATGCTGATCGATCGCTGCACGCGTGAAGTCGCTGCATCCGGGCGCATCCCCGTGCTCGATGCGACGCCGGCGGGCCGCACCGTGTACGCCGGCATGGCGTTCCGCGACGTGTGGGTGATGCAACGCTGGGCGCGCGGGACGGCCGTCCCCGGTGCCGGCGCGATGCCCGGCGTGCGGCCACTGTGCACGGACGACCTCGACGCGGTGGCGGCCCTCGACGCGCAGGCCTTTGGCGCGGTGCGCCGATGGCTGATCGGTTCGCTTGCGGCGCGCAGCACCGCCTTTGCAGCCGTGGTCGAGTGCGACGGCGAACTGCGCGGGGCGCTCCTGGGCCGGGTCGGGCGCGTCGCGACGCAGCTCGGGCCGATCGTCGCGCTGGTCGAGGACGACGCCGTCGCGCTGCTCGAGCACGCCGTCGCGCGGATCCCCGGCGGGATCTATCTCGACGTGCCGGAGCGGCACGCCGCGCTGAACGCCGCGCTGGCGGGCCTCGGTTTCGCCGTGCAGCGGCCGTTCACGCGCATGGCCTGGCGCACCGACCGCATTCCCGGCGATCCCTCGCGCTACTTCGCCGCGGCCGGCCCCGAGCTCGGATAGGAGACTGGTCATGAACCGCACCATCGCCGATATTCCCGCCGAGACGCTCGCGCTCCTGCGTCGCGGCACGGTCATTCCCGCGCACCTGCTCGCGCTCGACGCCGGGCGGCGGCTCGACGAGCGTCGCCAGCGCGCGCTCACGCGCTACTACATCGACGCGGGCGCCGGCGGCCTCGCCGTGGGCGTGCACTCGACGCAGTTCGCCATCCGCGAGCGCGGCCTGTACGAGCCGGTGCTGCGCCTCGCGCGCGATACCGTCGCCGACTGGGCCGGCCGGGCGATGGTGATGATCGCCGGGCTTTCCGGCCCGACGGCGCAGGCGCGGCGCGAGGCGGAGATCGCGCGCGAGCTCGGCTATCACGCCGGCCTGCTGTCGCTCGCGGCGATGAAGGGCGCCGGCGAGGACGAGCTGGTCGCGCACTGCCTCGCGGTGTCGCGCGTCATGCCGCTCGTCGGGTTCTACCTGCAGCCCGCGGTCGGCGGCGTCGAGCTGTCCGCGCGGTTCTGGCAGCGCTTCGCGGCGATCGAGAACGTGGTCGCCGTCAAGATCGCCCCGTTCAACCGGTACCGCACGCTGGACGTCGTCCGCGGCGTCGTGGCGGCGCGCACGGAGGATCGCGTGACGCTCTACACCGGCAACGACGACCACATCGTGCTCGATCTCGTCACGCCGTTCGCGGTGAAGCGCGACGGCGCGGACGTGATCGTGCGCATCCGCGGCGGCCTGCTCGGGCACTGGAGCGTGTGGACCGAACGCGCGGTGGCGCTCTTCGAGCGCGTCCGCGCCGCCGTGGACGCGGGGCGCATCGATGCGGACCTGCTCGCGATGGACGCGAAGGTCACCGACGCGAACGCGGCGTTCTTCGACGTCGCCAACGGCTTCGCGGGGTGCATCGCCGGCTGCCACGAGGTGCTGCGGCGGCAGGGGCTGCTGGAGGGAACGTGGTGCCTGGACCCGGCGGAAGGCTTGTCGCCCGGGCAGGCGGCGGAGATCGATCGGGTGTGTGCGGCGTATCCGGAGCTTGCGGACGACGCCTTCGTGCGCGCCAACCTGGCACGCTGGCTGGGTTAGGGCGGCCGGTGCCGCCCGCGCTCAGCTCTTCAGCTTGTAGGCAACGAGCCCGATGAGGGCGACGACGAGAACCGCGAGGTAGATGTCGAGCCAGGACATGGGTGCGTGTCGGGTTGGGCGATAGGTTCGCGGAGTATACCCGCGGCCTGTCGCCTGTCCACGACGCCCGGTCCCGCTAAGCGGCCTTTTGTTGGCCGCGACCCTCGAAAAGGTCACGCCCGGCGGCCAGCGCCCGGATCTTGCCGTCGGCCATGTTGCGTTTCAGCATCCAGAAGCCACAGTCCGGATGGATGTACTTCACGCGGCCGGGGCCGATCACGCGCTCGGCGGCTTCGATGGCGCGGGCCACCTGCTCCGGCGTCTCGACCTCGGTGCGCTTGATGTCGATCACGCCCAGGCCCATGCCGATTTCCGGCCGCAGTTCGCGGAACACCGCGAGCTCCTCCGCCGGACGGTGCGCACACTCCATCACGATGTGGTCCACGTGCAGGGCGTTGAGGTAGCTCATCAGCTTGCCCCACGTGCCCTTCTGGATGCTCTGCCCGCCGTAGTTGCCGAAGCACAGGTGCACCGCGGGGGTGGTCTTCACCGCCTTCAGCACGCGGTTGATCGCCGCGGCGGCCCACTCCCACTCCTCCGGCGCGCCCGGGAGGTTCGCCTCGTCCACCTGGATCACCTCCGCGTCGATGTGCGCCACCTGCTCGGCGAGCACGTCGGCGATCGCGAACGCGAGGTCCGCGGTGGACTTGTAGTGGTTGTTCGCGAGCATCTTCGCGAGCATGTGCGGCCCGGTCAGGGTGAACTTGAACGGATGCGTGGCGAGCCGCCTGGCGCGGGCGCAGGCGTAGGGGAGGTCCAGCGCGCCGGAACCGACCGGGCCGTCCACGATGCCCGGCGGCCGGGTGCGGAACTGCGTGCCGGTCTGGCTGCGATAGGCGATGCGCTCCTCGAAGCGCATCTCGCGACGGACGCCCGACATCGGCCGGACGAAGTACTCGATCATCCCGTTGGTCTCGGGATGATTGATGTCAAAGCGGTAGAGCTCGCCGTCGCACACGATGTCCACACCGGCCTGTTCCTGGGTGTGGATGACGACGCGCGTCGCGTCGATGAGCGCCTGTTCCGACGGCGCGGCGACGAGCCAGTCGGGCACCGGGTAGGACCCGACGACGGTGGTGCGGATGCGGGGGGCGGACACGTGACTCCTCCTTTCGCTGATCTCTGGCGGACCGATCGTGAACGAGTGTAGCGGCTCGTCCGCCGGCATTGCAAACTTTTAACGGTTCAGTTAAAACATCGGGCGATGGGAAGCGCCCCACAAGACTTCCCGCAACGCCATCGCAAAATGGAGGAGTCGCCATGCGTCGCACGTTCGCCGTCGCCGCCGCGCTGTTCGCCGGGCTGGTCGCAGCCCTGCCCGCCGCCGCCCAGTGGAAGCCGGACCGCCCGATCACCGTCATCGTGCCGTGGGCCGCGGGCGGCTCCACCGACCAGGTGACGCGCGTCACCGCGGCCGAGCTCGAGAAGGCGCTGGGCCAGAAGGTGGTGATCGTCAATCAGCCCGGCGCGTCGGGCTCGATCGGCACGCAGAGCGTGCTCAACGCCCCGAAGGACGGCTACACCTGGGCGTCGGGCGCGGCGCAGGACCTCGGCGTCTACAAGACGCTCGGCATGGTGGACACCAACCTCACCGACTGGCACCTCTTCCTCTCCGTCGCCAACGTGCCCGTGGTCGGGGTGAACGCCAACGCGCCGTACCAGAACGTCACGCAGCTCCTCGACGCGATGAAGGCGAAGCCGGGCCAGATCTCGGTCGCCACCGCCGGCGTGACGTCGGGCGGCCACAAGGCGATGGAGGCGATCTCGCGCGCGACCGGCGTGAAGTACCGCCACGTCACCTACGAGGGGGGCAACCCCGCCGTGGTCGCCACGGTGGCGGGCGAGACGGAAGTGACGACGCAGCTCGCCGTCGAGCAGGCCGACATGATCCGCGCCAAGCGGATCCGGCCGCTCGCGACGGTGAGCGAGCAGGCGATCGACATCGAGGGCTACGGCCGCATCGAGCCGATCACCAAGGCTTTGCCCAACTTCCGCGCGCCGGCGAACTACTTCGGCATCTTCATCCCGAAGGGCGTGCCGCCCGAGGTGGTGGCGACGGTCACGAAGATCTGGGACGAGCAGATCGCGAAGAGCGAGGCGCTGCGCAAGTACGCGACCAACCGCGGCGCCTTCTTCGGGCCGTCGTCCGGCGAGGCCGCGGTCAAGGCGGCGATGCCGGCAGTGAGCGAGAACGCGTGGATCATGTTCGAGAGCGGCAAGGCGAAGGTGTCGCCGGACACGGTGGGCATCCCGAAGCCCTGAGCCGGACACCCGCACCACGGACGCAGGGAGCAGGGCGCGCAGCGCGCGGCGCCCCCACCCTCTGCATCTCCCGCGCCGCCGTGGCGGACCCCCTGACGTGACCGACGACCGCCCCAGCGCCCGCGCCGACCTCTGGTCGGCGCTCTTCTGGATCGTCCTCGGCGGCGTCATCGTCGGCGCCTCGTGGCGGATGGACCGCCTCGAGCACATGGGCGCGGCGCTCTACACCGTCCCCGGCCTCGTGCCGGGCATCCTCGGCGCCGTCATCCTCCTGCTCGGCGTGCTGCTCGCGGTGCGCTCGGTGCGGGCACCGGTGGGGGCCGCGCGCACCGGGGAAGCCGCCGGTGCGTGGCTCCGCGTCGCCGTCGTGCTCGGGC
>CAZKHE010000099.1:0-16878 GCA_964552535.1 uncultured Enterobacteriaceae bacterium | reverse complement strand
CAGCGCCAGGACGTCGGTGTCCTTGGGGACGTAGTCGGCGTCCCAGTAGCCCATCTGCGCGTACTTGAGCACGCCGGCGCGGTAGCGCTCCTTCGCGTCGCGGATCGCGGCAGCCTCGTTCATCTCGCCCATCGTCGTCCTCCTCGTTCGATGGACGGATCATGGCCGAGCGCTCTCATTAGCAACAGTAAATCTTTTTTCGGCTTAACATAAACGTTCGTTTATGGCTCGGGAAAAGCCATGCGTCACGCGACCTTGCGCCAGCTGCGCGTCTTCTCCACGGTGGCGCGCACGCTCTCGTTCTCCGCGGCGGCGCGCGAGCTGCACCTCACGCAGCCCGCGGTGTCCATCCAGGTGAAGCAGCTCGAGGAGCACGCCGGCCTGCCGCTCTTCGAGCAGCTCGGCAAGAAGGTGCACCTCACCGAGGCCGGGCGCGAGCTCGCCCGCTACGCCGCCGGCGTGACCGAGCTGCTGCGCGAGGCCGAGGAGACGCTCGCCGCCCTGCGCGGCGTGCGGGGCGGCGTGCTGAAGATCGCGGTGGTGAGCACCGCGAAGTACTTCGCGCCGACGCTGCTCGCGGAGTTCACGCGCGCGCATCCGGACGTGGGCATCAAGCTCGCCGTGGCCAACCGCGAGGAGGTGGTGAAGAGCCTGGCCGCGAACGAGGTGGACATCGCGATCATGGGTCGCCCGCCGCGCGAGGTGCCGACCGAGGACGCCCCGTTCGCGACCCATCCCCACGCCATCATCGCCGCGCCCGACCACCCGCTCGCCGGCAAGCGCCGCCTGCCGCTGGCCCGGCTCGCGGGCGAGCACTTCCTGATCCGGGAGCCGGGCTCGGGCACGCGCAGCGCGATGGAGCGCGTGTTCGCGGAGCGGGGCGTGCCGATCGGGGCAAGCATGGAGATGAGCTCCAACGAGACCATCAAGCAGGCGGTGATGGCGGGCATGGGCCTCTCCTTCCTGTCGCTGCACACCGTCGGGCTTGAGCTCGAGGCGAAGCGCCTGGTCGTGCTGGACGTCGCCGGGCTGCCGGTGATCCGCCACTGGCACGTCACCCACCGCCGCGACAAGCGCCTCTCCCCCGCGGCGCGCGTCTTCCGCGAGTTCCTGCTCGAGCGCGGCGCCGCGCTCATCGAGCGCGCGGTCGGCCTGCCCGCGCCCGCCGCGAAGGGCGCGGTGCGGTCCCGTGCCGCCGGATGAACGTATCATCTGCGCTTCCCTCGGGTGGCAGGGCACAAGTCAGGAGACAGCGCAAATGGCGAAAGTCGCATTCATCGGGCTCGGCGTGATGGGTTTCCCCATGGCCGGACACCTCGCGGCGAAGGGCGGGCACGACCTCACGGTGTACAACCGGACGAAGGCGAAGGCCGATGCCTGGGTGGCGAAGTTCGGCGGCCGCGCGGCGGCCACGCCGGCCGAGGCCGCGAAGGGCGCGGAGATCGTCTTCTCCTGCGTCGGCGACGACCCGGACCTGCGCGAGGTGACCCTCGGCGCGCAGGGTGCGTTCGGCGCGATGGGCAAA
The DNA here is from genome assembly GCA_964552535.1 of uncultured Enterobacteriaceae bacterium. Lineage (GTDB taxonomy): Bacteria > Pseudomonadota > Gammaproteobacteria > Burkholderiales > SG8-39 > CAZKHE01. Next base: position 15,353 of record CAZKHE010000099.1, on the reverse strand, counting down.
GGCGCGGTGTTCGTCGATCACACCACCGCCTCGGCCGGCATCGCCCGCGAGCTCTACGCCGAGGCGAAGGCGCGCGGCCTCAACTTCATCGACGCGCCGGTCTCCGGCGGCCAGGCGGGCGCCGAGAACGGGGCGCTCACCGTGATGTGCGGCGGCGATGCGGCCGTCTTCGAGTGCGCGAAGCCGGTGATCGCGAACTTCGCGAAGGCGGTGACGCTGATCGGCCCCGCCGGCGCCGGCCAGCTGTGCAAGAGCGTGAACCAGATCTGCATCGCCGGCCTGGTGCAGGGCCTGTCGGAGGCGATCGCCTTCGGACAGAAGGCCGGGCTCGACATGAAGCTCGTGCTCGACGTGATCTCCAAGGGCGCGGCGCAGTCGTGGCAGATGGAGAACCGCGGCAAGACCATGGTGGACGACAAGTTCGACTTCGGCTTCGCCGTGGACTGGATGCGCAAGGACCTGCGCATCTGCTTCGAGGAGGCGGCGAAGAACGGCGCCGACCTCACCGTCACGCACGTCGTCGATGCCTTCTATGCCGACGTGCAGCGCCTCGGCAGCGGCCGCTGGGACACCTCCTCGCTGATCAAGCGGCTGCGCAAGACTTGATCGAGATGCCGTTCTCCGCCCCGGCGGCCTACGTCGGGGCGATCCTGGCCCCCGGCGAGGCCGCCGAGGCGGTGTGGTTCGTGTTCCGCGAGTCGCGGCTCCTCGTGTCCGATCCGGACAACGTGCTGCCGGCCTCGCTCGAGGTGATCGGACTCACCCCGGTCCGCACGCAATACCTGGGCGTGCTCGGCGCGCGGCACGTGTTCGCCGCGGAGCTCGCGCACGAGGCCGAGGCGCCCGCGGGATGGCGCTGGAGCGACCTGCGCTCGCTCTACGGACGCCTCGCCACCGACGAGTACGCCCTGGCCGGCCGCGCGCTGCAGCTCGTCGACTGGGACCGCACGCACCAGTTCTGCGGCCGCTGCGGCACGCGCACCGAGCGGCGCAGCGACGAGCGCTCGCGGCAGTGCCCGGCGTGCGGCCTCGTCGCCTACCCGCGCCTCGCGCCCGCGGTGATGGCGCTGGTGCGGCGCGCCCCCGACGAGATCCTGCTCGGCCGCAGTCCGCGCTTCCCGCCCGGGATGTACTCGGCGCTGGCGGGCTTCGTCGAGCCCGGAGAGACGCTCGAGCAATGCCTGCACCGCGAGGTGTTCGAGGAAGTGGGCGTGCGCGTGGCGAACCTGCGCTACTTCGCGAGCCAGCCCTGGCCGTTCCCGCACTCGCTCATGATCGCCTTCCTGTGCGACTGGGCCGGCGGCGACATCCGCATCGACGCGGTTGAGATCGAGGACGCCAAATGGTTTAAAATTGCCGGCTTGCCTCAGCTTCCGCAGCCCATCAGCATCGCGCGGCGACTCATCGACGCAGCGGTGCTTGAAATGGCGGCGGCAGACCCGAGGTAGGCAAGGGGAACGCGGTTTCCCGGGGGGGAGATGCTCGCATCTTCATGTCATGTGACTGCAGCTTGGGGATTTATGCGAATTGGACGGTTTGCATATTGTTGCCAATCTGTACCGTTGCAGAGGGGACGCGCGTTACCTGACTGACGCTGCCCCGCTGCGTCAGTTCTGCCTCGACAGCATCAACGCGTCGGGCCTCACGGTACTCGGGGACCTCTTCCACCAGTTTCCCGGCGCGGACGGCGCCGCCGCCGGCGGCGGCGTGACCGGCTGTGTCGTGCTGGCGGAGTCCCACCTCGCCATCCACACCTGGCCGGAGCTCGGCAGCGTCACGCTCGACGTGTACGTGTGCAACTACACGTGCAACAACGACGCCAAGGCGCACCGGGTCGTCGCCGACCTGATGAAGCTGTTCGATCCGGAGGAGCACGTCACCCACGACGTGCCGCGCGACCGGCAGTTCATGTACGAGTGGCTGAACGAGGACTACGGCTTCTTCCTGCGCTCGTCGAAGCGGCTGGCGGACTTCCGGACGAAGTACCAGGCGCTGGAGGTGCACGAGACGCCGCAGTTCGGGAAGCTGTTCCGGCTCGACGGCTGCTTCATGACCTCGGAGAAGGAGGAGTTCTTCTATCACGAGAACCTCATCCATCCGGCAGCCACCGCGCACCCCAATCCGAAGCGCGCGCTCATCATCGGCGGCGGCGACGGCGGTGCGGCCGAGGAGCTGCTGAAGCATCCCTCGATCGAGAGCGTGACCATGGTCGAGCTCGACGGGGAGGTGGTCGACGTCGCGAGGAAGTGGTTCGGTAGGATACACAACGGCGTCTTCGACAACCGCAAGCTGCGCCTCCTCATCGACGACGGCATGAAGTTCCTGGCCGAGACGACCGAGAAGTTCGACCTCATCGCGCTCGACCTGCCCGACCCGATCGGCCCCGCCACCGCACTCTACGAGGAGCCGTTCTTCCGCGACTGCCGCAAGGCGCTCGCGCCCGGGGGCGTGCTCACGCTGCACATGGGCTCGCCGGTATCCAAGCCGGAGCGCGTCAGGGCGCACGCGGAGCGGCTCGCGCGGGTGTTCCCGGTGGTGAAGCCGTTCGTGATGTTCATTCCGCTGTACGGTGCGCTGTGGAGCATGGCGTGCTGCTCGGACACCCTCGACGTAACGTCGGTCGCCGCGGAGGAGATCGACCGCCGGCTCGCCAAGCGGCACGTCGACGGACTCGAGTACTACAACGGCGCCACCCACCACGCGGTGTTCGCGCTGCCGAACTTCGTGCGGCGCCTGACGGTCTCAACGCAGGGTCCGCACCTCGTGCCGGCGCGTAAGGCCGCGGGAAGCTGAAGCCGCGCGCCGCGCGCGACGACCGAAGGCCGGGCTCGCCCGGCCTTCTTTTTGACGGGAGATCCCATGAAGCGCATGGCCGTCGTTCTTGCCGCTGCAGCCGCCCTGCCCGCCTTCGCCGGCCCGCACGAGCACGGCATCGGCGCCCTGCAGGTCGCCGTGGAGGGCCGGACCCTCGCGGTGGAGCTGCGCCTGCCGGCGAAGGACCTGATCGGCTTCGAGCGCGCGCCGCGCAACGACGCGGAGCGCGCGCGCATCGAGCAGGCGCGGGCGGCGCTCGCCGATGCGAAGCTCTTCGCGCCGAGCGCGGGAGCGCAGTGCGTGCCCACGGGGACCCCGGACGTCGTCGTGCCGAAGTTTGCCGGGAACGCGGCCGGCGCGGACGATCACGCCGACTTCGAGGCGGCCTACCGCTTCGAGTGCGCCGATGCGGCGGCGCTGGCGGCCCTCGAGCACGGCGTGTTCAAGGCGTTCCCGAGGATCAAGCAGCTGCGCGCGCAGGCGGTCACCGCCAAGGGCCAGAAGCAGGTCGTCCTGACCCACGGCAAGCCGCGTCTCGCGTTCTGAGGCACCGATGGGTGAGGCGCCCGTCATCGCGCTGCGCGACGTCCGGTTCCGCTGGACACCGGACGGGCCGTGGGTGCTCGACATCCCGGCGCTCGTCGTGCGCCGGGGCGAGCACGTCTTCCTCGCCGGTCCGAGCGGCAGCGGCAAGTCGAGCCTGCTCTCGCTCATCGGCGGCATTGCCGTGCCGCACGCCGGCGAGGTCCGCGTGCTCGACCGTTCGCTCGCCGACCTGTCCCCCACGGCGCGCGACCGCTTCCGCGCCGACCATCTCGGCGTGGTGTTCCAGCTCTTCAACCTGCTCCCGTACCTCTCCGTGCTCGAGAACGTGACGCTCGCCTGCCGCTTCTCGCCGCGGCGGCGCGATGCAGCCGGCCGGCATGGCGGCGCGGCGGCCGAGGCGGCGCGGCTGCTGCGGGAGCTCGGGCTCGGCGACGCGGCGCTGCACGCGCGGCGCGCCACCGCGCTCTCCGTGGGCCAGCAGCAGCGCGTCGCCGCCGCACGCGCGCTGATCGGCCGCCCCGAGATCGTGATCGCCGACGAGCCCACCTCGGCGCTCGACGCCGAGCTGCGCACCGCGTTCGTCGACCTTCTGCTGCGCGAGTGCTCGGCGGCCGGGGCCACGCTGGTGTTCGTGAGCCACGACCGCAGCCTGGCCGAGCGCTTCCCGCGACGCCTCGCCCTTCCCGAGGTCAACCGCGCGGCAGCCCTCGCATGCTGAGGCTCGCCTGGAAGAGCCTGCTCAACCGCAGGCTCGCCGCGGCGCTGCTGGTGTGCTCCATCGCGCTGTCGGTGGCGCTGCTCGCCGGCGTCGAGCGCATCCGTACCCAGACCGAGACGAGCTTCACGCGCGCGGTGGCCGGCACCGATCTCGTCGTCGGGGCGCGCAGCGGGCCGGTCAACCTGATGCTCTACAGCGTCTTCCGCATCGGCGAGGCGACGAACAACATCCGCTGGTCGAGCTACCAGGCGATCGCGAAGCATCCGCGCATCGCCTGGACGGTGCCCCTGTCGCTCGGCGACTCGCACCGCGGCTTCCGGGTGCTCGGCACCACCGGCGCCTACTTCGAGCACTACCGGACCGGCACGGACCGGCCGCTCGCGTTCCGCGAAGGCAAGCCCTTCGCCGACGTGTTCGAGGCCGTGCTGGGCAGCGAGGTGGCCGCGCGACTGGGGTATCGGCTCGGCCAGGACATCACCCTCGCGCACGGCACCGGCGACGTGAGCTTTGCCGAGCACGACGACAAGCCCTTCCGCGTGGTCGGGATCCTCGCGCCGACCGGCACCGCGGTGGACCGCACCGTGCACGTGCCGCTCGAAGGGATCGAAGCGATCCACCTCGACTGGCAGGGTGGCGCGCAGATTCCCGGCCTCGCCATCACGCCGGAACAGGCGCGCAGGATGGACCTCGCGCCGAAGGCCATCACCGCATTCCTCGTCGGCGTGAAGTCCAAGGCCGCGGTCTTCCAGCTCCAGCGGCAGATCAACGAGTACCGCGAGGAGCCGCTGCTCGCAGTGCTCCCGGGCGTCGCCTTGCAGCAGGTGTGGGAGGTGGTCGGCGTGGCCGAGCGCGCGCTGTTCCTGGTGGCCGCCGCGGTCGCGCTCGCCAGTCTGGCGGGACTCGTCGCGCTGCATCTCGCCGCGCTGGATGCGCGCCGGCGAGAGCTCGCCATCCTGCGCGCCCTCGGCGCACCGCCGCGCTCGATCTTCGGGCTGGTCATCGGCGAGAGCTTCCTGCTGACGCTCGCCGGACTCCTGCTCGGCATGGTCCTCCTGCAGGCGGGGCTGGCGGCCGCGGCGCCGTTCATCGAGACGCGGTTCGGCCTCGTCCTCGCGCCCGGGCTGCCCTCCGCCGCGGAGCTCGCATTGCTCGGCGCCGTCCTCTTCTGCGGTACCCTAGCAGGCGCGATCCCGGCGTGGCGCGCCTACCGCCTCGCCCTCACCGAAGGCATGACGCTGCGACTATGACCCTGCTCCGCCCGCTCCGCGCCGCCGCCGTCGGCGCACTCCTCGCGACCCTGGCGGCCACCGGCGCCCTCGCGCAGACGGCCAGGCCCCAGACCGGCGCCAGCGTCTCGCGCCCGGCCGCAACCGAGCCCCGCACCCTGGCCTGGAAGGACCTCGTCCCGGCGGATTTCCGGCTGGAGGAAGTGCTGGCCAAGTTCCAGCAGCAGGCGCTGACGCTCACCGACGGCGATCCGAAAGCCCAGGACATGCTGAAGGAGCTGTCGGAGGCGTATCGCAACGCGCCGGTGGTGAACGCCCTGGACGGTCAGTTCGTGCGCATCCCCGGCTTCGTCGTGCCGCTCGACGCGGACTTCAAGAACATGAAGAGTTTCCTGCTGGTGCCGTACTTCGGCGCCTGCATCCACACGCCCCCGCCGCCGCCGAACCAGATCGTCCACGTGGTCGCGGACAAGCCGGTGCGCGGCAACGATCTGCTCGCCGATGCCGTCTGGATCACGGGCGTGATGAGCGTGAAGCGTTCCAGCACCGAGCTCGCGGACGCGGGCTACGTGCTGCGAATGCGCGACTTCAAGCCGTACAAGCCGGAGAAGTAGCCTCTGCGCCGACGCTACTCGGTCGGCTGCCGTTCACGCGCGCCGCGCGCCGCCGCCGGCGCCAGTGAGCGCCGGCGCAGCGTCTCGGGCAATCCCACGAACGGGAAATCGATCTCCGGGACGACGCCGCTCACGATGTCGGCGAGCGCCCGACCCGACCCGCACGCCAGGGTCCAGCCGAGCGTGCCGTGCCCGGTGTCGAGATAGAGGTTGCGCAGCCGCGAGCGGCCGATGATCGGCACGTTGGAGGGCGTCGCCGGGCGCAGGCCGGTCCAGAACTGGGCGAGCCGGCGATCGCCCGCTCGTGGAAAGAGCTGCGCCGTCCGCGCGAGCAGCGCCTCGCAGCGCACGGCGTTGAGGGAGGTGTCGTAGCCGTTCAGCTCCGCGGTGCCCGCCACGCGCAATCGCTGGCCCAGACGGGAGAAGACGATCTTCTGCGCCTCGTCGGTGAGGCTCACCGTCGGCGCGACGTCGTCCGCGCCGAGCGGCAGCGTGAGCGAGTAGCCCTTCGCAGGATAAATCGGCAGCGCGACGCCCACCGAGCGCGCGAGCGGCGCGGAGCAGGCGCCAAGCGCCAGCACGTAGGCGTCGGCGGCGTGGTGCTCGTCGCGGCCCTCGGGCGCGGTCGACACCACCCCGGCGATGCGGTCGCCTTCGCGCAGCAGGGCCTTGATGCTGCGTCCGTAGAGGAACGACACGCCGAAGGCCATCGCGCGGCGCGCGAGCGCCTGGGTGAATTTGCGCGCGTCGCCGGACTCGTCGGTCGCCGAGTAGTCGCCGCCCGCGATGGTGACGGTGGCGTCGGCGAGCGCGGGCTCGATGGCGACGCACTCGGCCGCCGTCTTCACGACGCGGTCCATGCCGAACTCGCGCATCTGCTCGGCGTGCCGTGCCGCGCGTTCGTACTCGCCCGCGTCGGTATAGAAGTGCAGGATGCCGCGCGTCTGCTGGTCGTAATCGATCCGCGTGTCCGCCCGCAGCCGCTGCAGCTCCGCGCGGCTGTAGAGCCCGAGCGCGAGGATCGCGCGCGTGTTGGCGAACGTACGCGAGGGCAGGCACTCGAGCAGGAAGCGCAGCCCCCACGACCACTGCCGGGCGTCGGCGCGCAAGCGGAAGAGCAGCGGCGCATCCTCGCGGCCGAGCCACTTGAGGATCGTCGCGGGCGCGCCGGGGTTCGCCCACGGCTCCGCGTGACTCACCGAGATCTGCCCGCCGTTGGCGAAGCTCGTCTCCAGCGCCGCGTCCTCGCGCCGCTCGAGCACCGTCACGGTGTGGCCGGCGCGCGCCAGATACCAGGCCGCCGTCGTGCCGACCACCCCCGCGCCGAGAACAATGACCCGCATGCCGCCCTGCCTTTCGTTGAATCCGTATCACCGCTGAGGACTTCGACCGCGCCGCCACGGTTTGCGTTCTGCTAGCCTCCCGCGGACTTCGGCGTCCCCGGTGGCACGCCGCAATTTTCGCGCCGGTGCCGGGGCCCGGCTCGGCAGGCTCGCGACTGGAGCGGAACTTTTGCAGCTGACGACGCCCCCCCAGACGGACTCACCGCGATGAGACCGCGCAAGTCGAGCCTCCGCGTGACCCTCGTGCTGATCGGTGCCGCCGCGCTCTCCGGCTGCGACGAGGCGCCGGACACCGGGCCCCAGTACGCAAGACGCGACGTCTACGCGTCGCTCGAGGACTGCCAGAAGGATTGGGGACGCCCGGAGCAGTGCGATCCCGTGCCGGGCTCCGCATCGAGCGGCACGGGCATCCGCTACGTCGGCCCCTGGTACGGCGACACCAGCGCGCGGTCGGGGCCCCGGCCCGGTTCGCGCGCCGTGGACTCGGTGAACGTGCAGCGCGGCGGATTCGGCAAGACCGCGTCGTCGCTTTCCTCCGGCGGCTAGCGAACGTGCGCCGTGAACCCTGCCCGCCGCGCCCGGATTGGCGCGCGCGCTGCGAGGACGCCGGCTTCGGGTACCACTCCATGGACGGGACCTACTGGGTGGAGGGCGCCTGCTACGCCTTCACCGCCGAAGAGGTCGACGTCCTCGAAGCGGCCGCCGAGGAACTCCATCGCCTCTGCCTGGCGGCCTGCAACCACGTGGTGGAGCGGCGGCGCTTCGCCGAGCTCGCCATTCCGCCCGCCTTCCACGACCTGGTCGCCGCCTCGTGGGCGGCGCGCGAGCCCAGCCTGTACGGGCGGTTCGACCTCGCCTGGGACGGCAGCGGCACGCCGAGGATGCTCGAGTACAACGCCGACACGCCGACCGCGCTCCTGGAGGCGAGCGTCGTGCAATGGCACTGGCTGCAGGACGTGCGTCCCGAGGCGGACCAGTTCAACTCCCTGCACGAGAAGCTCATCGACCGCTGGCGCGCGATGCGCGCCGACCTGCCGATCGGGCCGCTCGCGTTCGCCTGCGTGGAGGACAACGCCGAGGACCTGGGCAACGTCGAGTACCTGCGCGACACCGCGATCCAGGCGGGCTGGGAGACGTCGCATGTGTTCGTGGAGCAGATCGGCTGGGATGCGCGCCGGCGCGCATTCGTCGACCCCGCCGAGCGCGCCCTGGCGAGCGTCTTCAAGCTCTACCCCTGGGAATGGCTGATGCGCGAGGACTTCGCGCCGCACCTCCTGCTCCAGCCCTGCCGGTGGATCGAGCCGCCGTGGAAGGCGATGCTCTCCAACAAGGCGCTGCTCGCGATCCTCTGGGAGCTCTTCCCCGGCCATCCGAACCTGCTGCCGGCGTTCCTCGACCCCGCCCGCATCCGCGGCGACTACGTGCGCAAGCCGATCCTCTCGCGGGAAGGCGCCAACGTCGCCCTGCGCCGCGCCGGCGGGGCGATGGTCTCGCCGGGCGCGTACGGCGCCGAGGGCTGGGTGTACCAGGCGTTCGCCCAGCTGCCGGTCTTCGACGGCCAGTACGCGGTGATCGGCGCGTGGATCGTCGGCGATGCCGCCGCGGGCATCGGGATGCGCGAGGACGACACGCCGATCACCCGCAACACCAGCCGCTTCGTTCCGCATTACTTCGACTAGGACGCCATGGACTTCATCCGCCTGACGCTCGCCGGCTTCGACGACTTCGCCGTGTACTTCGCCGCCTCGATCGCGCTGGTGGCGCTGTTCCTCGCCATCTACGTGCGCGTCACGCCGTACCGGGAGTTCGCGCTCATCCGCGCCGGCAACGCGGCGGCGGCGGCGAGCCTGTCCGGCGCGCTCATCGGCTTCGTCCTGCCCCTCGCCAGCGCGGTCGCGCACAGCGTGAACCTCGCCGACATGGCGATCTGGGGCGCAATCGCGCTCGTCGTCCAGGTCGCCGGCTATGGCGTCGCGCGCGCACTGCTGCCCGGCATCGCATCGGGCATTCCCGCCGGCAACGTCGCTCACGGCGTGTTCCTCGGTGCGCTGTCGCTCGCGGTCGGAATCCTCAACGCGGCGTGCATGACCTGGTGACGACACGTCGCCGTTGCGACACCCCGGGCAACTATTTCCTCGCCGCCGCGAGGGCCGTGAAGCGGGCGGCAAAAGTTCATAGTCGCCCTACGACGAACGGCCTATCCTCGGCGGGCCATGAACGACCTCATCCGCAGCGCCACGCTCCGTTACGAACGCCAGGCCGATCGACTCCGTGAGCACCTGCGGCACCGAGGCATCCTCCTCGACGCGGCGCAGGCGCGGCAGGCGGTGGCCGAAATGCACGGCGCGACCGACTGGCGCGCCCTGATCGCCCGCGGCGTCGATGCGCCGGAGTGCTTCCACATCAGCGTCATCGGCACCGAGCGCATCGTGAGCGACCACGTGTACGCGTTCGGTCTCGGCGGCGCGATGTCGGTGATGCTCGACAAGATCCGCACGCTCCTGCGCGGCCATGTCTTCACCTCGGTGAAGGCCGTCCCCGACGCCGCGCGCCTGCTCGTGCTCGACCTCGCCGGCGCCGACGATCTCTACGCGCGAGTCTCGCTGGAATACGGCAGCGTGCAGGACGCCGCGGTGTTCGTGGAGGTGAGCGAGGCGATCCAGTCGCGCGCCGCCACCGGCGACGTCGCGGACTGCCTCGCCTACGTGCTCATGCAGGCGATGCGCATGCAGGAGGAGATCCGCCCGCTCGACGAGCTCCCCTACGAGGAACGGCTGGTCGAGGCGTGCCGCGATTCGCTGGTCGGCGACGGCGGCCCGGCCGCCTACGCCGACGTCGTGCTCGACATCGAGCGCCTCGCCCGGGAAGGCAAGCTGATGTGGCGCCGCCCGGTGCACGAGGTGCAGCGCATGCTCCCGCGGCTCGCCGCGCTCTCGCAAGAGGACGCCGGCAAGGTCCTCTCCGCCGCGTCCTGGGCGCTGTCCTTCCACGGCACCGGGTTCGAGGATGTGGCCTACGGCCACGACGGCCTGCGCGTGCGGCCCGCCGAGGAGTCGCGCGCATTCGTCCTGCACGCGGAGCACGCGACGGTGCAGTGACGCCGGCGCCCGCCCCACCAATGAAAAAGGCCGGCGGTCAGCCGGCCTTTTTCGCTTCGGGGGATTCGGCTACTTGCCGGTCCAGGCCACGATCTTCTGGCGCTGCTCGCCGAGCCCGTCGATCCCGAGGGTGACCACGTCGCCGGGCTGCAGCCAGCGGGGATTCGGCTTCATGCCGAGCGCGACGCCGGGCGGCGTGCCGGTGGTGATGATGTCGCCGGGCATCAGCGTCATGTAGTTGGAGACGTGCGAGACGATCTTCGCGCACGAGAAGATCATCGTTTTGGTGTTGCCCGTCTGCATGCGCTCGCCGTTGACGTCGAGCCACATGCCGAGCGTCTGCGGATCGGTGATCTCGTCGGTGGTCACGAGCCACGGGCCGATCGGGCCGAAGGTGTCGCAGCCCTTGCCCTTGTCCCACTGGCTGGTGGCGAGCTGGTAGCTGCGCTCCGAGACGTCGTTGACGATGGTGTAGCCGGCCACGTAGTCGAGCGCCGTCTCCTCGGGCACGTACTGCGCCTTGGTGCCGATGACGATCGCGAGCTCCACCTCCCAGTCGAGCTTGGTCGAGCCCTTGGGCTGGATCGTGTCGTCGTACGGTCCGCAGATCGACGTGGTCGCCTTCATGAACACCACCGGCTCCGACGGAATCGGCAGGCCGGCCTCGGCCGCGTGATCGCTGTAGTTCAGGCCGATCGCCACGAACTTGGTGATGCCGGTGTAGGGCACGCCGAGCCGCGGCTCGGTGCGCACCAGCGGCAGCGATTCCGGACGGATCTTGCGGAGCTTCGCGAGCCCCTTCGGAGAGATCGTGTCCTGGTCGATGTTCGCGATCACGCCGGACAGGTCCCGGAGCGTCCCCTGCGAATCGATCATCCCCGGCTTCTCGTAGCCGTTCTTACCGAAGCGACACAGTTTCATCTTCTAGCTCCCGTTGCGGTTGGTGCCTGGTTCAGATTGGTGCTTGTTCAGATCGTCATGCCGCCGTCGACCGAGAACGCGACGCCGGTGGCGAACGACGACTCGTCGGAGGCGAGATAAACGAACAGGGGCACCATGTCCTCCACGGTGCCCAGCCGCCCCATCGGCTGGCGCGCGACGAAGTCGCGGCGCGCCTGCACCGGATCGGGCAGCGCGTTGATGCGGCCCTGCAGGGACGGGGTGTCGACGGTGCCCGGGCAGACGGCGTTGCAGCGGATGCCCTGCTTCACATAGTCGGCGGCGATCGCCTTGGTGAAGCCGATCACCGCAGCCTTCGTGGTGCCGTAGGCGAGCCGGTTGGGCAGGCCCTTCACCGACGAGGCGATGGAGCTCATGTTGATGATCGAGCCCCTCGCCTGCGCCAGCATGCCGGGCAGCAGCGCGCGGGTGACGCGGTACATCGATTTCACGTTGATGTCGAAGCTCCGGTCCCAGTCGGCTTCGCTGCAGTCCATGAGGTTGCCGTGCGCGACGTAGCCGGCGCAGTTGAACAGGACGTCGACCGTGCCGGCCTCGGCGCAGACCCGCTGGACGGCGCCGCCATCGGTCACGTCCATCACGCGGGTGCGGATGCCGTCGCGCGCGTCGAGCGCGGCGAGCAGGCCGGCGTCGATGTCGGTGGCCCAGACGCGCGCGCCCTCGCGCGCGAATGCCTCGGCGGCGGCCCGGCCCATGCCCTGGCCGGCGGCGGTGATGAAGGCGGTCTTGCCTTCGAGGCGCCCAGGCACCTGCGTTCCTCCCTGTCCTTCATCGTTGTTGTGTCGGAAAGCGGCGGATTATAGCAGCGGGCCTCGCCGGAAAGCTGCTTTTTCAGCGAAATCGCCTCTAAAACAGACGGTTGCAGGGCCGCCCGGGTTGCCCCGCGGGGGTGCGAGGACCGGTTTGACACGCCGGGTGGCCGGGTCTAGCATCGGCCGCTCGACCGCACCCGGCGCCGTCCAGGCGATGCGAGAAGCGCGGCGAGCAAACCGGAGGAGGGAAGCGCCGCATGGCCGCCGTGAACATTCGCGGTGCCGAGAAGCATTTCGGCCGGACGCACGTGATTCGCGGCGTCTCCGTCGACATCGCGGACGGCGAGTTCTGCGTGCTCGTCGGCCCTTCGGGCTGCGGCAAGTCCACCCTTTTGCGGATGATCGCGGGCCTCGAGGAAATCTCGGCGGGCGAGATCGCGATCGGCGGCCGCGTGGTGAACGACGTTCCGCCCAAGGAACGCGACATCGCGATGGTGTTCCAGAACTACGCGCTCTATCCGCACATGACCGTCGCGGACAACATGGGCTTCAGCCTGAAGCTCGCCGGGCGCAGCCGGGACGACGTGCGGGAGCGGGTGGCCGCAGCGGCGAAGATCCTCGGCCTCACCGACTACCTCGAACGCTATCCGCGGCAGCTCTCCGGCGGCCAGCGCCAGCGCGTGGCGATGGGCCGCGCGATCGTCCGCGACCCGCAGGTGTTCCTGTTCGACGAGCCGCTCTCCAACCTCGACGCGAAACTGCGCGTGGCGATGCGGACCGAGATCAAGGAGCTGCACCAGCGGCTGAAGACCACCTCGATCTACGTGACCCACGACCAGATCGAGGCGATGACCATGGCCGACAAGATCGTGGTGATGAACGGCGGCATCGTCGAGCAGCAGGGGGCGCCGCTGGAGCTGTACGACAACCCGGCCAACCTCTTCGTGGCCGGCTTCATCGGCTCGCCGGCGATGAATTTCATGCCCGGGCGCCTGCAGCGGAACGGCGCCGGCTTCGAGGTGGCGCTGGGCGAGGGCGTGCGGATGCGTGCACCCGACGCCCCGGGCCTCGCCGAAGGCCGCGACATCACGCTCGGCGTGCGTCCCGAGCACCTCGCGGTGCGCGACGACGGCGTCCCCGCCGAGGTGATCGTCGTGGAACCCACCGGCGCGGACACGCAGATCTACTGCAAGGTCGCGGGTCACGAGATCGCCGCCATCGTGCGCGAACGCCACGTCTTCCGTCCCGGCGAGGTGATCCGCCTCGCGCCGACCCTGACCTATCTCTTCGACCGCACGGACGGAGCGCGTCTCCGCTAGCGCGGCATCCCACCACCCCCCAAGGAGGAGAACGCATGAGCAGCATCGATCGTCGGAGTTTCCTCAAGCTGTCCGCCGGCGTGGCGGCCGGCGCGGCCGTCGGCACCGAGGCGGCGGCGCAGGTGAAGGCGGCGAACGTGGCCGCGCCGAAGCTCTCCCCGGAGAAGGGCGCGCGCCTGCGCGTGCTGCGGTGGAAGCGCTTCGTCGCCGGCGACGAGGACATGTGGATGAAGAACACCGAGAAGTTCACGAAGGCCACCGGGGTCGAGGTCCGCGTGGACAACGAGAGCTGGGAGGACGTGCGGCCGAAGGCGGCCGTCGCGGCGAACGTCAACTCCGGCCCCGACATCGTGCTCTCGACGTTCGACGATGCGCTGCTGTATCCGGACAAGCTGCTCGACGTCACCGACGTCGCCGACTATCTCGGCAAGAAGTACGGCGGCTGGTTCGACGTGTGCGAGAAGTACCTCAAGCACAACAACCGCTGGGTCGCGCTGCCGCTCGGCTGCGCGGGCAACGCGCTGGTGGTGCGCGACAGCCACATGAAGGCGGCGGGCTTCGACAAGTTCCCCAGCGACCTGCCCGGCTTCCTCAAGCTGTGCCAGAACATGAAGGCGAAGGGCACGCCGGCCGGCTTCGCGCTCGGGAATGCGACCGGCGACGGCAACGTCTGGTGCCATTGGCTGCTGTGGGCCCACGGCGCCAAGCTGGTGGACGACAAGGGCAACGTCGTGATCAACAGCCCGCAGACGGCGCAGGCGCTCGAGTACGCGAAGGAGCTGTACGCGACGTTCATACCCGGCACGCTGTCGTGGCTCGACCCCAACAACAACAAGGCGTTCCTCGACGGCCAGATCAGCCTCACCGCCAACGGCATCTCGGTGTACTACGCGGCCAAGAGCTCGACCGATCCGAAGGTGAAGGAGATGGCAGCCGACATCCAGCACTACAACATGCCGGTGGGCGCCACCGGCCAGCCGACCGAGCTGAATCTCTTCTTCAACCAGATGATCTTCAAGTACACCAAGTTCCCGCAGGCGGCCAAGGCGTACCTGACGTTCATGATGGAGCAGGAGCAGTACGGGCCCTGGCAGGAGGCGGCGATCGGCTACGTCACCCATCCGCTGAAGGCCTACGACGCCAATCCGATCTGGACCGTCGATCCGAAGCACACGCCCTATCGCGACGCGATGCGCGTGATGCTGTGGAACGGCTACTCCGGGAAGATGGGGTACGCGTCGGCGGGCGCGATGGCCGACTTCGTGGTGGTGAACATGATCGCCGAGGCCGCGTCCGGGCAGCGGCCCGTGAAGGAGGCGATCGAGCGGGCGGAGAAGCGGGCGCAGCGCTATTACAAGGTATAGCGTCGTCGGGGACGACGCCATCTCTCGCCGGATTCGAGCGTCAACCCGTTGACGCTCAATCCGGCGGGCACCCTCGTCCCCCTCGACGGGTGACGAAGGTGCGCGAGCGGGGGGAGCGCGGCGAGTCGCTGTGCGACTCGCCAAGCGCTGGCACAGGCGGGTCAAGGAGAGACTAGGGGTGGGATCGCTGGGGAACAACCGTCATCTGCTCGGCATCCTCTTCATGGGGCCGGCTGCGGCCATCCTGCTCGTCTTCCTCACCTACCCCCTGGGGCTGGGCGCATGGCTCGGGCTCACCGACACCAAGATCGGCCGGCCGGGCGAGTTCATCGGGCTGGACAACTTCCGGTCGCTGGCCGACGACTCGATCTTCTGGCTGTCCGTGTTCAACACGCTGGTCTACACCGCGGTGGCGAGCGTCTTCAAGTTCGCGCTGGGCCTGTGGCTTGCACTGCTGCTCAACAAGAACATCGTGGTGAAGTCCTTCATCCGCGCGATCATGCTCCTGCCGTTCATCGTGCCGACGGTGCTGTCCGCGATCGCCTTCTGGTGGATCTTCGACGCGCAGTTCTCGATCATCTCCTGGACGCTCAAGAAGC
>CAZKHE010000098.1:0-16892 GCA_964552535.1 uncultured Enterobacteriaceae bacterium | reverse complement strand
GCACGCGCAACAAGAACGCGCAGGATGCGCGCATCCGCCAGCTCATCGAGATGGAAGCGTTCCTGGAAGTGCACAAGGCCTGGGCCCGGCTCGGCTATCCGTTCGCCTCCATCGTGCCCTCGTACGCCACCACGCTCGGCGCCTCCGCGGACCGCCCGGCGGCGCTCGCCGAACTGATGGGGATACTGGTCAACGACGGCGTGCGCATGCCCACCGTGCGTCTCGAGCGCCTGCACTTCGCGCGCGGCACGCCTTACGAGACCATCCTCTCGCGTGTGCCGGCGACCGGCGAGCAGGTGCTGCCGCCTGCGGTCGCGCGTCTCACGCGGCAGGTGCTGAACGAAGTCGTCGAGCACGGCACCGCCACGCGACTCCGCGGCGTGTTCCGAGGGGCGGACGGCAAGCCGATCAGGGTCGGGGGCAAGACCGGCACCGGCGACCATCGCTTCGAGACCTACGGCAAGGGCGGGGTGGTGCTCACCTCCGAGGTGGTGAGCCGCTCCGGGACCTTCGTGTTCTTCCTCGGCGAGCGTCACTTCGGCACGCTGACCGCCTACGTGCGGGGCCCGGAAGCCGACCAGTTCGCCTTCACCAGCGGCCTGCCGGTGCAGATCCTGAAGACGCTCGCACCGGTGCTCGGCCCGACCATCGCCGCCCCTGCCGAAGCGACCGGCGCATGCGCCCCGGAGCTGCGGCCCACGGAGGACATGGCGGCGCTGAAGCGGGGCACTGCTGCGGCGGCGTCGGCCGGTCAGTAGGGGCGGCGCCGCAGGGTGTCCGGTCGGGCGGTCGCGCCGGGCCGGATGCGGTCCGGAAGGCGGCACGCCGCGCCGCCGGCCGGGCGCCCCTCCGTTAAACTGCCCGCATGCGCACCCTCCTCCTCGCCTGTCTCGTCGCCGCTGCCAGCAGCGCCTTCGCCAACTTCGACAAGGGCATGGACGCGCTGAAGCGCGGCAATGCGGCCGCCGCGCTCACCGAGCTGCGCGCCGCCGCGCAGTCGGGTGACGTCCGCGCCTTCGCCCCGCTCGCGCGCGTGCAGCTGCAGACCGCGAAATCGGTGGCCGACCTGCGCGAGGCGAAGCAGTGGGCCGAGAAGGGCGCCGCGGCGGGCAACGCCGACGCGCAGTTCGTGGTCTACGCCGCGACCGTCGCGCAGCCGGAGCTCAACTACGTCGATGCGCAGGGCAAGGTCGACGCGCAGCGCTACAAGGCGCTGGCGGCGCGGCCCATCGCCGATCGCGAGGATGAGATGGCGGCGTACGACATGCTCGGCAAGTCGGCGGCACAGGGGCACGAGCAGGCGCAGCTCTCGCTCGCGGGGTTCTATGCCGACAACGTGGGCGAGGGAAACCGCCAGCGCGCGATGGCCGCGCTCGACCGGATGGCCAAGCGGCCGCCGATCATGGACGATCTCCGCAAGCGGCTCGCGGCGCTGGATGCGCTGGGCCCGACGCTCGTCACGGTCCGCATCTTCGACGACGTGATCGAGGCCGGCCGCACCGCCGCGATCGCGGCTGCTGCGGAGAAGGATCGCACCAAGAAGGACTGCGCCGCGGCGAAGCCCGTCAAGACGCAGCGGGTGGGACCGATCGAGAAGGCCATCTGGCTGCCGCTCGCCGGCGCCGAGCTGAAGCAGTCCTATCTCATGCAGGGCAGCTGGCGCGAGATCTGGACCTTCGACGTGTGCGGCGCGGAGACCGACGTGATGCTCACCTTCACCGCGGACGGCCTCGGCGGTGCGACCGTGGCGGCGCAGAAGTGAGCTTCACGCCTCCAGCTCCGCATAGCGCCGGAAGATCCCCATTTCGTTGAACGGGATGCGCCTCGGCGAGGCGAGATAGGCGGCGACGTTCGGCCGTGCGGCCACGCGGTCGCGAAGGGCCACCAGCCGGGGCAGCCGCCGCTCGTGGCGCTTCATCGTGCGGGGAAAGGCGTAGCGCATGCCCTCGACCACCTGGAACAGCGAGAGGTCGACGTAGCTCACGCGCGCGCCGAGCGCGTAGCGTCCCGTCCCCGCCACCCGCTCCAGCCAGCCGAGGTACTTCGCCACCCGTTCCTTGAGGAAGTGGCGCGTGCGCCGCAGCGCCTCCGCGCGCTGATCCTCGTAGTAGAGGTTCACCGCCACCGGATGATGCGTGTCATGGACCTCGGTGAGGAAGTCCGCGATGGTGAGCTGCACCTGATGCGCCCACAGCCGCTCGGCTTCACCGGCGGGCACGAGGCCCAGCCGCGGGCCGAGGAACTGGAGGATGTTCGCCGTCTGCGCGACGAGCACGCGGCCGGCGCGCAGGAACGGCGGGGCGAACGGCGCGCGGCCGCCGTCCTTCATCAGCGCGAGCATCGCGGGCACGCCCTTGCCCGGGCCGTGCTCGCGCGCGACGTCGGCATAGGCGGCACCGGCCTCCTCGAGCGCGAGGCGCACGAACTCGCCGCGTCCCTGGATCGTGGGCCAGTAGTAGAGCGCGTAGCGGGTGCGTGTCGCGGCGGCCATGGAGTACCCTCTTTCGATCGCAATCACGACAATCTATCGCACCCATGCTCCAGCGCACCATTCCCGCGAGCGGCGAGCCGCTCCCGGCCGTCGGCCTCGGCACGTGGCAGGCGTTCGACGTCGGCCCGCGCGACGCCGCACGCGCGTCCCTGCGCGAGGTCGTGCGGACCCTCGGCGCCGCCGCGCCGGGGCGCGTCATCGACAGCTCGCCGATGTACGGGCGCGCCGAGGAGGCGGTGGGCGATCTTGTCGCCGAGCTCGGCACACCGGAGCGCTTCTTCTACGCCACCAAGGTGTGGACCACCGGCCGGCGCGAGGGCATCGCGCAGATGGAGACCTCCTTCCGCCGCATGCGGGTGCAGCGCATGGACCTGATGCAGATCCACAACCTCGTCGACTGGCGCACCCATGCGGCCACACTCGCGGAGTGGAAGGCCGCGGGGCGCGTCCGCTACGTCGGCGTCACGCATTACCACGCGGGCGCGCACGCGGAGCTCGAGCGGGTCGTCGCCGCCGGCGGCTTCGACTTCGTGCAGGTCAACTACTCGATCGGGGAGCCGGAGGCGGAGCACACCGTCTTGAAGGCGGCCCGGGACAGCGGCACCGCGGTGCTGGTCAACCGGCCGTTCGGCCAGGGCGCGCTGCTGCGGCGTGTGCGCAGCCGCCCGCTGCCGCCGTGGGCCGGCGAGCTCGGCTGCACCAGCTGGGGCCAGTTCTTCCTCAAGTGGATCCTCGCCCACCCGGCGGTGACCTGCGTGATCCCGGGCACGGGCGATGCCTCGCACATGACCGATGACCTCGCGGCCGGCGAGGGTCCGTTGCCCGACGCGGCTACGCGGCACCGGATGGCCGCGTACGTGCGGGACGCCTAGCCCGCGCCGCGAGCAGGGTCGAGCGGGTCCGGTGCTTGCTGGGAAGGGGTCACCAGGCCGGAGCCCAAGCCCATCGATCCAGGAGCCATCCCTATGCAGACCCCCGTCCTCAAGCTCGCCGCCGTCGCCGTCCTGTCCGCCGGATTCGGCCTCACCGCCGTCGCGCAGACCACCCCCAGCGCACCGGGCCGCACGGCCGCCGGCGAGAAGTCGCAGTCCCTGTCGTCGGCCGACCGCAAGTTCATGGAAACCGCCGCGCAGCACGGCATCGCCGAGGTCGCGCTCGGCCGCGTCGCCGGGCAGAAGGCGCAGTCGCCGGAGGTGAAGCAGTTCGGCGAGCGGATGGTGCAGGATCACACCAAGGCGAACCAGCAGCTGATGCAGATCGCGCAGCAGAAGGGCCTTGCGCTGCCGAAGGAGACCGACGGCAAGCACAAGCGCATGATGGAGAAGATGTCGAAGATGTCGGGCGACCAGTTCGACCGCGAGTACATGGCGGCGATGGTCGACGACCACAAGAAGGACGTCGAGCAGTTCCGCGAGGCGGCGAAGGACGCCAAGGACCCGGACGTCAAGAACTTCGCCGCCGCCAACCTCCCGATCCTCGAAGAGCACCACCGCATGGCGCAGTCGATCCAGGCGAAGGTGAAGGAGATGGAGCGTTCTGCCGGGGCAGGTTCGTCGCGCCCGGCCGCAGGCAGCTCGCCCGCGGGCGCGGGAACGCGCTGACGGTGCAACGGGCGCCCGGCATCGGGCGCCCGCCGCGGCGGCTACGAATCGTCGCCGCGCGGCGGCGGCGCGACGACGCGCAGGCGCGCCTCGATCACGCCTTCCTCCACCATGCCGATCCGCTCGGCAGCGGCCCGCGAGAGGTCGGCGACGCGCCCGCCCGCGTACGGGCCGCGGTCGTTCACGCGGACCACGACGCTGCGGTCGTTCTCGGGATTCTCGACGCGCACCCTCGTTCCGAGCGGCAACGTGCGGTGGGCCATGGTGAGCGCGCGCGGATCGAAGCGCTCGCCGCTGGCGGTCTTGCGCCCGGCGAAGCCCGGGCCGTACCAGCTGACGCGTCCTTCCTGCGTCGCACCGGTGCGCGCCTGCAGGGGATCGGGTTTGGCATCGGCCGGTTTCCGGTCCGCAGCGTCCGCGAGGGACGCCACGCCGAGGCATGCCGCGGCCAGCGCGGCGGTCATGGTTCGGTGCATGGAAAGGTCTCCGGTACGTGTCATGGCCACATACGAGCAATCCGGAGACCGCGAGGCGTCGGACGAAACCCGATCCTGGTGTCCGCCGCGGCCGACACGGCCGGCAACCCGGGCCGATGCTGGGCCCTTCCCGCCGCGTCGCGACCGCAATATCGCCCGACCCCTCGCCTTCAGTCGCGCACTTTCCCGCGCAGCGCCTTGACCTCGCCGCGCCGCACCTTCTCGTCCACCCGGCGCCGCTTGGCGGCCTTGCTCGGCTGGGTCGGTCGACGCGCGCGCGGCACGGTCGCCGCGGCGGCCACGAGCTCGCGCAGCCGGGCCAGCGCCTCCTCCCGGTTCTTCTCGAGGCTGCGGTGCTGCTGGGCCTTGATCACCACCACGCCTTCGTCGGTGACGCGCTGATCGCGCCGCGCCAGGAGACGCGCCTTCCACGCCTCCGGCAGGGACGATGCGCGGACGTCGAAGCGGAGGTGCACCGCGTTCGACACCTTGTTGACGTTCTGCCCGCCGGCGCCCTGTGCGCGGATGGCGATGAGTTCGACCTCGTGCTCGGGAATGACGACGTCGGCCGGGAGAACCTTCATGGAGGCAGCATAGCAGCGGCGGACGAATGCACGAATAGTCTTGCGGTTTAGCCGTTTAAGTGAAACTCTTCACGGACAACAGCACCATACCGGCCTAACTTTGCGACGTCGCCTCGCGCCCACACCCAGCCTACAGTCGGAGGATGCAATGCACGTCGAGAACCTTCCCGCCTCTGCCGGTTTCCGTCACCTGAAACGCCCCCTCAATGCCGGCGAGTCGGTCCCGCGCTTCCCGACGCTGTTCGAGCAGCTCACCGCGTGCTCGCGCGGCGCGATCGTCGTGGATACGCCCGAGCCGGAGGCGGCGGGCGAGGACTTCGACGACGAGGAGTAGCCGGCCGCGCGCTGGTGCGGCGCAACCCTACTGCGCGGTCCAGCCGCCGTCCACCTTCAGGCTCGTCCCGGTGACGAGGCCCGCCGCCGGCGAGGCGAGCCACACCACCGCCGCGGCCACTTCTTCCGGCGTGCCGACGCGTCCCATCGGGATGCGGTCGAGCACCCAGC
Source organism: uncultured Enterobacteriaceae bacterium (assembly GCA_964552535.1). Classification (GTDB taxonomy): domain Bacteria; phylum Pseudomonadota; class Gammaproteobacteria; order Burkholderiales; family SG8-39; genus CAZKHE01. Next base: position 11,236 of record CAZKHE010000098.1, on the reverse strand, counting down.
GACCGAACTCGGGCCGCGCGAACATCGGCGCGGTCATCGGCGTCTCCACGAACGTCGGCGCCACCGTGTTCACGCGGATGCCCTGCGGCGCGAGCTCCACCGCCATCGCCTTCGTGAGCCCCTCGATCGCGTGCTTGGTCATGCAGTAGACGGTGCGGTTGGCGGCGCCGACGTGGCCCATCTGGCTCGACATGTTCACGATCGACGCGCCGCGCGCGCGCCGATCCGGATGCGCAAGCATCCGTCGCGCCGCCGCCTGCGCGACGAGGAACGCGGCGCGGACGTTCAGATCGAGCAGCCGGTCCAGGTGCACCTCGCTCACCTCCACGAACGGCTCGGGGACGTTGCCGCCGGCGTTGTTCACCAGCACGTCGAGCACCGGCACCGCCTCGAAGGCACGGCGCACTGCCGCGCCGTCGGTCACGTCGCACGGCAGCGCCTGGGCGCGCCCACCCGCGGCGGCGATCTCCGCAGCCAGTGCGTCGAGCTCGTCGCGGCTGCGCGCCACCAGATGCACTTCCGCCCCCTCGGCGGCGAGCGCGAGCGCGCAGGCCCGCCCCAGGCCGCGTCCGGCGCCAGTGACCAGCGCGACGCGGCCGTCGAGCGCCGGCATCAGGCCGCCTTCTCGGCCTTCGCACCCAGCCCGACGTTCTGCCCGCCGTAGCGGCGCAGGCGCAGGTCCGCCTGCTCCTTGTGGCCCCAGAAGCGCTCGATGGCGCACAGGCGCGAACAGTACTCGCCGATGGTGACCGAGGCCTCGGGCGTCACTTCCTGGTAGGTGCAGGTCTTGAGGAACTTGCCGACCCACAGCCCGCCGGTGTAGCGCGCCGCGCCCATGGTCGGCAGCGTGTGGTTCGTGCCGATCACCTTGTCGCCGTAGGAGACGTTGGTCTCCTTGCCGAGGAACAGCGCGCCGTAGTTGCGCATGCGCTCCAGGAAGTAGCGCGGCTCGCGGGTGAGGATCTCGACGTGCTCGGCGGCCTGCTTGTCGGCCTCGACCACGGCCTCCTCCAGCGAATCGACCACGATGATCTCGCCGTAGTCGCGCCACGCGATCGACGCGACGTCGGCGGTGGGCAGGATCGCGAGCTGGCGCTCGATCTCGGCCGGCAGCGCCTCGGCCAGCGCGCGCGAGGTGGTGATGAGGATCGCCGGGCTGGTCGGGCCGTGCTCCGCCTGGCCGAGCAGGTCCACGGCGATCATCTCGACGTCGGCGGTCTCGTCGGCCACCACGAGGATCTCGGTCGGTCCGGCGAAGAGGTCGATGCCGACGCGGCCGTAGAGCTGGCGCTTCGCCTCGGCGACGTAGGCATTGCCGGGGCCGACGAGCATGTCCACCGGCTTGATGGTCTCCGTGCCGAGCGCCATCGCGGCGACCGCCTGCACGCCGCCCATCACGTAGATCTCGTCGGCGCCGCCGAGCACCATCGCCGCGATGGTCTCCGCGTGCGGCTCCCCCTGGTTCGGCGGGGTGCAGGCGATGATGCGCGACACCCCCGCGGTCCGCGCGGTGACGATGCTCATGTGCGCCGAGGCGACCATCGGGTAGCGGCCGCCGGGAACGTAGCAGCCCACGCTCTCCACCGGGATGTTGCGGTGCCCGAGCTTCACTCCGGGCAGCGTCTCCACCTCGATGTCGCGGATCGCCGCGCGCTGGTGCTGGGCGAAGTTGCGGATCTGCGTCTGCGCGAATTCGATGTCGGCGATGGTGCTCGCCGGGACCTTGCGCACGATCGCGTCGAGCTCGTCCTTGCCGAGGCGGAAGCTCGCCGGCGACCACTTGTCGAACTTCTGGGAAAGCTCGCGCACCGCCTGGTCGCCGCGCGTCTTCACGTCCTCGAGGATGGTCTCGACGGTCTGACGCACCTTGGCGTCGTTCGCGTCCGTGACGGTGCGGTCGAGCCGCCGCTTGAGATAGGTCGCCATGCTTCCTCCGTGGTGTCGCCTGCCGCAGTTTCGGTCGCGCGAAGTCTAAGGATGCGGCCCCGTCCGGGGCCAATACCGAATCGCTATCGGCGCGATGCCGGGCGCGGACCGGGTGCAGCCCGGAATTGTATGCGCCCGGCCGCCTCGGGACGGCGCCGGGACCGTCAGGCGGCGGCGAGGCTGGCGAGCGCGCCGACCGCCACCGCGAGCCCGACGCCCTTGCGCGCGGTGAAACGCTCGCCGAGCAGGAGGAACCCGGCCGTCGCGGTCACCACGAAGCCCATCTGCACCACCGGCACGAGCACGCTCGCCTCGCCGCGCGCGAGGCTCTCCATCATGAAGACGAAGGCGGCCGCCAGCACGAGGCCGGTGGTGGCGCCGAAGCGCAGTTCGAGGCTGCTCACCGGAAAGCCGCCGTCCAGCCGGCGCGCGATGAACGACGAGAGCGCGATGACGCAGGCCGCCTGCGCCACGAGCATGGTGCCCGCCGTCGCCCCGCCGCGCAGGCCCACCTTGTAGAGCAGATTCGCCACGCCGACCGCCGCGGTCGCGAGCAGGACGCGCGCGAGGGCCGCGCGCACGGCGCGCGGATCGGGGGCGGCGGCTTCACCCGGCGCGCCGAGCAGCAGCCACACGGCGGCCAGCGCGAGTGCGATGCCCGCGACCTTCGGCGCGGTGAGCGGCTCGCCGAGCAGCAGCACCGCGAGCGCCGCCGTGAGCGTGAAGCTGAGCCGGAACACCGGCGCCACGATGCTCACGTTGCCGGCCCGCAGGCTGCGCGCGAAGTGGTAATAGCCGGTGTAGGCACAGACGCCCGCAGCCGCGCCCCACCAGGCCGCGGCGTGCGGCACGAGCGTGCGGGTGACGAGCGCATAGGCGAGCACGCACAGGCCGAGGCAGCTCGCCTGGATCATGATCAGCCGGTGTGCGGCGGCGCCCGCGGCCGCCGCACGCTTGTACACCAGGTCCGCGAGGCCGAAGCAGAGCATCGCGCACAGCGCGAGGCCCAGCCCGACGGTCATTCGCCGGCGAGCCCCGCGAAGCTCGGCTGGGTGCCGTAGATGGCGGCGACGGACATGCCGGTGCGCGCCTCGAACACCCCGACGACGGCGTTGTGGAAGCGCACCGGCACGGACACGATCTCGCCCCCGCGATTGCGCTTCACCGCGAAGTGCAGGTGCGGGCCGAAGGTGAATCCGGAGTTGCCGGACAGGGCGAGGAACTCGCCGGCCTCGACGCGCTGCCCGGGACGCACCCGCACCGACGCCCGCTGCAGGTGGGCGTAGTCGGCCCACGTCCCGTCGTCGTGGACGATGCGCACGAGGTTCGCCTTGTCGAGATAGGACGGATCGGGGCGCCCCTCGCCGTGGTGCTGCACCACCTGCATGACGCGCCCGGCGCGCGCCGCGACCACCGGCGTGCCGGCCGGCATGCCGAAGTCGATCGCGTCATGGGTGTCCGGCGTGTGATGGGTATGCACCGCGCCGCCCGGCGCCTGGGTCACCCGGAAGCGCAGCCCGTCGCCGAAGGGCAGCCGGTACAGCGCCGCGGCGTCGTGCTCCGCGTGCGGATCGCCGAGCGAGTACACGGTGCGGTAGGTGAAGCTCGGCGCGACGTCGGGCCGCGCCGCGGGGATCGTCGTGACCAGCATCTCGCGCCGCGGCGGCACCACCACCGTGACCCGCCCGCCCGTGCTTCCGACGGCATCGCGGACGCCGGAGACCTCGACCTCCAGCAGCAGCGGCGCGTAGTAGTCGTTGCGCGCCACGATCGCCTTCCCCGCCGGGACGGCGCGGATCCAGACGGGCACTTCGATGGCGAGCGCCGCCGGTGCGGCGGCGATGGCGAGCGCGACCGCCGACACGGCGGCGGCCAGCGCGGCGCGGAAACTGCGCATTGCGTTCTTCCCCCAGCCCTGCCCGGCGCGGACAGAGGCCTTGCAACATGGAATCCAGCCGTTACAGTGGCTGGTGACGCGCGGATTATGCCGTCGCCGCGACCGCGCGCGAAAGGGAAGCGCGACACACTTTCGGCACGAAAAGGAGCACTCGCTTGGGCATGATGATCGACGGCCGCTGGCATCCCGGCGACGTGCGCACTCCCGGTCACGCCGGCCGCTTCGTGCGCGCGGAGAGCGCGTTCCGCGACGGCGTGACCGCCGACGGGCGCTCGGGGTTTCCCGCGGAGGCCGGCCGCTACCACCTGTTCATCTCGTGGGCGTGCCCCTGGGCGCATCGCACCGTCATCTTCCGCAAGGTGCTCGGGCTGGAGGACGCGATCTCGCTGTCCGCGGTCGAGGCCTTCATGGGCGAGGACGGCTGGACCTTCGCCGCGCCCGACCCGGTGACCGGCGCCGTGAAGCTGCACGAGGTCTACGGGCGGGCACGCCCCGACTACACCGGCAAGGTGACCGTGCCGATCCTGTGGGACAAGGCGCGCGGCACCATCGTGAACAACGAGTCCGCGGAGATCATCCGCATGCTGTCACGGGAGTTCGCCGCGGTGGCGAAGACGCCGCACGACTTCTATCCCGAGGATCTGCGGCCCGAGATCGACGCGGTCAACGAGCGCGTGTACGCCACCGTCAACAACGGCGTCTATCGGGCCGGCTTCGCGATGTCGCAGGAGGCGTACGAGGAGGCCGTGCGCGCCCTGTTCGACTCGCTCGAGTGGCTCGAGGCGCGCCTCGCACGCCAGCGCTACCTCGCCGGCGACCGCATCACCGAGGCCGACTGGCGCCTCTTCACGACCCTGATCCGGTTCGACGCGGTGTACTACGGCCACTTCAAGTGCAACCTGCGCCACGTCTACGAGTACCCCAACCTGTGGGGCTTCGTGCGCGAGCTGTACCAGTGGCCCGGCGTCGCGGACACGGTGAAGCTCGACGACATCAAGCGCCACTACTACGCGAGCCACACGCGCATCAATCCGTCGGGGATCGTCCCGGTCGGACCGGCGCTGGATCTCGGCGCGCCGCATGGGCGCGCCTGACCGCTACTCCGCCTTCGCGCCGGAGGCCTTCACCACCGGGCCCCAGCGCTTCAGCTCGGCCTCGATCATCTGCCCCATCTCCGCGGGCGTGGAGCCGACGAGCTCGTAGCCGAGGTCGGTCATGCGCTTCTGGAAATCCGGCAGCGCCATCGCCTTCCTCGCGTCGGCGTTGAGCTTGTCGATCACGTCCTTCGGCGTGCCGGCGGGCACGACGAGGCCGAACCACACGCCCGACTCGTAGCCGGGGACGCCGGCTTCCGCGATGGTCGGCAGCTCCGGCAGCGCCGCGGCACGCTTCGCGCCGGTGGTCGCCATCGCCTTCAGCTTGCCCGACTTGATGTGCGGCAGCGCGGACGGGATGTTGTCGAACATGATCTGCACCTGCCCGCCGATGAGGTCGGCCACCGCGGGCGCGCTGCCCTTGTACGGCACGTGCAGGATGTCGGTGCCGGTGAGGTGCTTGAACATCTCGAGCGACATGTGGATGGAGGTGCCGCTGCCGCTCGACGCGCCGGTGATCCGGCCGGGCTCGGCCTTGGCCGCGGCGATGAACTCCTTCACCGTCGCGGGCTTCACCGAGGGGTGCGCCACCAGCACGTTGGAGAGCGACACCAGCGCGATCACCGGTGCGAAGTCCTTGTTCGGGTCGAACGGCATCCTCTGGTACAGGAACGGGTTGATCGCCTGGATGCCGCTGGTGGTCATGAAGACCGTGTAGCCGTCGGGCGGGGACTTCGCCGCCTGCTCGCCGCCCAGGTTGCCGCCCGCGCCGGGCTTGTTCTCCACCACGACGCTCTGGCCGGTGACCTTCGTGAGCGCATCGGCGATGGCGCGGGAGGCGATGTCCACCGCGCCGCCCGGTGGGAACGGGCAGATCAGGCGGATCGGCTTGGCGGGATACCCCTGCGCGAAGGCCGCCGGCATGGCGGCGAGCGCGGCGCACGCGAGCGCCAGCGTAGCGATGAGTCGCTTCATGGTGCTTCCTCCTCCGTTGGACTGGACTGGTTGTGTACCGCTGGCCGCATTATGCGCGACCGAAGGGCGGCGGACAGCGCCGGGCGGGTAGAATCGGATCATCGTCCGGCGTCGGCCGGAAACAGGAGTGGCTGCGTGCACATCCGATCGATGGTTCGCGCGGCGCTGGCTGCCGCGCTGGTGGCGGGCGCCGGAGCCGCGGCCGCCCAGGCCCCTGCCGCCGGCGGCTCGACCCGCGTCGCGGTGGTGAGCCTCGACCGCATCCTCCGGGAGGCCCCGGTGGCGCAGGCGGCGCAGAAGCGCATCGAGTCGGAGTTCGCGCGGCGCGACCAGGAGCTCAAGGACCTCGCCGGGCGCGTGCAGCGCCTGCAGGAGGCGCTGCAGAAGGACGCGGTGACCCTCTCCGAGGGCGACCGGCGCGCGCGCGAGCGCGAGATCGGCGAGCTCAGCCGCGAGTTCCAGCGCAAGCAGGCCGAGACGCGCGAGGACTTCGAGCGGCGCCGCAAGGAGGAGTTCGGCGGCATCATCCAGAAGGCCGACGCGGCGGTGCGCAGGATCGCCGAGTCGGAGAAGATCGACATCGTGTTCCAGCCGACGATGTATTCGAACCCGCGCATCGACATCACCGAGCGCGTCATCAAGCTGATGGCGCAGTAGGCGGGGCGCATGACCGAGTGGCGCCCCGCTTCGCGATACCCCGATCCGGCGGTCGAGGTCCTCGACGGCGCCTTCAGCCGGTACCGGCTCATGAACGCGGCGGTGGAACGCATCGCGGCCGGCACGCGCTGGGGCGAGGGGCCGGTGTGGTTCGGCGACCAGCGCTGCCTCGTGTGGAGCGACATTCCCAACGACCGCATCCTGCGCTGGGACGAGGAGACCGGCGCGGTGTCCGTCTTCCGCAAGCCCGCGCACAACGCGAACGGCAACACCCGCGATCGCCAGGGGCGGCTGGTCACCTGCGAGCACGGCGGGCGCCGCATCACGCGCACCGAGTACGACGGTTCGATCACGGTGCTGATGGACCGCTTCCAGGGCAAGCGCCTCAACTCGCCCAACGACGTGGTGGTGAAGTCGGACGGCTCGGTCTGGTTCACCGATCCGCCCTTCGGGATCGCGCACGACTACGAGGGACGCAGGGCCGCGCCGGAGCTGCCGCAGAACGTGTACCGGCTCGATCCGCGCACCGGCGACGCGAAAGCGGTCGCCGAGCTCGCCGGACCGAACGGGCTCGCGTTCTCGCCCGACGAATCGCTGCTCTACGTGGTCGAGAGCCGGGCGACGCCGTCGCGGCTCATCCACGCCTTCGACGTGGTGGACGGCGGGCGGGCACTCGCGAATCGGCGGGTGTTCGTGAACTGCGGTCCGGGAACGGCGGACGGCATCCGCTGCGACGTGGACGGCAACCTGTGGTGCGGGTGGGGGATGAGCGAGGAGCTCGACGGGGTGATGGTGTTCTCGCCGCTCGGCAAGCCGATCGGCCGCATCCGCCTGCCGGAGCGCTGCGCCAACCTGTGCTTCGGCGGGGCGATGCGCAACCGCCTCTTCATGGTGTGCGGGATGTCGGTGTACGCGCTCTACACCGGCGCACAGGGTGTGCCGTACGCCTGATCGGCCGCGCCGGCATCACTGGCCGACGGGCGTCGTCTCCCGCTGCGGTGCCGGCGTGGCGGCGGGAATCGCCGGCGCGGCCTCGGTCTCCGCCATCCACGCCTGCAGCAGCGTGTAGGTGACCGCGAGGATCACCGGCCCCACGAACAAGCCGATCACCCCGAAGGCGAGCAGCCCGCCGATCACGCCGACGAGGATCAGCAGCAGCGGCAGGTCGGCGCCGCGCTTGATGAGCCAGGGGCGCAGCACGTTGTCGAGCGTCCCGACGAAGATCGACCAGACCAGCAGCACCGTCCCCCACAGGACGTCGCCACGCCAGTAGAGCCAGCCCACGGCGGGAAAGAGCACGAGCGACGGCCCGAGCTGCGCGATGCACAGCACGAACACGACGGCGGTGAGCAGGCCGGCGAAGGGCACGCCGGCGATGGCGAGCCCGATGCCCGCGAGCGTGGACTGGACGATCGCGGTGACCACGACGCCCATCGCGACGGCGCGGATGGCATTGCCGGCGAGAACGGCGGCGTTCTCGCCGCGCTCGCCGGCGAGCCGACGCGCGAACTGGCGCACCGCCGCGGCCGCGCTCTCGCCGCTCGCGTACAGGATCGCGGCGACGACGACCGTCAGCAGGAAGTGCAGGACCATCTTGCCGAGTCCGCCGGCCTGCACCATCACCCACGTCCCGGCGCCACGCGCATACGGCAGGAGCTTCTCGGTGATCTGGTCGGGCGTCGAGGACGCGAGCTCGGTCCAGAACGCGGCAAGCCGCTCCCCCACCAGCGGCAGCCCTGCGAGCCACTCCGGCGGCGCGGGCAGCTTCATCACCAGGAACGACCGCGAGATCTCGCCCATGTCGTCGGTGTGCTCGACGATCACCGACAGCGCCGACCACAGCGGCACGACGAACACGAGCAGGAACACCGTCGTCATCACCGCCACCGCGAGTCCGCGCCGCCCCCACAGGCGCGCCTGCACCGCGCGCATCAGCGGCCACGTGGCGATCACCACCATCGTGGCCCAGATGAGCGCCGGCAGGAACGGGCGCAGCACCCACAGGCTGGCGGCGATGAGCAGGAACAGGAACACCACGCCGAGAACGATGCGGGTGAGGTCGTAGGCAGGCAATGGACGGTTCATCGGCGGGCTCCGCGGAAGGCCCGCGCATGATAGCCGTGCCGGCGCACCCGCGGCCCGCCGGCATGGCGCGGCTCTTGCGACGGCTCGCTGATCGATCCCCGAGCCCGGGAGGAGCTTCCATGAACGCCCTGTTCGCCGCCGTCGGCTTCGCGCTGCTCGTGCCGGTCGCCGCGGCGCAGCCGTCCGTCGGCGAGACCGCCCCGATCCGCATCCCCGCGCAGAATGCGGACGTCGCGACGAGCCGCGACGTGCGCCTGACTACGCTGTTCGGCCAGACCGTCATCGACGTCGAGGGGCGGGAGCTGGGCCGCGTCGTGGACGTCGCCCTCGACCTCAACAACGACCGCGTGGTGGCGGTGATCCTGGACGAGGCGTCGCGCCGCGAGCTGCCGCTGGAGGGACTGCTGCCGCGCGACCGCGGGCTCGAAGCGGTACGCCGCTCACCCTCGGCGCGCCGCGATCCGCCCGCCTCGCCCGCGCGGGTGGTGGCCGCGCGCGAGCTCCTCGGCACGGCTGTGATCGACCTGGAAGGCCGCCCGCTCGGTCGCATCGAGGATCTCGTGGCGAGCTTCGACGACCTCGCCATCCGCTACGCCGTGGTGCAGGTCCCGGCCCTGGACGGCGACCCGAGGCTCGTTCCGCTGCCGCTGCGGGCGTTCATGCGCATGGACTCGGGCGAGTTGCGCGCCAGCCTGCCGCGCGCGCGCCTCGACGGGGCGCCGGCGTTCACCCGCACCGCGTGGCCGCGGCTCGGGGATCCGGTGTACCAGGCGCGCCTGCGGGCGTGGTTCGCGAACGTGCCGGTACGCGACGCGACCAGCGTCAAGTCGAACCAGGGCTAGGTCCGCGAACCAGGGCCAGGTCCGGCCGCGGCGCGCGGCGCTACGCGACCGCGTGCACGAGCTCCCCGATGCCTTCGATCCACATCCGGACCGTCTCCCCGGGCTGCAGGAAGCGCCGCTTCGCCATGCCCACGCCGGCCGGCGTGCCGGTGAGCACGAGGTCGCCGGGCTGCAGCGTGATGCGCGTGGAGAGATGCGCGATCTGCTCGGCCACGCTGAAGATCATCCGGCTGGTGTGCGAGTCCTGCATCAGCTCGTCGCCGACCCAGAGCTTCAGCGCGAGATTCTGCGGATCGGCGATGGCCGCGGCCGGCACGATCCAAGGCCCCAGCGGACACGCGCCGTCGAAGCACTTCTGGCTCACCCAGTCCCACTTGAACGGCGAGCCGTCGGGCACGCCGTCGCGCTTCACGTGGTCGCGCGCCGACAGGTCGTTCGCGATCGTGTAGCCGGCCACGCAGTCGAGCGCGCGTTCGACGGGCACGTCCCGGCAGGTGCGGCCGATCACCGCGGCGAGCTCGATCTCCCAGTCCAGCAGCTTCGCGTACGCCGGGATCCGGACCGCTTCGCCGGGGCCCGTGACCGATCCGCGCGAGGTCTTGAGGAAGTGCCACGGCTTGAGACCGGCCTCGTGCGGATCGCGCTCCCGCGGCAGGCCCATCACGCGCGCCATCTCCTCCATGTGATCGGTGTAGTTGGCGCCGGCGCAGAAGATCGCGCCCGGATACAGGACCGGCGCGAGCAGCACCGCGCCGTCGAGGCTGCGTCCGCCCGCGGCGGGTCCACCGGCCGCGGCGTCGAAGCGGGTGCGGGCCGCGTCCCAGTCCTGCAGCACGTCGAGGGTCGTGGCGTACGCGGCGCGGTCCGCCAGCGCGGCCGCGTCGTACAGCCGGTCGCCCACGGCGACGCCCGCGCGCGGGCGGCCGTCGTCGGCACGGTACGAGAGAAGGTTCCAGCTCACTGCTTGTCCCAGTTCCTGGCGGGCGTCGCGCCGCGCTTGCGCATCAGCTCCATGTAGTCGTTCAGCACCTGCCGGGCCGGCAGGCCGCGCGCCTCGTTGGCCTTCACCCAGCCCTCCGCGATGTTCGGCATCGACTGGAACATCTTGAGGCGTTCCTCGGCGGGCATCTCGGTGATCGTCACGGGCGGGTTGGTCTGGTCGCGAAACACCTTGAACGCCGTCTGGTAGGCGCGATCCACGCCCTCGGACACCTTCGCCGTGTACTCCCGGCCGACCTCGCGCACCACCTTCTGCACCTCGGGGGGCAGCTTGTTGAAGCTGTCCTTGTTGATGGCGAGCGCGCCGGCGTAGAACGTCCCCATGTTCATCAGCGTGATGTACGGGGTCACCTCGTAGAGCTTCACGCCGAGCGCGCCGGTGGAGACCGTCATCCCGCCTTCGGACACCCCGTTCTTGATGTCGGTGTAGAACGTCGGCAGCGCGCCGTCCACCGCCACGCCGCCGATCGCATTGATCCACGCACCGATGGTGCCGGCGGCCGAGAGCTTGCGGCCCTTGATGTCGGCGACGCTCTTCACCGGCGCCTTGGTGAAGAGGTGCACGGTATCGATCGCCATCGCGCCCAGGAAGATCGCGTTGGCCTTGTCCCACTCCGCCTTGAGGTGCGGGTTGGTCTCCATCAGCTCGTTGTGGACCTCGGCCATCAGCCGGTAGTTGTCCGTCACGCCGGGGGTGAACGTGGAGACCTGCGCGAGCGGCATGCGCGCGCTCTCGAGGTTGGTGAACACCCAGCCCATGT